>JAFGWK010000184.1 GCA_016937195.1 Paracoccaceae bacterium | reverse complement strand
GCATTTACCGCAACTCCGATTTTGGCTCAGGACAGCCAAGAGGCGTTCGTTCCCGGTGAGGAATTCATGCTGCAATGGGATCTGAACGAAGATGGCAAGGTCACTCTGCAAGAGGCCCGCGAAAAGCGCGGCGATATCTTTACGATGTTTGATCAAGATGAAGATGGAACCTATTCGGCCGATGAAATCGCGTTGATCGATGAGCATAAAGCAATGGAGCGCGAGGCGGGCAAAGGCCCAGGCCACAACCAGCCCGAGGGGATGGGGCAGGGCAAGGGACCGGGCAACGGCATGGGGCAAGGTAAGGGGATGGGCAAAGGTATGGGTCGCGGTCAGGGTGGGGTTCGCGCGATGCGTGACATGCCTACCGCCGAAGGCTTAGCGATGCTTGATGCCAATGGCGACGGCACGATTGCGCGTGAAGAATTCGTGGCCGGGACCGACACATGGTTCGCGATGCGCGACCGCAATCGGGATGGTGCTATCACGGTGGCTGACTTTGGCCCGGCGCAGTAAGTCTGTTCCTCTGCGGTGTCGCCAGCGCATTGTCGCCTAATTCTCAAAAAGGCCCGGCTGCACCCGTGACAGCTGGGCCTTCTCATGAAATCGTGATCGCAATGCGATATCAGGGAACGGCATATGCACCTTTCAAGACGGATTTTCCTCTCGGGGGCGGCGTTGACGCTGGTGGGCTGTGCGAGCAAGCCGAAATCGGCTCGGCTGATGGCGCCTGAGATGCTGGATGCGATGCAGTTTCGCGCCGACGGCATTCCAGTGAGATTCGGCGATACCGCTCCGCATGAGTGGTCGGAGACTGCGCCAGCCAATCAGGCGATACACGGTATCGACGCCGCACGCTATCAGGGCGTGATCGACTGGCGGCGCGCGCGTGCAGCGGGGGTGTCGTTTGCTTGGCTCAAGGCGTCCGAAGGAGGCGATCACGTCGATCCGGGATTTCGACTGAATGCGCGGGCCGCGCGCGCGGCGGGCGTGCCGGTGGGGGGGTATCATTTCTTCTATTTCTGCCGCCCCGCAGCTGAGCAAGCGCGATGGTTCATCAAGCAAGTCAAGCGGCACGCAGGCGATTTGCCCCCGGTGCTCGATATCGAGTGGAACCACACCTCGCCCAGTTGCCAGCGCCGCCCTGACGCCGCCCATGTGCGCGACGAGATGCGGGTGTTCCTGCGCACGCTAGAGGCGCATTACGGCACAAAACCGGTGATCTATACCACGGTTGATTTCTGGGAGGATAACGGGCTCGATCAATTCCGAGGCTATGATTTCTGGCTGCGCTCGGTCGCGGGGCACCCGTCGTCTCGCTACGCTGATGCGCGCTGGACCTTCTGGCAATATAGCGGCACCGGAGTCGTCCCCGGCGTGCCCGGCACGGTCGATATGAATGCCTTTCACGGGTCGGCTGGGGCATGGCAAGACTGGCTGGCGATGCGCAGGCAATAGGGAAATTCCGAAGAAAAGGCCGCCCTATTCCAGTCTCGGACGGCCTTTTGCTGTTTATTTGCGCTTACTACTGCAAGCTGCGCACGTTCACATCGCCCTCTTTACGGCTCTTGATCGCCGACACCGCAGCAATGCTCGCCGCCGCGGTCGTGAAGTAGGGGATCTTGTCATAGAGCGCGACGGCGCGGATGTCGCGGCTATCGGAAATCGCCTGCGAGCCGTCGGTGGTGTTGAACACCAGCGCGATCTCGTCGTTTTTCAGCCGGTCCACGATATTGGGGCGGCCCTCATAGACCTTGAGCACCGACTGCGCCTCGACGCCATGCGTGGCCAGCCATTTCGCCGTGCCACTGGTCGCCACGATTTCAAAGCCCATCGTGATCAAATCGCGCGCGGCCTCGGCCAGCTCTTCGTATTTGTCGCTATCCTTGATCGAGAAGAACACGCGGCCTTCATCGGGCAGCACCGTGCCCGCGCCAAGCTGCGCTTTCCAGAACGCGCGCGGGAAGTCGCGATCCCAGCCCATCACCTCGCCAGTCGAGCGCATTTCCGGCCCCAGCAGCGTATCGACGCCGGGGAAGCGCGCAAACGGCATCACCGCCTCTTTGACGGAGAACCAAGGCGTGATCGGATCGGCCAGCGTCAGCGGATCGGCAAAGGGCAGCGGCGTGTCGGGGCCAACGCCCGCGGGGTAGGGCGCGCGCGCGGGGAAGGCCGCCATCTTCTCGCCCGCCATCAGACGCGCGGCAATCGAGGCAATCGCGCTATCGGTCGCCTTGGCGACAAAGGGCACGGTGCGCGAGGCGCGCGGGTTGACCTCAAGAACGTAAATCACGCCATCCTTGATCGCGAATTGCACGTTCATCAGGCCGACCACATTCAGGCCAAGCGCCATCTTTTCGGTCTGTACCTTCAGCTCGGCCACGGTTGCGGCATCCAGCGAATAGGGCGGCAGCGAGCAGGCAGAATCGCCCGAATGCACGCCCGCCTCTTCGATATGCTGCATGATGCCTGCGACATGCACGGTCTCGCCGTCGCACAGCGCGTCGACATCGACCTCAATCGCGCCCGACAGGTAGCTGTCGAGCAACACGGGGCTGTCACCTGACACGACGACGGCACTGGTAATATAGCGCTTGAGTTGGTCCAGATCGCGCACGATTTCCATCGCGCGCCCGCCCAGAACATAAGACGGGCGGATCACCAGCGGATAACCCACGCGGCCTGCAATTTCAAAGGCTTCGGCATCGGAATGCGCGATCCCGTTGACCGGCTGCTTTAGACCAAGGCGGTTCAGCAACTGCTGAAAGCGCTCGCGGTCCTCGGCCAAATCAATCGCATCGGGCGTGGTGCCCAAGATCGGAATACCCTCGGCTTCCAAAGCATTGGCGAGTTTCAGCGGCGTCTGCCCACCGAACTGCACGATCACGCCATGCAGAGTGCCGTTATCTTGCTCCACGCGCAGGATTTCCAGCACATGCTCCAAGGTGAGCGGCTCGAAATACAAGCGATCCGAAGTGTCGTAATCGGTGCTGACCGTCTCGGGGTTGCAGTTGATCATGATCGTTTCATAGCCCGCATCCGTCAGCGCGAAACAGGCGTGACAGCAGCAGTAATCGAACTCGATCCCTTGGCCGATCCGGTTCGGACCGCCGCCCAGAATGACGACCTTTTTGCGATCACTCGGGCGCGCCTCGCATTCCACATCGCCCATCGCGGGGGCTTCATAGGTGGAATACATATAAGGCGTTTGGGCCTCAAATTCGGCGGCGCAGGTGTCGATGCGTTTAAACGCGGCCTGCACACCCAGATTGCGGCGTGCACGGCGCACTTGGGCTTCGTCGCGCCCCGTGAGTGCGGCCAGACGAGCGTCACTAAAGCCCATCATTTTAAGCGCGCGCAGCCCTTTTTCATCGAGTGGCAGACCCTGTTTGCGAATCTCGGCCTCGGCGTCCACGATCTCGCGGATGCGGGCCAGGAACCATGGGTCGTAAGACGTGGCGTGTTGGATATCCTCATCGCTCAGCCCGTAGCGCATCGCCTGTGCAATCAGGCGGATGCGATCTGGCGTCTGCGCGGAAATCGCCTTGATCACAGCAGCCTTTTCGGGCGCGCCGGGGATATCAATTTCGTCAAATCCGCTCAGCCCCGTCTCCATCGAGCACAGCGCCTTTTGCATCGATTCATGGAAGGTTCGGCCAACTGCCATCACCTCACCCACCGATTTCATCGCAGTGGTGAGTTCAGGTTTCGAGCCTGCGAATTTTTCAAACGCGAAGCGCGGAATTTTGGTGACAACATAGTCAATCGTGGGCTCAAAACTGGCGGGCGTTACGCCGGTGATGTCGTTGTCCAGCTCGTCCAGCGTGTAGCCGACCGCCAGTTTCGCCGCGATCTTGGCGATCGGGAAACCGGTCGCCTTGGATGCCAGCGCGGAAGAGCGCGACACGCGCGGGTTCATCTCGATCACGACCATGCGGCCATCGGCGGGGTTGATCGCCCATTGCACGTTGGAGCCGCCGGTTTCGACGCCAATCTCGCGCAGCACGGCGATCGAGCCGTTGCGCATGATCTGATATTCCTTGTCCGTTAGCGTTAGGGCCGGGGCGACGGTGATCGAATCGCCGGTATGCACCCCCATCGGGTCGACGTTTTCGATGGCGCAAACGATGATCGCATTATCGGCGCGGTCGCGTACGACCTCCATCTCGAATTCTTTCCAGCCCAGCAGCGATTCATCGACCAAGATCTGCGCCATCGGCGAGGCATCAAGCCCCGAGCGACAGATCGCCTCGTAATCGTCGCGGTTATAGGCCACGCCGCCGCCGGTGCCGCCCAGCGTAAAGGCGGGGCGGATGATCGCGGGCAGGCCGATATGTTCCAACTCGCCCATCGCCTCGGCAACGCCTGCATTGATGTCATAACGGCCATTTGGCAGCTTGGGCGCGGCGATGATCGTGGCTTTGGGGTTTTCAATGCCGATCCGATCCATCGCCTCGCGAAACAGTTTGCGATCTTCCGCCATCTCGATGGCGTCGCGGTTCGCCCCGATCAGCTCGACGCCGAATTTTTCCAGCACGCCCATGTCGGCCAGCGCCAGCGAGGTGTTTAGCCCGGTCTGCCCGCCCATTGTCGGCAGCAGCGCATCGGGGCGCTCATCCTCGATGATCTTGGCAACGATTTCAGGGGTGATCGGTTCGATATAGGTCGCATCGGCAAGGCCGGGGTCGGTCATGATCGTGGCCGGGTTTGAGTTCACCAGGATCACCCGGTAGCCCTCTTCGCGCAGCGCCTTACAGGCCTGAGCGCCGGAATAGTCGAACTCGCAGGCCTGCCCGATCACGATAGGCCCGGCACCGATGATGAGGATGGACTTGATGTCGGTTCTCTTCGGCATGGGATTCCCCTTTGATGATTCGGCGCAGGCTAACGCGCGCGGCCCAAGACAGGGGACGCGCAAATTGATGCGGGTTATATTCGGCTACAGCCCGCGCGCAAGCCCAGAAAGCCCCCTGATCGTGCCATATTCACACCATATTCGCCCGACAGTCTTGTCGCTATGGGGTACTCCGGCCAGTTACGAACAGGCTGCAAATATATGCAGGCACGGCGCTTTGGGGGCGAGCACGGGCAGATAAGGGTAAAAATCGGACATGGAACAGGTTGAAGCCATTGGCGGGGGGGCAAGCCGCTGGACGCCAATCGTTGAGGCATTCAGTGATGTGCGAGTCTTGGCGTTTGGTACTGGACTTTATTTGATCGCCGGAAACATTTTCCTCGCCTATGTCGGCGCAAATCCGATTGATCTGGTTGAAGGGATCGGGGTTGCCTTTGCGACATTCTTCCAGCTGGTCAAAGTGTTTATGCCGTGGTGGGCATTGCTTATTGTCGTTGCGCCGATTGTCTTGATCGCCCCCATCCGGCGGCGTCTCTGGCAGCAGAGAACATCGGTATTGCTGACCATCATGATGTGTTCGCTCTTCACCTTCATGTTTGCTCTGGTGAAGAACCGGATGTCGCTTGTTGAGCCTTTCTGGGCCGATAACGCCCTGACGAAAATTGATCTCATGCTGCATTTTGGCCATACGCCACGCGACCTTCTGCTTTGGCTCTCGCCCGAGCATACCAGTCGTCTGCTCGGCCTTTATTTCAACACTTGGGTCTTTCTTGCGAGCTTCCTGCCGGTGCTGCTGGTGGCCTTTGACAACGATAAGGCGCGGCGGCGGACTTTTACCATTTTGTGGATGCTGTGCTGGGTCGGGCTTGGAAATGTCTTGGCCTTAATGGTTATGTCTTACGGCCCGATCTTTACGGATCTCTTTCCCGGCGGTCCGGCCGATGCGCATCGCGGGGCACTGGCATTGGTGCAGCGCGAAGACGCGCGTAGTCTGCTTGCGACAAAGATGTCCTTGTGGCGTGCCTATACGGGCGAAAGCGAAATGCTTGGCTCCGGAATTTCGGCCTTCCCTTCGGTTCATGTCGGGATGGCGATGGTCATCGGGCTTTATATTGCCCGGCTTGGCCGTGACCTCTCGCAACGCCTGACGCTCAAGCCGATATTCGCAACTGTGCTTCTTTGGGGCGCGCGGGCATTCAGTGTGTTGTATGTCACTTTCTATGCCGTGCTGTCTGTCTATCTTGGCTGGCACTATGCAGTGGACGGTTATGTGTCGATTGTTGTGATCTTGGGGCTCTATATGTACCTTATGGCGCGCTCTAAGGTGCCTGCGCGCAAGATGTGGTTTGCTCTGCCATTCAACCCTCTGTGACGAGGGTGGCATAGGGTCCGTTGCGGCGAGTCTGGATTTCCGGGTGTATCGACGCGACGGATGTTTCATAGGCAGAGCAAGTTCCCCTGACGCAAAATTTTTGCGGGTAATATTTGGCCCGATGCGTAATGCAGGGGGGCAGGGTCAGTCGCGCGGCTGGTATGCCAGGGCGCGCAGCGTGAGGCCAAGCGCCAGCGCCCAGATCGTCACGATGAGCGCGGTGTAGGGCAAAAAATCAAGTTTGTTATGCGCGAAGATGTTGAGAACTGGATTGCTGTTTGCGATCAGGATCAGCGCCAAAATTGCGATACTCGCGCTGCGCGACATGCCTACGATCAGCGCAGGGGCCAACAGCAGCGGCACGATCAGGTAATGCAACCAACTCAGCGGCCCAAACAGAAACAGCCCGATCGACATCCCCAGAAAGGCGATGCCGCGCACGTCTGCTCCATGACGTGACCGCGCGAGCG
>JAFGWK010000183.1 GCA_016937195.1 Paracoccaceae bacterium | reverse complement strand
GCGTTTCTCAAGGGGCGCGGGTTGATGCAGGGCGTCGATGTAGGCACTGGCGAACTGGCGTCGGAAATCTGTGGCCTGTGCTTTGAAAAAGGTCTCGTGATCGAGACCTCGGGCAATGAGGATCAGGTGATCAAGGTGCTTGCGCCGCTGACAACGCCGATGGAGACTTTGCGCACGGGTCTGGCAATCCTGCGCGAGGCGACCAGCGAAGTGATGGCCTCGGGCACCAAAATCGCCGCAGAATAAGCGCCTCGCGCCTCAAATACACAGATACGGAGACACGATATGATCGTTCGCGACTTCAACGAACTCAAAACGACTGACCGCGCCGTGGCGGATGCTGATTGGACCAGCGTGCGCATGCTTCTGGCCGATGACAAGATGGGCTTTTCGTTCCATATCACCACGCTCAAGGCGGGGTCTGATCACACCTTCCACTACAAGCATCACTTTGAAAGCGTCTATTGCATCTCGGGCAATGGCCACATCACCGAGCTCGACAATGGCACCCGCCATGAGATCAAGCCCGGCGTGATGTATGCGCTGAACCTGCATGACCATCACCGCCTTGTCGCGGGCGACGAAGACCTTGTGATGGCGTGCTGTTTCAACCCGCCCGTGACCGGCACCGAGGTGCATCGCGAAGATGGATCTTACGCCCCGGCTGAAGACCTGAAGAAAGCGTGAGGGGCGATATGACCCAGCAAATCCACACTGTCGAAAAGATTGGTGGCACCTCGATGAGCCGCGTTGATGAGCTGCGCGAGACGTTGTTCATCGGTGATCGCAAAGGATCGGGGCTGTATAACCGGATCTTTGTGGTCTCGGCCTTTGGGGGCATTACCAACCTGTTGTTAGAGCATAAAAAATCTGGCGAGTCGGGTGTTTATGCGCAGTTTGCCAAGGCCGATAGCGATCATGGCTGGCACGAAAGTTTGACCCGCGTGTCGGCGGCGATGATTGCCGCGCATGAGGCTGTGCTTGATCATCCCGGCGACGTGGCGCAGGCCAGCGAATTTGTGCGCGAACGTATCGAGGGTGCGCGCAACTGCCTGATTGATCTGCAACGGCTGTGCTCCTACGGGCATTTCCGGTTGTCTCAGCACATGCTGCAAATCCGCGAATTACTGTCAGGTCTGGGCGAGGCGCATTCGGCCTATGTCACTACGCTTTTGCTGCAACGCGCGGGGGTGAATGCGCGTCTGGTTGACCTGTCGGGGTGGCGTGACGAAACCGATCACGACTTGGATTCGCGTATTCTGAACGCGCTGAAAGACGTCGATCCGGCGACTGAAATGCCGATCGTGACGGGCTATGCACAATGTTCTGAGGGGCTGATGCGCGAGTTTGATCGCGGCTATTCCGAAGTGACGTTTTCGCGCCTTGCCGCGCTTACGGGGGCTCGCGAAGCGATCATTCACAAGGAGTTCCACCTGTCTTCCGCCGATCCGAACTTGGTCGGTGCGGGCAATGTACGCAAATTGGGGCACACCAATTACGACGTGGCCGATCAGCTCTCGAATATGGGGATGGAGGCGATCCACCCAAAAGCCGCCAAGACCCTGCGTCAGGCCGATGTGCCGCTGCGCGTCACCAACGCGTTCGATCCGGGCGATCCGGGCACGCTGATTGACGACAAGCCTGCCGAGACGCCCGCCGTCGAAATCGTGACGGGGCTTGAGATTATCGCGCTTGAGGTGTTCGAACAGGACATGGTTGGAGTCAAAGGCTATGACGCGGCGATCCTTGAGTCCCTAACGCGCCATGATGTGCGTATCGTGTCCAAGGCGTCGAACGCCAACACGATTACACATTACGTCGATGCGCCAATTGAGGTGCTGCAACGCGTCGAAAAAGACCTGAGCAAGCGCTATCCTTCGGCGCAGGTTTCGGCGCGGATGCTGGCGATGGCAGCGGTGATCGGGCGTGATTTGCGCGGCCTTTCGACACTGACACGGGGCTTGCAGGCGCTTGCGAATGCTGGGCTGGAGAGCGTGGGGGCCACGCAAGGCCCGCGCAATGTCGATGTGCAATTCGTGCTGGAACGCGATGACCTGCAACCCGCGATCAAGGCGCTGCATGAGGTGTTCATTCCCGCCGAGGTCGGTCTTAAGCAGGCGGCCTGACCTCAGCCAGCTAAGCGGGCAGGCGGGTCGTGCGTCGGGCGTCCAAGTAGGCGATACCTAAAAACGCCAGCCCGCCGACGGCCAACGCTGATCCGACATAGCCTGTCGACTGCCAGCCATAGCCCGCGCTCAGTGCCAGCCCCGACAGAAACGGCCCCAACGCATTGGCAAAATTAAACGCCGCGTGGTTGAGCGCGGCGGCCAATGTCTGGGCATCGCCTGCGACCTCCATAAGGCGCATTTGCATTGGAATGACCATACCTGCAGTCATGCCAAGCGCGACCATTGCCAGCGCCATCGCCCGCCAGTCCCCAAGCGTCAGCGTATAGATCAGCGGCACCATGACCATCCCGCACAGTAAGATCAGCCCGGCCCCAAAACGTGACCAGTCTGACAGTTTTCCCGCGATCATATTGCCAAGTGTGCCGCCCACCCCAAAGGCCGAAAGCGCCACCGGGATCGTCCAGTCCGGCCCGGCATGGGTCGCGATCATCGCCGCCGAGAGATAGGAATAGACCGCAAATACCCCACCAAAGCCAATCGCACCCACCGCAAGCGTCATCCAGACCGAGCGGTTGGTCAGCGCGCCCAACTCTCGCAGCGGGCTGGCATTGGGGTCGGGCGCGACACTTGGCGCAGTGCGCGCAATCAGCGCCGCTGATCCCGCACAAATGACCGCGACAATCGCAAAGCCCCAGCGCCAGCCGAAATATTGCCCGATAGCCCCGGCCAGTGGCACGCCGATGATATTGGCGACCGTCAACCCGGTGATCACCCAGGCAATCCCCTGCGCGCGCTTACCTTTGGGCATCAGGTCGGCGGCAAACAGCATTGCCATGCCGAAATAAGCCCCGTGCGGGAGCCCTGAGAAAAACCGCGCAATGACAAAGCTGGTGAAATTGGGAGCGGCCCCTGCGGTCAGGTTGGTGAGCGCATAAAACGCCATCAACCCGATCAGAAAGCCCTTTCGCGGTAGCTTTGCCCCCATCACCGCTAGGATCGGAGCCCCGATGACGACCCCCAGCGCGTAAGACGAAATCGCATGCCCGGCCTGCGCTTCGCTTATGCCGAAATCGGCAGCATAAAACGGCAGCAACCCCATCGAGGCGAACTCGATCACGCCAATACCAAAGGTGCCAAGGGCCAGTGAAAAGATCACGGCTCGCGCGTCGCGGGGACTAAGCGTCATCGGGGAGGGCTCCGCTTGCAGGAAAGAAAGACCCGC
>JAFGWK010000182.1 GCA_016937195.1 Paracoccaceae bacterium | reverse complement strand
GGTCACAATCGCCACAAACGGCCCGGCCCAAAACCCGTTTTCGCCTTGCCACCAAGGCACACGACCCCTAGAAGGGCGGCTGAAATTGCGAACCGGCCGCGATCCGCGCGGCGTTAAGAGACAAAGGACATTCCATGCAGGTCACCGAGACCCTCAACGACGGCCTCAAGCGCGGCTATGAAATCACCATCACCGCCAAAGAGCTGGACGACAAGGTTAACGCCAAACTGGTCGAGGCTCAGCCCGAGATCGAGATGAAGGGCTTTCGCAAGGGTAAAGTCCCGATGGCAATGCTGCGCAAGAACTTCGGCCCGCGCATCCTTGGCGAAGCGATGCAGGAAGCCGTCGATGGCGCGATGAGCGAGCATTTCGAAAAAACCGGTGATCGCCCCGCGATGCAGCCGAAAATCGAAATGAAGGGTGGCGAAGAGTGGAAAGAGGGTGACGATGTCGTCGTGACCGTCGAATACGAAGCCCTCCCCGAGATCCCCGACGCCGATCTGTCGGATGTGAAACTGGAGCGTCTGGTCGTCAAAGCTGAAGAGGCTGCGATCACCGAAGCGCTGGAAAGCCTTGCCAAAACCGCGAAGAATTTTGAAGCGCGCGCTGACGGTGCTGCCTCGGAATCGGGCGATCAGGTTGTGATCGACTTTGAAGGGTTCGTCGATGGCGAAGCGTTTGAAGGCGGCAAAGGCGAAGGCTATCCGCTGGAACTCGGTTCGGGTTCGTTCATCCCCGGCTTTGAAGAGCAGCTGATTGGCAAAAAAGTCGGCGAAGATGTCGACGTGACCGTCAACTTCCCGACCGAATATGGCGCAGAGCATCTGGCGGGCAAAGAAGCCCTGTTCAAATGCACCGTGCATGAAGTCAAAGCGCCCAAAGCTGCCGAGATCAGCGACGAGATGGCCAAGCAATTCGGAGCCGAGGATCTTGCCGGTCTGAAAGGTCAAATCGCTGAGCGTCTGGAAGCCGAGTATCAAGGTGCTGCGCGTCAGGTGATGAAGCGCGGTCTTCTTGACCAGCTTGACACCAAGGTGAAATTCGACCTGCCCCCGAGCCTTGTTGAGGCCGAAGCCAAGCAGATCGCACATCAGCTTTACCATGAAGAGCATCCCGAAGATCACGGCCATGACCATGGTGAGATCGAAACCACGGACGAGCATAACTCGCTGGCCGAGCGTCGCGTGCGCTTGGGTCTGTTGCTGGCTGAAATCGGCCGCAAGCAAGAGATCGACGTCACCGATGCCGAGATGACGCAAGCGATCATGAACCAAGCCCGTCAGTATCCGGGTCAGGAACGTGCCTTCTTCGAATTCGTGCAGCAAAACCAGCAGATGCAGCAGCAGATGCGCGCGCCGATCTTTGAAGACAAGGTCGTCGACTACATCGCAGGCGTCGCCAAAGTGACCGATAAAGAGGTCACCAAGGAAGATCTGCAAAAAGCCATCGAAGCGCTCGACGAACTTTAAGTCACATCGCTTAGCATGATTGAAAGGTCGCCCCTCGGGGCGACCTTTTTATATGCGCATCACGCTGCGAGCGGGTCAGAAAATCAGGCGCAGCCTTTGCCTGACAGGGCTTAGGTAAAGCCGCCAACCATTGCATTGTAGCTAGGCGCGTCGATCAGATCGGCATGCGTGGTGTTGTCTGCGTTGGTCTGGTCGGAACTGCCCTCATCCGTCTCTGTGTCAGGATCGGCGTTGGAGGTATCAGCGCCCTGTCCGCTATCCACCAGAACGGCACCGAGAGAGAAAAAGCTGAACAGCAATAGAGCACTTGAAAACAGGGTCGTTATCTTGGCGCAAAATAGCCCTGTACGATCAAGGCAACTCGCAAATCTGTCGACGTCATTCACGCCTGCGGACGGTTCGCGTGATCGCGGGCCACGCTACCGTTCTGTATTTAGCAACAATACCGAGTATATGCACCGATTGACACTGATACAGGAAACATTCCACATCCGGCATCGGGATAGTTCCCGCAGCCACCAATGCGAAAACGGCGCAGAGTTTCCCCCGCGCCGTTTTAATATTGTATCGCGATGCGAAAGACTTAGTTGTTGTCTTCCTCGGCCTCTGCGGCCTCGGGGGTTGCCACGGGGCCACCCTCATCATCGTCATCCGCAGCCGCGCCCATATCGTCGAACAGCTCGGAGATTTCGAACTCGGCTGCTGCGTCTTCTTCAGCGGCCAGATCCTGAATCGACTTACCCGATGCCTGCAACTCGGCCTCTTCAACCGAACGCGCGACGTTGAGCGAGATCACCGCGACGACCTCGGGATGCAGATGCACCTCGACCTCGTGCAGACCCAGCATCTTGATCGGTTGACGGATGATGACCTGCTTGCGGTCAATCGAGAAGCCCTCGTCAGTCGCGATCGTAGCGGCATCGCGCGTGGTGACCGACCCGTACAGGTTGCCACCATCGGATGCCGAGCGGATCACGATGAACTGCTGACCGTCAAGACGGGTCGACAGATCTTCTGCTTCGGCTTTGGTTTCAAGGTTGCGTGCCTCAAGCTGTGCCTTGCGCTCTTCGAAAGAGGCAATGTTGCCGGCATTGGCGCGCAGCGCCTTGCCTTGGGGCAGCAGATAGTTGCGACCGTAGCCGTCCTTGACGGTCACGACATCGCCCATTTGGCCAAGCTTGGCCACACGTTCCAGAAGGATCACTTCCATTGGTCGGTCTCCTTATTTCACGGCATAGGGGAGCAGCGCGAGGAAGCGCGCGCGTTTGATCGCACGGGCCAGTTCACGTTGCTTTTTCGCCGAAACGGCGGTGATACGGGCGGGCACGATCTTGCCACGCTCGGAAACGTAACGCTGCAAAAGACGGGTGTCTTTGTAGTCGATCTTGGGCGCATTATCGCCCGAGAACGGGCAGACCTTACGGCGACGGAAAAACGGTTTTGCCATGGTGTTGCTCCTATTTCTCGATCAACGGCGCTCGCGACGGGTGTCGCGTTCGTCGCGTTTCTGCATCTGGACCGAGGGGCCCTCTTCGTGGGCGTCGACCTTGATGGTCAGCACGCGCATCACGTCGTCATGCAGGCGGCACAGACGCTCCATTTCCTGAACGGCAGCCGAAGGGGCATCCGTTTTCAGGAAGGCGTAATGGCCTTTGCGGTTCTTGTTGATCTTATAGGCCATGGTCTTCACGCCCCAGTATTCCTGTTCGACGACTTTGCCGCCATTATCAGAAAGGACCGTGGAGAAATGTTCGATAAGGCCTTCAGCTTGCGTGTTGGACAAGTCCTGACGCGCAATGAGGACATGCTCGTATAGCGGCATGCGAACTCCTGTTTTCAAGGCGGCTTCATAGATGGGCGTATGGCTTCCGCAACCCATCACGAGAGGCTCCGCCGGTTCAATTCAACGCGGAAGATGGGGCCTTATAGGGGAATAGGCGTGGCGCGCAAGGGAAAACCGGGCGCGGGGCCGAGAAACGGGGGCTGTTGTCTCGCTGGTGCCGCAAGGGGCGGGGAAGAGCCCGTTTTGACCGTGATCCGATAAACGGATACAAAGGAATAGTGAATTTTCATTCGACCGGCAGCAATGTGATTGAATGTCGAGAGGAGTATAGATGGACGATGATCTCGTCACCGGAAAGTGCCTTTGTGGGGCTGTGAAGTTCTCTATCTCGGGAGAGTTCGAGAGCTTCTTCCTTTGCCATTGCAGCCGCTGTCGCAAGGACAGCGGTTCGGCCCATTCAGCAAACTTATTTTCGTCCACATCAAACATCACCTGGGTGTCAGGCGAGGAAAACATCAAGACATTCAAACTTTCTGGATCACGACATGTGAAGAGCTTTTGCATGGATTGCGGCTCCGCGCTGCCGGTTTCTCAGGCGGACGCTGGTTTTATTGTCGTGCCAGCAGGATGCCTAGACAGCCAGATCGACATACGACCCAACGCGCATATATGCTTTTCCAGCCGCGCGACCTGGGACAACGACTTGGCCTCCATCGAAAGAATCGACGGACTTCCCAGCTGAGTTGTCGATCCGGTGGCAGCATCTAAAACAACAGCCAGACGCCAATGAAGCAACAGTCGGCATCGTCGCGCATCCCCGATACGCCCCGCCCATTTCACATCCCCTATCTCAGCGTTTAGCCCGCGTTAATGCGGCCCATCGCCTCCGCCCCGATCCGAAAGCTCTCGCGCCGCGCCTCTTGGTCAAAGATATGGCCCGTCAGGATCACCTCATCGGGGCGATAGCGCGTGATCAGGTCGCGCAGTTGCGTTTCGACCTGATCGGGTGTGCCCACGGCGGCGACGCGCAGGGCGGACTCGGCCATCTTGATTTCGGGCGCGCTGGCCACCGATGTCAGATCATCGACCGGTGCGGGTAGAGGTCCGGCCATGCCGCGGCGCAGGTTGATAAAGCCCTGCACCATTGAGCTACGCATCCGATAGGCCGCATCCTCACTCGCGGCGGCAAACAAGTTCACCGCCAGCATAAATCGGGGCGCGTCAGTCACGCCGGGGCGGAAGCGGTCGCGATAGATCGCCACCGCCTCGCCCAGCATATCGGGCGCGAAATGGCTGGCGAACGCATAAGGCAGCCCCAGATGCGCGGCCAGTTGCGCGCCAAACAGCGACGAGCCCAGCATCCAGACCGGCACATTCGTGCCCATGCCCGGCACGGCGCGCACCCGCTGGCCGTCGTGTTCAGGGCCCAAGAAGCCCAGCAATTCCACCACATCCTCGGGAAAACGATCTCCGCCGCCCATCCCGCGCCGCAGCGCCTGCATGGTTGCGGGATCGGTGCCCGGCGCGCGCCCCACGCCCAGATCAATGCGCCCCGGATACAGGGTTTCGAGCGTGCCAAACGCCTCGGCCACCTGCAAGGGCGCATGATTGGGCAGCATGATGCCCCCTGCCCCGACGCGGATCGTCTTGGTCTTCTCCGCGACATGGCCGATCACCACCGCCGTCGCGGCACTCGCGATGCCCGTCGAGTTGTGATGCTCGGCCAGCCAGAAACGCTGATACCCCAGACCCTCAGCATGGCGCGCCAGCGCCACACTATTGGCCAGCGCATCCGCCGGGGTTGCGCCTTGCGGGATCGGGGAAAGGTCGAGAATGGAAAAAGGGATCATCGGGCGCTCCTATCGTGATATCTTTGATCTAGGTCGCCAACCGCGCCTGCACACCCCGATTGCCGCGACGAAAAAAGGCGCGCGAGGTTTCCCCCGCGCGCCGACATTTTCTTGCAACCCTAGTTTAGTTGCCAAGCTGCATCCGTTCCATCACCTCGCCAGTCTCTTCTGCGGGCAGCGACGAGTTGAGCGCAAGCCAGATCACTATTAGCGACCAGATCGCCACCAGCACCATGCCCGTCCAGAACCCGACAAGGGCAAAACCGCTCCCCATCGATCCCAGCGCCGATAGCACCCACATGCCGCCAAACCATGCCAGCAGCCATGTGATGTGCATCCAGCCGAACTCGGCGGCGGGCTTTTTCTGCACGATATGGAAAACGAAAGCGTAAATCGCAAAGCCAACGCCCAAGATCAGGAACAGGATCGAGTTGGTGTAAAACCCGGTCCAGTAGATCACGAGGTTGGATGAAATGAACGCTAGCGGTGCCAGCAAATTCGCCCCGGCCAATTTGAACGCGCGGGGCGCATCGGGTTGGCTTCGGCGCAGCACCATCAACACGATTGGCCCCAACCCATAGGTCAGCACGGTGATCGAGGTGATATAGCCCACCAGCAATTGCCACGCCGGGAACGGCAGCAGGAAGAACACGCCAACCGCCCACATCACGACAACAGCCAACCACGGAACGCCCGAACTGGTCGTCTTGGTCAGCGATTGCGGCCCGCTATCGGTTTCACCGACCGCATAAAGAATACGTGAACCACCGGTGACATAGATCAGCCCCGTACCGCCGGGCGACACATAGGCGTCAATGTAAAGCAGTGTTGCCAGCCACCCCATACCCAGCGTCGCCGCCAAGCCTGCAAATGGCCCGGCAGAGCCGACAAAGTTCAGCTTCGACCAGCCGTCTTTCAGATCAGCGGGCGACAGTGCCATGATAAACGCGACTTGCAGCAGAACATAGACAAACGCCGCAAGCAGCACCGAGCCGATGACCGCAAGGGGGATATTGCGTCCCGGATTGGCGCTTTCTCCGCCCAGATCAATCGCAGTGCGAAATCCGAGGAACGAAAACACAATGCCCGCTGCAGGGATCGCGGTGAACATGCCTTGCGAACTGTAAGTACCAGCAGCAGCATGCCAAACACCCCAATGGGAAGACGCAGCAATCAGCCCCACCACAGTGATCAGAGGTACGGCGATCTTCCACCACGTCACCGTGTTATTGACCCGCAGCAACGCGCGGATCGCCAGCAAATTGAGCAGCGCAAGCAAACTAAGCAGCACCGCCGAGGCAAGAAAGCCCATCCCCGTCAGCGTGCCCGACCCGTCTGCCTTGATGAAATAGGGCAGATAGTTATTGGCGTAGGTGACAATCCCCTCAGCCTCAACTGCGGGCACCGGGGCGTAGCTGAGAAACAGCATCCAGCCCCAAAGACGGCCCAGCGTTGCGCCGTGGCTGGCATGGCTCATATGAACCAGAGCGCCGGATTTGGAAAACATCGTTGAAAGCTCTGCGAAACACAAAGCAATCAGCATCACGATTGCCGCCCCGATGACCCAGGACCAGACACTGAGCGGCCCGGCGATCTTGGAGGCATGGTAAGCCCCGAACAACCACCCCGATCCGATCATCGACGTGGTCGAGGCAAAGAGCAATCCGATCACCCCCGCGTCTCGGCGCAGCTTGCCGGTTCCTTTTCCAAAATCTGTTGCAGTCATTTTAATTCCCCCCTTCGATGAAATCTTTTTCAAGGTTCATCTTAGGGCAGGCATTCATTTTTCCCTGTGATTACACGCGTTTGTGCAGATTTGCGATTTGTCGTGACGAAACCGAATTGTGATGCCTTGGTGAGGAAACGGCCGCGAAATCGTTTCCTTTTGCTTTCACGCAGGAAAACTTCCTGTCCTGACGTAAGCTTACCCCTAGCGCCCCAGCACACGCGCCATCACGCGCACCAGCTTTTTGCGCGCACCGCGATAGGGCGGCATCAAGGGTGCAATCGGGGCAAAGCGGTTTTCCAGCACCGATTTTTCGTAGCTAAACGCATTGAACCCCCAAATTCCATGCGCCGCGCCCAGCCCGGAGTTGCCAATTCCACCGAAAGGCAGGTTGAGATGGAGGAAATGCACCAAGGTCAAATTGACCCCCAATGCCCCCGAGATCGACGATTGCGCGACCTTGTCGATCGCCGCGCGGTCGCGTTCAAATACATACAGCGCCAGCGGGCGAGGCCCGGCCTCGATGCGCGCAAGCACCTCTTCAAGGTCGTCAAACGGGATCACCGGCAGGACGGGGCCAAAAATCTCGTCGCGCTCGACATCCATCTGCGCATCCGTACCCATCAAAACCGTGGGCGCGATATAGCGGCTGTCCGCGTCGCTATCTCCGCCCGTCAACTTGCGCGCGCCCCCGGTTTCGGCCTGCGCGATCATGCCCGAAAGGCGATCAAAATGGCCGGGACTGATGATGCGGGCGAAATCGCGCGAGGCGGCTTGGGCGGCCTCATCGCGGCCATACATCTTGGCAATGGCAGCCTTTAGTTCGGCCAGAAACCGCGCCTCGACGGATTTCGCGACGAACACATGATCGGGCGCGATACACGTCTGTCCGGCATTCGCGAATTTCCCCCAAGCGATGATGCGCGCGGCACGTTTTAGATCCGCCCCCGCGCCCACGATCACCGGCGACTTGCCCCCCAGTTCCAGCGTGACCGAGGTGAGATGTTTCGCGGCCTGCCCCATCACAATTTTACCGACGCGCGGTGAACCGGTGAAGAAGATATGATCGAACGGCAGTTCCAGCAAAGCCTCGCTCACCTCGACCCCGCCTTCGCACACGCTGACCAGATCTTCGGGCAGCGCCTCGGCCACGATTTGGGCCACTACGGCGGCACTGGCGGGTGCCAGTTCCGAGGGTTTGATCACCGCGGCACAGCCCGCAGCAAGGGCGGAGACCAGCGGCCCCAACGCCAAAGTCACCGGGTAATTCCACGGCGAGATGATCAGCGCCACGCCCTTGGGTTGGGGCAGGATGCGCGCGCGAGTGCCAAAGGACGCCAGCGTTGTGGGCGCACGGCGCGCCCGCATCCAGCGTTTGAGATGGCGCAACGTATGAGAAATTTCGGCCTGAACCGGCATGATCTCAGTCAGGCGCACCTCGGTCTCGGGTTTGCCAAAGTCCTGCGCCAAAGCGGCAATGATCGGCCCCTCAAACGCGCGCAGGGTCTTGCGCAGCGACAACAGCGCCGCACGCCGTTCGCTATAGCCAAACTGCGCGCGCCGCTCAGCATTGCCCATGCTGAGACGTGAAAACATCTTGCTCAACTGCGTCTGCTGGGCCCGCGTCTCAGTGTCCATACTCACTCCTGGGATCTTGCGCGTCGGAGGCTCATTTGGAGTGATTTCAACGCTTTCCAGATCGGTTGCGCTCAAGCTAGCAGCGCGCCAGCACGATCTCAAGGCGCATCCCACCCTTCCCTATTTCACCATTTCTGCACCGATAAATACAAATTCATCATGCACCCGTGCAAAAATACCCACACAGTTCTGCGCGATTGGGTGCTTGCCCGTCTCCTCTCACCCTTGCAAAACTTGTGCAAGAATCGGAGATTAAATAAACGATCGTTCAATTTATCGAAGTTTCTGGGGAGGAATGTCATGGATTTCGCACTTAGCGAGGAGCAGCAGGCCATTTTCGACATGGCTTACGGCTTTGGTCAGGATGAGATCGCCCCGCATGCCCGCGACTGGGAAGCGCAAGGCACAATCCCCAAGGAACTTTGGCCGAAAGTGGCAGCCCTTGGACTGGGCGGGATCTATGTCAGCGAGGACCACGGCGGCTCGGGCCTGTCGCGACTGGATGCAACGCTGGTTTTTGAGGCGCTCGCGATGGCCTGCCCGGCTGTCGGCTCGTTCCTGTCAATTCACAATATGTGTGGCGGCATGATCGACAAGTTCGGCACCGAGGAAAACAAAGCACGCTGGTTGCCCGATCTGTGTTCGATGGAAAAAGTCTATTCCTACTGCCTGACCGAGCCGGGATCAGGATCCGACGCCGCCGCCCTGCGTACACGCGCGAGCAGGTCCGAAGCGGGCTGGGTGGTGAACGGCACCAAGGCCTTCATCTCGGGGGGCGGCTATTCGGATGTCTACATCGCGATGGTGCGCAGCGGCGGCGATGGCCCCAAGGGAATTTCGACCGTCATCGTGGAAGATGGCAGCGAGGGACTAAGTTTCGGCGCATTGGAAGACAAGATGGGCTGGCGCGCGCAACCCACCGCGCAGGTGCAGTTTGACGATTGCGCCATTCCGCCCGAGAACCTGCTGGGCGAGGAAGGACGCGGTTTCACCTATGCGATGGCCGGGCTGGATGGCGGGCGGCTCAACATCGCGGCCTCGGCTTTGGGGGGCGCGCAATCCGCGCTGAACCAGACGCTCGATTACATGGGCGAGCGCAAGGCGTTCGGCAAATCGCTCGATCAGTTTCAGGCGCTGCAATTCCGCTTGGCCGAGATGGAGGTCAAACTGCAATCGGCGCGCATTTTCTTGCGTCAGGCGGCGTGGAAACTGGATTACAAAACACCTGACGCCACCAAATTCTGCGCAATGGCCAAAATGTATGTCACCGATGTCGCCTTTGACGTGGCCAATCAATGCCTGCAACTGCATGGCGGTTACGGCTATCTGGCCGATTACGGGATCGAGAAGATCGTGCGTGATCTACGGGTGCATCAGATCCTTGAGGGCACCAATGAAATCATGCGCCTGATTATCAGTCGCACTATGCTGGCGGAGCGCGGCCAATGAGCGATGCAACTATGATCGCGCGCATCGAAGGGCGTGCAGGTCGGCTGACCTTCAACCGTGAGAGCGCGCTCAATGCGCTCGATCACGACATGGCGTTGGCGATTGAGGCCGCGTTGGATGACTGGCGCCACGATGGCGCGGTCGATCTGGTGATCATCGACGCGCACGGCGATCGCGCCTTTTGCGCAGGCGGCGATATCGCTGCCGTCTACCGCGCGGGGATCGCGGGCGATTACACGCCGGGGCGCGATTTCTGGCGCGACGAATACCGCATGAACGCCAAGATCGCAGAGTACCCCAAGCCTATCGTCGCCTTCATGCAGGGGTTCGTGATGGGCGGCGGGGTTGGCGTAGGCGGTCATGCCAGCCACCGCATCGTGGGTGAAAGCACACAGGTCTCGATGCCCGAAAGCGGGATCGGGCTGATACCCGATGTCGGCGGCACGCTATTGCTGGCACGCGCCCCCGGACATGTGGGCGAATATCTGGGGCTGACGGGCACGCGGATGGGCGCGGCGGATGCGCTTTATACCGGCTTTGCCGATCTGTTCTTACCGGAATTGGAATGGGAAGACGCCAAGGCACGCCTGATCGCGACAGGCAATATCGACACCCTGCCCGTGGCGCGCACCCCACCGACCCCCGGCACGCTGGCCGATCTGCGCGCAGATATCGACCGCATCTTCTGGGCCGACAATCTAGACTCCATTTTCGCCAAGCTGGAAACGGCGGGTTCTGATTTCGCCACACGCACGCTGAAAACGCTCTATCGCAACTCACCGCTGTCAATGGCGGCCACCTTGCGGCTGGTGCGCATGACGCGCGCCAACCCCACGATCCGCGCCGCACTGGAGCATGAGTTCCGCTTTACCTGGCGCGCCGCAGAGTTGGGAGACTTCTTGGAAGGCGTGCGCGCGCAGATCATCGACAAGGATCGCGATCCGCACTGGAAACACACATTGGCAACGCTGCCCGTAGAGGATGTGGCAGCGATGCTTGAACCGCTAGGCCCCGATTGGGCTATCTGGGAGGAGAGATCATGAAAATTGCATTTATCGGATTGGGCAATATGGGCGGACCGATGGCCACCAATTTGCTGGCCGCAGGCCATGAGGTTGTGGGGTTCGACCTGAGCGCCCCGATGCCCGAGGGCGTGAGTCGCGCCGACAGCGCTGCAGCAGCCGCCAAACAGGGTGACGTCGTCATCACCATGCTGCCCAACGGCGCGATTTTGCGCGATGTGGCCGCCGAGGTGATCCCGGCGATGCCTGCAGGTGCGGTGTTCTGTGACTGCTCCACCGTTGATGTGGACAGCGCGCGCGCAGTGGCCGAGATGGCCGCCAAGCGCGGCCTTGGCGCGCTGGATGCACCGGTTTCGGGCGGCACGGGCGGGGCGACAAATGGCACGCTGACCTTCATGGTCGGGGGCGATGATGCGGCCTTTGCCACGGTCAAGCCGCTGTTTGACATCATGGGCCAGAAGGCAGTGCATTGCGGCGCGGCAGGCGCGGGTCAATCGGCCAAGATCTGCAACAATATGATCCTTGGCGTGACGATGATTGCCACCTGCGAGGCCTTTGCGCTGGCCGACAAGCTGGGTCTGGACCGGGCGAAAATGTTTGACGTGGTGTCCACCTCGTCGGGGCAAAGCTGGAGCATGAACACCTATTGCCCCGCCCCCGGTGTCGGGCCGCAAACCCCGGCGGATAATGACTACAAACCGGGCTTTGCCGCCGAGTTGATGCTCAAGGATCTGCGCCTCAGCCAGCAAGCCGCCGAAAGCGCAGATGCCGACACGCCGATGGGTCAACTTGCCGCTGCGCTTTATGCCGCCTTTGTTGAGGCCGAAGACGGCAAGGGGCGCGATTTCTCGGCCATGTTACCCCGGTTTGAAAAGCGCGCGCGCGGCTGAACCGCGTCCCTGAGAGGAAACGCCGCAGCTCGTAAGTAATCCTTGCGGGCTGCGGCTGCGTATCTGTATTCAAGAACCTAGGGAGACTTAATCCGAAAGGGATTGATATGTTTAAGAACAATGTTGGCGGCATCGACCGCGTATTGCGTATCGTGGTGGGCCTCGCGCTTATCCTATGCTTCTTTTTGTTTCCGGCAGCCTCGTATCGCTGGCTGTTCCTGATTGGGATCGTTCCGCTGGCCACCGGTCTGCTTGGGACATGCGCGCTGTATTCGATCATTGGCATCAATACCTGCAAGCGCTGAACGAAGCGCTGATCGCGACAGTGAAAATAGAAAATCCCGCCAAGGCCCTGCGTGGTTTTGGCGGGGTTTTCTTCTGCTTCGCTTAGGAATGCACGCGGTTGACCGACCCGCCGGGGCTGGCTAACACGGAGGCATGAGACATGTCTTGTTTGCCCTGCCCCTGACCACCTTGGCTCTGGTCGCGCTGACACACGTCGCTTGCGCACAATCGAGCACCCCCGAAGTCATGCGCTCAGGCAAGCTCCCTACTCCGGAACCTGCGCCAACCGAAGCTCAGGAGCCCGAGTGTAAAACGCTCACCTCAGGTAGCACCTTTTGCAAGATCACCGAGAACGGCGTGTCGCGCTGGGTTCTGCAAGGCAAACTGCGCGCCGATTTCGAGGTTGGCGACACATTTCCCGTCTACAAGCACTCAATGCTGATGGATCTACGCCGCTACAAGCTGCCTGCGGTGACCGGGCCTTGGCGCTATTATGTCGTGCGGGGCATGATTTACCGCGTTGATAACGCGACCAAAAAAGTGATCGAGGTCGTGGGTCCAACCTACGCCCGCTAAAACCTCGGCGCGCGCGAAACTGGCGCGCTATTGCGCCGCCACTTTCGCCCCCAGCATCGGTAGCAAATACTGCCCGGTATAGCTGCGCGGGTTTTGCGCGACCTCTTCGGGGGTGCCGGTCGCGACGATTTCACCACCACCATCGCCCCCCTCGGGGCCAATGTCGATGATATGATCGGCGGTCTTGATCACGTCGAGATTGTGCTCGATCACCACCACTGTATTGCCCTGCTCGACCAGCGAATGCAGCACTTCCAACAGCTTGCGCACATCTTCGAAATGCAGCCCTGTTGTGGGTTCGTCGAGGATATACAACGTCCGTCCGGTGGCGCGTTTGGACAGTTCTTTGGACAGCTTCACGCGCTGCGCCTCGCCCCCCGATAGCGTCGTCGCCTGCTGGCCCACCTTGATATAGCCAAGCCCCACCTCCATCAGCGCATCCATCTTTTCGCGGATGCTGGGCACGGCCTTGAAGAACTCTTGCGCATCCTCGACGGTCATATCAAGAACGTCTGCTATACTCTTGCCTTTGAACAGAATTTCCAAAGTCTCGCGATTATAACGCTTGCCCTTGCAGGTCTCACATTCGACGTAAACATCGGGCAGAAAGTGCATCTCGATCTTGATGACGCCATCGCCCTGACAGGCCTCGCACCGCCCACCCTTGACGTTGAACGAAAACCGCCCCGGCTTGTAGCCGCGCGCTTTGGCCTCGGGGAGGCCTGCGAACCAGTCGCGGATCGGGGTGAAGGCCCCCGTATACGTGGCGGGGTTGGAACGCGGCGTACGCCCGATGGCGCGCTGGTCGATGTCAATCACCTTATCGAGATGCTCCAACCCCTTGATCGTGTCGCAGGGCGCGGGCGTCTGGCGTGCGCCGTTGAGCCGCATCGAGGCCGTTTTGAACAGCGTTTCAATCGTCAGCGTAGACTTCCCGCCGCCCGAAACACCCGTCACACAAACGAATTTTCCCAGTGGGAAATCGACCGTCAGATCCTTGAGGTTATTCCCGCACGCCCCGACAACCGTTACCTTTTTCTTGTTTCCTTTACGCCGCTTCGCAGGAACCGAGATCTCGCGCGTGCCCGACAAATATTGCCCCGTGATCGAGGCCGGATCAGCGGCGATTTCACCCGGTGTGCCGCGCGCGATAATCTGCCCGCCATGCACGCCCGCGCCGGGGCCGATGTCAAAGACGTAATCGGCGTGGCGGATCGCATCTTCGTCGTGTTCCACCACGATCACCGTATTGCCTTGATCACGCAAGTTTTTCAGCGTTTGCAACAGGCGATCATTGTCGCGCTGATGCAGCCCGATTGAGGGCTCATCCAGCACATAAAGTACCCCGGTCAGCCCTGAGCCGATCTGGGAGGCGAGGCGAATACGCTGGCTTTCCCCGCCTGAAAGCGTGCCCGCCGCGCGGCTCATCGTGAGATAATCAAGGCCCACATTCACAAGGAATCCAAGGCGTTCGCGGATTTCCTTAAGGATCGCCGCTGCGATTTCGTTCTTTTGCTTGGACAGTGCGGACGGCACGCTTTCGGCCCAATGATGCGCCTCGCGGATCGACATTTCCACGACCTGACCGACGTGCAAACCACCGATTTTCACCGCCAGCGCCTCGGGGCGCAGACGATAGCCGCCGCAGGTATGGCAGGGGCGGTTGTTCTGATAGCGCTCCATCTCTTCACGCGACCAAGCGCTATCGGTTTCGCGGTAGCGGCGCTGCATGTTGGGGATGATCCCCTCAAAGGTGCGCGACACCTCATAGACGCGCCCACCCTCGTCAAAGCGGAACTTGATCTCGTCCTCGCCCGACCCGTGCAGGAACAGGTTTTGCACCTTTTCGGGCAGGTCTTTCCACGGAGTCTTGCGATCAAACCCGTAATGTTTCGACAACGATTCAATGGTTTGCGTGTAATATGGACTTTTGGAGCGCGCCCAGGGGGCAAGCGCTCCGCCCGCCACACTCAGCGTCACATCGGGCACCACGAGACGTTCGTCAAAGAACAGTTCGACCCCCAGACCGTCACAGGCCGGACAGGCCCCGAACGGCGCGTTGAACGAGAACAGCCGAGGCTCGATCTCGGGGATGGTAAAGCCTGACACGGGACAGGCGAAGTTTTCCGAGAAGGTCACGCGCTCGGGCTCTGCCCCCTCTTGCGCGTCACGCGGCGCATCTTCGAAAATCGCGATGCCATCGGCCAGATCCAGCGCAGTGCGGAAACTGTCGGCCAGCCGGGTCTCCATCCCCTCGCGCACCACGACGCGATCCACCACCACGTCAATATTGTGCCGGAATTTCTTGTCCAGCGTCGGCGGATCTTCCAGCTCGTAAAACGCGCCGTTCACCTTGACGCGCTGAAAGCCCTGCTTGCGTAATTCGATGAATTCCTTGCGATACTCGCCTTTGCGGTCGCGCACGATCGGGGCCAGAAGATAGCCGCGCGTGCCCTCCTCCATCGCCATGATGATATCGACCATGTCCTGCACCTGCTGGGCCTCGATCGGCTCGCCAGTGGCGGGGGAATAGGGGGTGCCTGCGCGCGCGAACAACAGGCGCATATAGTCGTAAATCTCGGTAACTGTGCCCACCGTCGAGCGCGGGTTTTTCGAGGTGGTTTTCTGCTCAATCGAAATCGCAGGCGAGAGGCCCGAGATATGATCGACATCGGGTTTTCCCATCATATCAAGGAATTGGCGCGCATAAGCCGACAGGCTTTCGACATAGCGGCGCTGCCCTTCGGCATAGATCGTGTCAAACGCAAGGCTCGATTTGCCCGATCCCGACAGCCCCGTGATCACCACGAACTGATCGCGCGGAATATCCAGATTGATATTCTTGAGATTATGTTCGCGCGCGCCGCGCACTTCGATGAACTTCTGCTCAGCCATTCATGCCCCCTGGGGTTTCAAGCCCCTAGATAGGGGTTGGTGAACGAGTCTCCAACGAAAAAGCGCGAACGAAGCACGAACTTTTGTGCTTTCTCGTGTCTTTGGGTGCCCAGCGCGCACAGTAAGGCTGCATATCTCGCTCAAATTTCCGGCACTTTCGCAACAAATTCGTAATTCTGAATGTATTTTTAGCCCACGCCCCCTTAAACCCTCTTGAATGCGAGACACGATCTGCCACATCAGGCAGGACCGGGCTGCGGCCCCAGAGATGACAAGAGGTATCGAGATGTTCAACTTCCTACGCCCGTCGGGCTCTCAAGTCGGCAAGATCGACCCCAAGGCCGCTGTTGCCCAAGCCAAAGCGGGCGAATTGGTGGTGATCGACGTGCGCGAGGGCATGGAGGTCAAAAGCTCGGGCAAGGCCAAGGGCGCGCTGCATATCCCGCTTGCGACGCTGAAAATGAAATGCGACCCCTCCAGCCCCGAGAAATTGCCGGAATTGAACACGTCCAAGCCGGTTGCGCTGTATTGTGCTTCGGGGGCGCGTTCGGCCGGGGCGGCGCAGATGCTGGCGCAGATGGGCTATGAAACGGTTTACAATATCGGTGGCCTGTATGATTGGCACGCCGCGGGCGGCGAAATCGAACGCTAAGTTCACCCTATCCACAGACCGTCGAAAGGGGCCAATCGCGGCCCCTTTTTTATGTCCGGCGTCCTGCGCGATTGATCGCGCCCCTGACGACTGACGCGCCGAGGCGATACTCCCAAACTTAGCCCATGCACGACGCGCTCTTTGTGATATTTCCTCCCCATGGACATTGTCGTCGTCATCACCGTTATCGCGTCACTCTTTGTCGTGATCGCCGCAGCCGAGCCGCTCGCGGCGCGTTTGCGCCTGCCCTATAGCGTGATCCTCGCCGTATTGGGCGTGCTGATCGGCATGGGCGCGATCTTTTTCCTGCGCACGGATCTGACGGATGCGCTCAATCCCGTGGCCGAGGCGATTCTGAACCTTCCGATCCGCTCGAACGTCTTTTTGTATGTCTTCCTGCCAACGCTGCTGTTTCAGGCCACTTTGGGGATGAACCTGCGCCGGATGCTGGATGACTGGGTGCCCATTCTGGTGCTGGCAGTCGTGGCCGTGGTGGTGGCGACCATCAGCGTGGGCTATGCGCTGTCATGGGTCAGTGCGCTACCGCTCGCGGCCTGCCTGCTGATCGGCGCAATCGTATCCACCACCGATCCCTCCGCCGTAGTGTCGATCTTTCGTTCAATCTCTGCCCCGCGCAGACTGGCGCGCATCATTGAGGGCGAAAGCCTGCTCAATGACGCCGCCGCTATCGCAATTTTCGGTCTGTTCATGGGCTTTGTGATGCTGGGCGTGCCCGATCCCAGTCTTAGCGATGCGCTGGCCCGCTTTCCGGTTTTGATCGCGGGCGGGGCGGTCACCGGATGGCTGGCGGCGCGAATTGCAGTCTGGGTTATGGCGATGTTTGGCCGCTTTGAGCTGGCGCAGCTTTCGATCTCGGTCGCGCTGCCCTATCTCGCCTATATCGGGGCCGAGCAAAGCATCGGGGCCTCGGGGGTGATCGCGGTCGTCGCAGCGGGCCTGACGCTGAACCTGACCGGGCCGGGGCGTTTGCCGCCGCAAGCCTGGCTGAACCTGCGCGAGTTGTGGGATGTGCTGGCCCATTGGGCGGGGGCGTTGATCTTTATCCTTGCCGCTCTGCTGATCCCGCGCCTTCTGGAAGAGGTGCGGCTGTCGGATTTCGGTCTGGTCGGTGTGGTGGTTCTGGCCGCCATTGCGGCGCGGGCGGTTATTCTCTTCGCCCTGCTGCCGCTTTTGACGTGGTTCAAACTCTCGCCCGCGATTGAACGCCCCTACCGCGTCGCGATTCTATGGGGGGGCTTGCGCGGGGCGGTGACGCTGGCGCTGGCCCTTGCGGTCACCGAAAGCTTCCGCGTGCCGCCCGAAACCAAGCGCCTTGTCGGCATCCTCGCCACCGGCTTCACGCTGTTCACCCTGATCGTACAAGGGACCACGCTGAGATCCGTGATCGGCAGGCTAGGGCTGGACCGGCTGTCCCCGATTGACGAGGCGCTCTCGCGCCAGGTCGTCGCCGTAGCGCTGCAAACCGTGCGCGAAGACGTGGCCCGCACCGCCGAGAATTACGAGCTTAGCCCAAATATCGTGCGCTCTGAGGCCAAGCGGTTTGGCAAGCGACTGGACGGCGCGGTCAAGGGGGCCGAGGCCAGCGCCGACATTCTGGATCGCGACCGCGTCACATTGGGGCTGATCGCACTGGCCGGCCATGAGCGCGACACCATCCTTGCCCGCTTGAAAGAGCGCACGATCTCCTCGCGCATGGCCGAACAAATCCTGTCAGACGCGGATCGCCTGATTGAGGGCGCGCGCAGCGGCGGGCGCAGCGGATACCAGCGCGCAGCCCGCAAAAGCGTCGCCTATGGCCGGGCGTTTCGCACAGCGGATCTGGCGCATCGCCGTCTTGGCCTGTCCGGCCCGCTGGCGCATATGACCGCAGATCGTTTTGAGCATCTTTTGGCCGAGCGCTTGATCCTGCGCGATCTTGGCGCCTTCATTAAGGGGCGGATTTTACGCATCCATGGACGCCGCGTGGCCGACCTGTTGCAAGAGCTGCTGTCGCGGCGCATCGAGGCGGTCGAGACCGCGCTAGAGGGCTTGCGCCTGCAATATCCCGGCTACGCCGAGGAGTTGGAGCGCCGTTTCATCCGGCGCACCGCCCTGCGCCTTGAGGAACGCGAATACACCGCCATGCGCGAGGACGAGCTGATCGGGGCCGAGGTCTACACCGCCCTGATGCAACACCTCGCGAAGCGGCGACATGAAGCCGAGCAACGCCCGACCCTTGATATCGCCTTGCAGCGTATCGAGCTGGTCAGACAGTTTTCAGTGTTCGCAGATCTCGACACTGCGGCGTTGAAACGGCTGGCGCGCGCGCTTCGGACGCGACATATCAATGCGGGCGATCTGATCATTCGCAAAGATACCGCCGCCAAATCTGTGTTTTTCATAGCCTCCGGCGCGGTTGAGATTGAAACTGCAGGCCAGACATGGCGCTTGGGGCGCGGTGATATGTTCGGGCAGATGGCGATCTTGATGAAAAAGACGCGCCGCACCGAGGTGCGCGCCATTGCGCCCTCAACGCTTCTGGTGCTGGACGAGGTGCGGTTCCGCCGTCTGCTCAACCGCAGTAAAGCCCTGCAAGAGGCGGTGCGGGCCAGTGCGCAAAAACGCGGGATTGTCCTATCCGCGCTCCGCCCACAAAGCCGCGAGAAACCCTAGCGTTTCCAAAAGAACGCAGCCGCGTATCGCCAATGGCTCTGCGGGAAAACTTCTTTCCTCGATGGCAAAGGGCACCTCACCAGACAGACATCGGATTTATCGGATTTGGCGATGTTGACGCGAAACTTGCAGACAGCCTCCTGCGCGACGGTGTCGATTGCGATGGGGTGATCGCCTGCCAGCTTTCTCCCCCGGTCCGTGCGGCTATGCTCAAACCCCAGTCGCTCTGCGGCAACCTTTGCGAAATATGGATGAAGAACCCCATGCCTCACGTGGGCGCGGCGCAACGGTGGACCGCACGCTTTGGAAAACATGGCAGCGCCGTGGTTGAAACTCTAGCAACCGGCGGCTGAAACCGTGCTAATTCCGGCAACATCTAAACTCGTTACGGGTTGTGAACGCACAACGCCCCCGCGGATACTGCCCACACCAAGCACATATGGCCAGCGCGCGCCATACACTGGCGACTGCGCCATAACGCCGGTGTTGACGGTGATGACGACCTATCTGGCAACCGCCAATCAGCTGACCCGTTGCAAGGCTT
>JAFGWK010000181.1 GCA_016937195.1 Paracoccaceae bacterium | reverse complement strand
TCTGACCCGGCCTACCAAAAAAATACTTTGGTCATGGATAATGCCGGGATCATCGCACACACCGCCTCAGCGATGGAACGCTTTGACGTGCGCCCGCCGATTCCGACGTTGCCCGCCAAAAGCTTTTCGGGCGGCAACCAGCAAAAAATCGTTCTCGCGCGCGAGATTGAGCGCGATCCGGTACTGCTATTGGTCGGCCAACCCACACGCGGCGTCGATATCGGCGCGATCGAGTTCATTCACAAGCGCATCGTAGAGCTGCGCGATCAAGGCGCGGCGATCTTGCTGGTCTCGGTTGAACTGGATGAAATCTTTGCGCTTTCCGACAGGATCGCGGTGATGTTTGACGGCCAGATCATGGGCGAGCGCCTACCCGAAAACACCGATGAAAAAGAGCTGGGACTGATGATGGCAGGGGTAGCGACGTAATGGAAAAGACCCCGAAATGGATTGACGTGGGGCTGATCCCGCTGCTCAACCTGCTGATTGCCTTTGTGATTTCCGGAATCGTCGTATTGCTGATCGGGGAGAACCCTGTGCAGGCGATCAAGGTGATGGTGGATGGGGCTTTGGGTTCGCCCTATGGCTGGGGCTACACGCTGTTTTATGCGACCAACTTCATCTTTACCGGGCTGGCCGTGGCCGTGGCCTATCACGCCAGCCAGTTCAATATTGGCGGCGAAGGTCAAGCGACGCTTGGCGGTCTTGGTGTGGCGCTGGTTTGTCTGGCTTTCCCGTGGCCGCATTGGTCAATCGCGCTGCTGGCAGCGATGATTGGCGGTGCGCTGTTTGGTGCGGCTTGGGCGGCAATCCCGGCCTATCTGCAAGCAAAACGCGGCAGCCATATCGTGATCACCACGATCATGTTCAACTTCATCGGCGCGTCGCTGCTTAATTACATGTTGGTCAATGTGCTGCGCCCGCGTGGCTCGATGGACCCGGCCACCGCGCGCTTTGCCAATTCCACGCATCTGCCGACCTTCCATGACATGCCTCTGATCGGGCAATTTTTCGGTAAATCGGTGCCTGCGAATATCTCGTTCTTCATCGCAGTGCTGGCGTGCTTCCTCGTCTGGGGGCTGATCTGGCGGACGCGGCTGGGCTATGCAATCCGCGCTTTTGGTCGTTCGGAATCGGCAGCGCGCTATGCTGGCATCTCGCCGGTGAAAATCGTGATGGCGGCGATGCTCATCTCGGGGGGACTGGCGGGCCTGATGGCGATCAACAACGTCATGGGAACGGGTCACCGTCTTGTTCTGAACTCAGTCGAGGGCGCGGGTTTCATCGGCATCGCCGTGGCTCTGATGGGGCGCAACCACCCGTTTGGCGTGTTCCTTGCCGCGCTGCTGTTTGGCTTTCTGTACCAAGGCGGGGGCGAATTGGCGCTGGAAACCACGATCCCGCGTGAGCTGATCACTGTGATCCAAGCGCTGGTGATCTTGTTCACGGGTGCCTTCGACAACATGCTGCGTGCGCCGATCGAAAGCTTTTTCGTCGCGCGTTCCAAAGCCAAAAAGGAGGCGTAAGCGATGGATTTCGCAACCATTATCGAGCTGCTCGATAGCGCGGTGCGTCTTGGCACACCACTGTTGCTGGCCTGCCTTGCAGGCCTGTTTTCCGAGCGCGCGGGGATTTTCGACATCGGCCTTGAGGGCAAGATGCTAATGGCAGCGTTCTTTTCAGGAGCCGTGGCGGCGGTGACCGGATCGGCTTGGCTGGGCCTTGTGGCCGGGATCGGCGGCGCGATGAGCCTGACGCTGGTGCACGGCCTTGCCTCGATTACCTTCCGGGGCAATCAGTTGATTTCGGGCGTGGCAGTGAACTTCCTTGCCTCTGGCTTCACCGTTCTGATCGCCCAAAGCTGGTTTCACCAAGGCGGGCGCACGCCGCAGCTTTCGGGCAATGCTAGGTTTGAACCAATCACCCTGCCCGGTGCCGATGCCGTTAAAGATGTGCCCGTGATCGGGCAGATTTATAACAATCTGCTCTCGGGCCATACGATTTTGGTTTATGTCGCCTTTGCGATGGTGCCGCTGACATGGTGGGTGTTGTTTCGCACCCGTTTCGGCCTGCGCCTGCGCGCCGTCGGCGAGAACCCGGAATCGGTGGACACGGCGGGCGTGTCGGTGATCCGGCTGCGCTATACGGCGGTGGCGATTACTGGCGTGCTTTCTGGCCTTGCAGGTACCTATTTGGCGACCGGTCTGGCGGCGGGCTTCGTTAAGGAAATGACGGCCGGGCGGGGCTATATTGCACTCGCCGCGCTGATTTTCGCGAAGTGGCGCCCCGTTCCTGCCCTAGGCGCGACGATGCTGTTTGGTCTGCTGGAAGCGATTTCGAATCGCTATCCCAACATTGATCTGGGCGTCGTAAACCTGCCGATCCAGTTCATGCAGGCCGTGCCTTATATTCTGACCGTTGTCATTCTTGCCGGCTTCATCGGCAAGGCCATTCCCCCTCGTGCCGGAGGCCAGCCCTATGTCAAAGAGCGTTGAGCTTGCCGATCTGATCCGCGCCCGCGCGGGCGATGCCCCCCCCGTTTTTGGACTGATCCTTGGCTCGGGCCTTGGTCACTTGGCCGAAGAGGTGGACGGCGTCGCCATCCCCTATACTGATCTGCCGGGCTTTCCCCATGCAGGCGTGTCGGGTCATAATCCCAAGCTGGTGATCGGGACGCTTGAAGGCGTACGCGTCGCGGTCTTTGGCGGGCGCGTGCATTACTACGAGCATGGCAACCCCGCCGAGATGCGGCTGCCGCTGGAAATCCTGCGCGAATTGGGCTGCGAGCAGCTTTTGCTGACCAATGCTGCCGGGTCTCTGCGCGAGGACATCCGCCCCGGCGGGCTGATGATGCTGAACGATCACATCAATTTCTCGGGCAATAACCCATTGATCGGAGAGCCCTCAGACGCGCGTTTCGTGCCGCTCACTGAGGCACATGACCCCGCCATCCGCGCGGGGCTCGCGCAAGCTGCCCAAGACGAGGGGATCGAGCTGCCCCAAGGTGTCTATTGCTGGTTCTCCGGCCCATGCTTTGAAACACCCGCCGAAATCCGCGCCGCCAAAATCTTTGGCGCTGATGCCGTGGGCATGTCCACCGTCCCCGAGGTGATTCTCGCGCGCTTTTTGGGCCTGCGCGTGGCCGCCGTATCGGTCATCACCAATATGGGCGCGGGCTTGGCGGATGAACAGATCAGCCACGAACAAACCAAAGCCATCGCTCCGATGGGGGCGGCCAAGCTGGAACGCGTGTTGCGACGATATCTGCAACAGATGTGATCGCGCGCGCGGCCGGGGTTTGACTTGCTTCCCCGCCAAGGGCAAACAGGAAGAACCTTCCCCAGCAGGTGTCTTGAATGCAAATTTACCTGCCCATCGCCGAGATTTCGGTCAACATGTATACCCTGCTAGGCCTTGGCGGCATCGTCGGGCTGTTATCGGGGCTTTTTGGCGTGGGCGGTGGTTTTTTGATTACGCCCCTGTTGTTCTTCATCGGCATCCCGCCTGCGGTGGCGGTGGCGACGGGTGCCAATCAGGTTGTGGCGTCCTCGGTCTCTGCGGTGCTGGCGCAACTCAAACGCAAGGCCGTCGATATTCCAATGGGGCTGGTCCTGCTGGTGGGCGGTATCCTTGGGTCTGCAGGCGGCATCTGGGTGTTCAACCTGCTCACGCGGCTTGGCCAAATCGACCTCGCGGTGCAGCTTTGCTACGTAGTGTTCCTCGGCTCGATCGGCCTGCTGATGCTGCAAGAGGCCGTACGCACCATGCGCCGCCAGAAAAAAAGTGGCGGCGCGCGCAAAAAACGCAACCAACATACTTGGGCGCATAACCTGCCCTTCAAGTTCAAGTTCCGCGCCTCGGGGCTGTATATTTCCGTGATCCCCCCCCTGATCGTGGGGGTTTTCGTGGGCGTTCTCGCCGCGATCATGGGCGTGGGCGGTGGGTTCATCATGGTCCCGGCGATGATCTATCTGCTGAACATGCCCACCAAGGTCGTGATCGGAACCTCCCTGTTCCAGATCCTGTTCGTGTCAGCCTTCACCACCTTCATGCATGCGATTACCAACCAGACTGTCGACGTCATGCTGGCGCTTTTGCTGATTGTGGGTGGCGTGGTCGGTGCGCAGATCGGATCGCGCCTTGGCGCGCGCCTCAAGGCCGAGCAACTGCGCATTCTGTTGGCTCTTCTGGTCATTCTGGTGGCCGTTAAACTTGGCACAGATCTGATTATCCAACCCCGCGACATTTACTCCATCGCAGCGGGGGGACATCAATGATGCGCACCCTTATCCGCCCCTTGCGCCTGGCTCTGCTACTGGCATTGGCGCCTGTGTTTGCGCCTGCCCAAGAGACCGTATCCCCCAAGCCGCAACACCCGGCCGAGCAAATCGTTGCCGGGCTTAGCCGCGACAATATCGGCATCACCACCTCGTTTGACGGCTCGCAAATCCTGATTTACGGCGCGATCAAACGCGAAGCGCCCGAACCCGCAAGTGACAATCTGGCTGTGATCGTGACGCTGGAAGGCCCGCTCGGCCCGCTCACGATCCGGCGCAAATCGCGCGAATTGGGAATCTGGGTCAACACTGCCTCGGTCGGTGTGGCCTCGGCGCCCAGCTATTATGCCGTGGCGACCTCCGGCCCGCTTGAAAATATTCTAGATCCGAGGGTCGATGTGCAGCAACGCATCTCAATCCCCCTCGCGATGCGCGCCTTTTCGGGGCCTGTTCAGGTCGCTGATACCAAACCCTTCACCGAGGCCATGGTGCGCATTCGCGAACGCCAGGGGCTTTATAAACTTGAAACCGGCGGTGTGCGCCTCGTGGACAACACGCTGTTTCGCGCCGATTTCGAACTGCCCGCGAACCTGATAGAGGGAGCGTATAAAACGCGCATTTTCCTGCTGCGCGATGGCCAGCTGGTGGATCGTTATCAAGCCGCGATCGAAGTGCGCAAAGTCGGGCTGGAGCGCTGGCTTTACGCACTGGCCCATCAGCATTCTGCCCTCTACGGGCTTCTCGCGCTCGCGCTTGCAGTGGTCGCGGGCTGGGCGGCGGCGGCAGTGTTCCGCTTCGTTCGCTAACCCCGCCCGACAAACGGCATCGCGGTCGCCATCACCGTCATATTGAGCACATTCGCCCCCTGCGGCAGCGCGGCCATATGCATCACGGCATTGGCGACCTCTGCGACCTCCATCATCGCTTCAGGCTGGATCGAACCATCCGCCTGCATCACGCCTTTTTCCATCTGCGCGGCGAGCTCCGTGCGCGTATTGCCAACATCAATTTGCCCCGCCGCAATGTTGAACGGCCGCCCGTCCAGTGCCAGTTGCTTGGTCATGCCGTTGATCGCATGCTTGCTGACAGTGTAGGCCATCGCGCGCGGGCGCGGTACCTGCCCCGAGATTGAGCCGTTATTGATAATCCGCCCGCCTTGCGGGTCTTGCGTCCGCATCTGCCCAAACGCCGCACGGGCACACAGAAACATCCCCGTCAGATTGACCGCCATGCAGGCGTTCCAATCCTCAAGCGCGACCTCATCGGGCAGTGCAGCTTTGGGAAACAGGCCCGCATTGTTAAACAGGACATCAATCCGACCAAACCGCGCCACCACCTGCGCAAAGGCCGACGCGACCTCTGCGGCATCGGTGACATCACAGGCTATTGCCAGACCATCGCCCGCCGCCACGACATCTTGCAAAACATCCAGCCGCCGTGCCAGACAGGCGACCTGCCAGCCCTGCGCCAAGGCTATTTCCGCCACCGCGCGCCCGATTCCGGCGCTTGCGCCTGTCACCACCATCACACCCATCGTGCGCTTCCCTTTCATCTGGCCAAAAATACTCTCGCCGAAGGCATCTAAGACTAGCCGCTCTGCGTCTGTGCTTCCAGTTTCAGCGCCGCCCCGCCCTTTGGCAAATCCTCAACCGACAGCGGCGCCGAGGGCCGTGCAAGCCGCGCACGCACCACCCACAACAAGCGATTTTGCGCCCGCGTGATGGCGACATAGGCCAACCGTTTCCACAGCGGAATACCCGCCTCAACCCGCCCCGCGCGATAAGCGGCATAGATATCGGGCGCAAAGACCTGCACGTCTTCCCACTGGCTGCCCTGCGCCTTGTGGATCGTCACCGCCGCACCATGCAAAAACGCCGCCCCCATCCGCGCGGCATAGGGAATGAAGGGCTCTTCGGCATCAGGCAGTTCGATCTTGATAATCGAGGCCGCCGACAAGCGCGGCTCTTCGGCCCCCATCACATGCAATCGCGAGAAACCGGGTTTGGTGCCTGGACCAAGATAGACCACCTGTGCGCCCTTGATCAGCCCGCGCGCCTCCAGATCGATGCGCTTCTTGCGATGCTTCACCGGCAGCTCAATGCCGTCGCACACCAAAGGCTCGCCGGGCAGCAACATGTCCGCGGGCGCAGAATGGGCGGCGCGGAACGCATGGATCAGCCGGATCCGCGTTGCATTGCGCCAAACCAGAACGGGCGAGCGCGCCATCAGATCACTTTCCACCCGCTCAGCCCAAACCACGCGATCATCCTTGGCCGCAGCCTCTTCGATTGCGCGTTCGAACGCCTCAAACGTCACGGTTTCATCGCCCAGCATATGCGCCAGATCGAGGATCGGGTTGTCCTCGGCCTGACGGTGAATGCGGTGCAGCACGTGCTTTTGTTCATCGGGCAGGCGCTCAAATACCATCTGCCCCGACTGGTTCACCGGAGCCAACTGCGCGGGATCGCCAAAAAGCACCAGCGTCGGGAAAATCTCTTTGAGATCATTAAGCTGGCGCTCATCCAACATCGAGGCCTCATCGACAAAGCCGATATCAAGCGGATCATCGCGCCGCTTCCAGCCATTGATGAAATCCGACCCGCGCAATCCCGCCGCCGCCAGCGCGCCAGGGATCGATTTGTGCATATCGTAAAAAGCCTTGGCGCGATCCAGCGCCTCTTCGGTCAGCCCCTGAATGCTAAGCTGGCTGATATCAGGGCGGGTCCCCTGCCCGGTCAGCCATTCCGCGATACGCTCATATTCCGGATCGTATACGGGGGTGTAGAGAATGCGGTGGATCGTGGTCGCTGGCACGCCGCGCGTGCGCAGGACACTGGCCGCCTTGTTCGTCGGAGCCAAAATCGCCAATGTGCGCCGCTCGCGCCGCTTCTTGCCCTCAAAATCGCCCGAGACCAGATCGACCCCCGCCGCTTCAAGCGCCTTATACAACTCGGCCAGCAACAGCGTCTTGCCAGAGCCCGCCTTGCCGATCACCGACAGCAAGCGATTACCGCCCCCTTCGGGCTGCAAATGACCCTCGAGAATATCCACTCCTGCAGCCTGCAATGCCTCGGCAACGGCATCCCAAGCTTCGGCCTGATCATCGGAAAACTGGATCGAACTGCTCATGGCGCAACCTTACAAGCGCCCTTTGGCGGGCGGAAGGGCGAAAGCCTCTGCTGTCGGGCCAAGTTTCGACGTCGATGCCTCCGGCGGGGATACTTATCTCAAGAGGAAGTCCAAGTTATCTTCCTCTTGATCCAAATATCCCGCGGGGGTCCGGGGGTGTGAAACCCCCGGCGATCTCAAGCAGCCGCCTCGGTCGGAGTGGCAAGTGCCACGATATCCATCATGATCCGGTTGAGTTCGAAATCCTTGGGCGTATAGACGCGCGCCACGCCAAAGCCGCGTAGTTTGGCGGCATCCTCGTCGGGGATAATACCCCCAACGACAACGGGCACATGATCCAGCCCGGCGGCGCGCATACGATCCATCAGTTCTTCGATGAGCGGGATATGGCTGCCCGACAAGATCGACAGGCCAACCACATGCGCCTGATCTTCGATCGCCTTGGCGACGATCTGTTCGGGCGTCAGACGGATACCGTCATAGGTGATGTCCATGCCGCAATCGCGAGCGCGAAAGGCGATCTGCTCGGCGCCGTTGGAATGCCCGTCAAGGCCGGGCTTGCCGACGAGAAACTTGAGGCGGCGACCCAGTTGAGAACTAACGGCATCCACCGCCTCGCGGATATCATCAAGCCCTTCGGTCTGGTTCGACGGGTTGCGCGACACGCCCGTGGGACCGCGATATTCACCGTGGACCTTGCGCATGATGCCAGCCCATTCGCCAGTGGTCGCGCCGACCTTGGCCGCAGCGATTGACGCGGGCATGATGTTTTCGCCCGCCGTTGCTGCATCGCGTAGCGCGCCCAGCGCGAGCTGCACCGCGCCCTCGTCGCGCTCGGCGCGCCAAGCGTTCAGACGGTCGATCTGATCGGCTTCCATAGCGGGGTCGACCACCATGATCCCACCATCACCCGCCGTCAGCGGCGAAGGCTCGCCCTGTTGCCAGCGGTTCACGCCGACGACAATGGTTTCTTCAGCCTCGATACGGTTGATCCGGGCGGCGTTGCTGTCGACCAGACGGCCCTTCATATAATCGATTGCGGCGATCGCACCTCCCATGGAATCCAGCATCTCCAGCTCGGCGCGCGCGCCATCTTTAAGCGCCTCAACCTTGGCCGTGACCGCCGGGTTACCCTCAAACAGATCGCCGAATTCCAGCAGATCGGTTTCATAAGCCATGATCTGTTGCATGCGCAGCGACCATTGCTGATCCCACGGGCGCGGCAGGCCCAGCGCCTCGTTCCAGGCGGGCAGTTGCACGGCGCGGGCACGGGCATTCTTACTGAGCGTCACTGCCAGCATCTCGATCAGGATGCGATAGACGTTGTTTTCCGGCTGCTGCTCGGTCAGGCCCAGCGAGTTCACCTGCACGCCATAGCGGAAACGGCGGAACTTGGCGTCCTCGATCCCATAGCGGTCGCGCGTGATTTCATCCCACAGCTCGGTGAAGGCGCGCATCTTGCACATCTCGGTTACGAAACGGATGCCCGCATTCACGAAGAACGAAATTCGCCCGACCATGGCGGGAAACGTCTCGGGTGGCACTTTGCTCTTGAGATCATCGAGCACCGCAATCGCCGTAGCCAGCGCAAAGGCGAGCTCTTGTTCGGGCGTCGCACCGGCCTCTTGCAAATGATAGGAACACACGTTCATCGGGTTCCATTTCGGCAGATGTTCGCGCGTGTAGGCGGCGACATCAGTGATCATCGCAAGGCTCGGCTTGGGCGGGCAGATGTAGGTGCCGCGCGAGAGGTATTCCTTGACCAGATCGTTTTGCACCGTGCCTTGCAGCGCGCTAACATCGGCGCCTTGTTCCTCGGCCACCGCGATATAAAGCGACAGCAACCAAGGCGCAGTCGCGTTGATCGTCATCGAAGTATTCATCTTTTCAAGCGGGATATCAGCAAACAGCGCGCGCATGTCGCCCAAATGGCATACCGGCACACCGACCTTGCCAACCTCGCCTTTGCTAAGGATGTGATCGCTGTCATAGCCAGTCTGGGTCGGCAGATCGAAAGCTACCGACAGTCCGGTCTGCCCCTTGGACAGGTTCGAACGATAGAGCTCGTTCGACTTCTTGGCCGTGGAATGGCCTGCATAGGTGCGAAACAGCCACGGCTTGTCCTTGGCAGGTTTGGCGTCTTGGGTCATGGCGGCCTCCATCAACTGGCGAATCTAGATTGCGCAATATTATTGCGCGTTGACCCGTCATAGATTGAAGTTTGTGACTCTGTCAATTCGCCGCGCTGCGGCGCGAGGCGCATTGACGCGGAGGATATGCGTTTCGCCTTGTAAAAGGAACGCGCGCACGAGCCACAGGAAACGAGAGAGACATAAAATTACAAAAACCTAACGTCAGGGATTGCAAAGTTGCGCGTTGCTGCGTATCCCTCAGGACGAACTCCGCCCGATTCTGCGGTGCGGCACGGATAGACAGGAGACGCCAATGGCCCTTGATCAAGACACCGGGATTGCACCCTACGACGCCCCCGAAAAGGACCTGTACGAGATCGGTGAAATGCCGCCGCTCGGCTATGTTCCCCCGAAAATGTATGCTTGGGCGATCCGTCGCGAGCGCCACGGCGAGCCTGAGCAGTCCTTCCAGATCGAAGTTGTCGACACTTGGGAGATCGACAGCCACGAGGTGCTGGTACTCGTGATGGCTGCGGGCGTGAACTATAATGGCGTTTGGGCTGGTCTTGGCGTGCCGATTTCACCCTTTGACGGGCACAAACAGCCCTATCACATCGCGGGGTCTGACGCGTCTGGCATCGTGTGGAAAGTGGGCGACAAGGTCACACGCTGGAAAGTCGGCGACGAGGTGGTGATCCACTGCAATCAAGACGATGGCGATGATGAGGAATGTAACGGCGGCGATCCGATGTTCTCGCCCAGCCAGCGGATTTGGGGCTATGAGACACATGACGGCAGCTTTGCCCAGTTCACCCGTGTGCAAGCGCAGCAATTGCTACCTCGTCCCAAGCATCTGACCTGGGAGGAAAGCGCGTGCTACACGCTGACACTGGCGACGGCCTACCGGATGCTGTTCGGCCATGAACCCCATGATCTTAAGCCCGGCCAGAACGTGCTGGTCTGGGGCGCGTCGGGCGGTCTGGGCAGTTTCGCGATCCAGTTGATCAATGCGGCGGGCGCGAATGCGATTGGCGTGATCTCGGACGAGGACAAGCGCGAATTCGTCATGAGCCTTGGCGCGAAAGGCGTCATCAACCGCAAGGATTTCAACTGTTGGGGGCAACTGCCCACGGTCAACACGCCCGAATATAACGCTTGGCTCAAAGAGGCGCGCAAGTTCGGCAAGGCGATCTGGGACATCACCGGCAAGGGCGTGAGCGTTGACATGGTGTTCGAACATCCCGGCGAGGCGACCTTCCCAGTCAGCTCGCTGGTGGTGAAAAAGGGCGGCATGGTCGTGATTTGCGCGGGCACCAGCGGTTTCAACTGTACCTTTGACGTGCGCTATATGTGGATGCACCAGAAGCGTCTGCAAGGCAGCCACTTCGCGCATCTCAAACAGGCCGCCTCGGCCAACCGGATGATGATGGAGCGTCGGATTGATCCCTGCATGTCCGAGGTTTTCCCGTGGGAGCAAATCCCGCAGGCGCACACCAAAATGCTGCGCAATGAGCACAAGCCCGGCAATATGGCGGTGCTGGTGCAAGCGCCCAAGACAGGTCTGCGCACCTTCGAGGACGCGCTGGAGGCTGGTCCCAAGGGCTAAGCTGATCGGCTTGACACAAGAAAACCCGCGACCGAAAGGCGCGGGTTTTCTCATGGGAGGCCTGTCGGTCGGGCCCTAAGCAGCGCGAAACCGCAGCTCCACGATGAGACCGGGATGATTGTCCGCCAGTGACAGTTCGGCCTCGTGCAATCCCGCCACCGCATGCACAAGGGCCAGCCCCAAGCCGTTGCCGGGCGTCGTGCGCGAGCGCTCCAGCCGGTAGAGCCTGCGCAGAACCTGCGCCCGCTCGGCCTTGGGGATGCCGGGACCATGATCGCACACGCGCAGCACCACCGCCGCAGGCTCGCGCGCGATTTCAACCATGATCCGGGGCGCGGGGCCACCATGACGGATCGCATTTTCGATCAGGTTCGAAAGAATTTGCCCCAAAAGCCCGCGATCCCCCAGCACGCGCGCTTGGCCCTGCGCGCTGTCGCGCAGCACCAATTGCCCGCCTGCCTCTTCGGCGCTGGCTGCGTAAAGCTCCGCAATATCGCCCGCCAGTGCCGCTAGATCGAGCGCCTTAAACCGGGTTTTCGGACTACCACCTTCGATCTGCGCGATTTGCAACAAAGAGTGGAAGACCGCCACGGCGCGCTCGGATTCATCGCTGGCGCGGCGTGCAATGTGATGTGCCTCGCCGCCTTCGGGCAAAACCGTGCGCAATTGCGCCAACAGCACCGAGACGCGCTGCATCGGTGTCTTGAGGTCATGTGCGATATCCGCCGAAACCTGACGCAGCGCCTCTACCGTCGATTCCTGCGTTTCGGCCATCCGGTTCAAGCGTGAGCCAATACGTGCCAGATCGTCCCCCCGCGCCGATTTGATTGCCGTGTCCGGCACGCGCGCGGCCAAATGCCCCTCGGTCAGATCATCCAGCGTAGTCTCAATCGCACTGACCCGGCGGCGCGCGCGCATCCCGGCCCAAGCGCCATACGCAGCCGAGACCAGCACCGAGGGAACAAAAGAAAAGATCAGGATCGCCAAGAACGTCGAGGTCAATTCGGCAATCGGCGCGCGGCTTTCCCCGATCAACAATAACCCGCCTGCAAGTGGCAGTTTCAACGTGTAATAGCCGTGTTTCGACAGCGGCGCATACTCGGGATGGCGCGACACCACCCACTGATTATCCTGCTGAGTCACCCGCACATTGCCGACTTGACGACCATCAGGCAGCACAAAGGCAATCGCGCGCTCGGCGGGATCAGAGGCATGCGCCTCGGCAGACACGATGATCGACAGCGTCTCGGGATTGGCGGCCACCTGAAACACCGCCGTTTGCTGTTTAAGATCAGCGCGGATCGCATCTTCGGTCGAAGAGCGCAGCGCGACATAGGCAAAACCCAGCGTCACCAGCAAGATCGCAAAGACAAGCCCCATCAACCCCAGCGCCTGACGCAGCGGCGTCGAAGCAAGGATCGCGGCGCGGTTCAGGCGTCTCGTCATCCGCCCTCAATCCGGTATCCGGCACCGCGCACAGTGTGAATCAGATCGCGCGTGAAAGGTTTGTCGACCTTGTTTCTGAGCCGCGAGATATGAGTTTCCACGACATTGGTTTGCGGATCGAAATTCAAGTCCCACACCCCTTCCAGCAGCATCGTGCGAGTTTGCACCCGTCCCTTGCGGCGCAGCAGAAATTCTAGCAGCCCGAACTCGCGCGGCAGCAGATCAATGTCTTGCCCGGCACGTGTGACACGGCGCGCGATCAGATCCATCCGCAGATCGCCCGCCTCTAGCACCACTTGCTCGGCCTGAGTCTGCGGGCGGCGCGCGAGGGCCGTCAGGCGCGCTGACAGCTCTCCAAATGCGAAAGGTTTGACAAGATAATCATCCGCGCCCGCATTCAGCCCCTCAATCCGGTCATCCACTCCGCCAATCGCGGTCAGAAAGATGATCGGCGTGGCGATCTTGGCGGCGCGCACAGCACGTACGATCGACAGCCCATCCAGCTCGGGCAGCATCCGGTCAACGATGATCACGTCATACTCGCCACCCAATGCTTGGCTAAGCCCGTCACGCCCACTGGCAAGCGCATCGACCAGATGCCCCTCTTCGCGCAAGCCCTGCGCGACATAATCCGCCGTGGTCGCATCATCTTCGATCAACAATAGCTTCATTCACGTAGCTTCCCTGTCATCTGCGATCTAAATGGCGGCTGTTTGGTCGCAAGTCACGCCCTCCTCTCCCAAAGGTGAACAGGATTACACCGCTGCAATCTTCTTGCAGAGTTCCCGACAGGCTTGCGCGTTAGTTTAAGGCATCCCTGACATAAGGAGAGAAAGATGCAGGACATTCGCAAAGCCCGTCTGCTACGTACGTTGGCCGCAACGGCGATGATCGGAGCAGGTTCGGTTGCGACGAGCGGTCTGGTGCTGATGCCCAACGTGGCGGCTGCCGAGACCTTCACCAACACCGTTGATCTGGTCAAAAAAGTCATGCCCGCTGTGGTGACCATTGAGATCAAGAAGAAAGCGGATGATCAGGAAATGGCCCAGATGGGCATGCCTGAAGGGTTCCCCTACGACTATTTCTCGCGCCGTTTCGGCATTCCGATGCCCGACAATCAGAACGGCCAAGGTCAGGGGCAGCAAATGCAACGCCCTGAAATCACCGGGCTTGGCACCGGCTTTATCATCGAAAAAGATGGCCATATCGTCACCAATGCCCATGTTGTCGATGGTGCAGAAACTGTGAAAGTGACGTTCTCGGATGGCACAACGGCCGATGCAAAAGTTATTGGCGAAGACAAGGCTACCGATATTGCCCTGATCAAGGTCGACACCAAGAAAGACCTGACAACCGTTGGCTTTGGCGATTCCGACAAGGCAGAAGTCGGTGAGCCGGTGGTCGCAATTGGCAACCCGTTCGGGCTTGGCACGTCAGTATCCACCGGGATCGTGTCGGCGCTGGGTCGCGATCTACAATCGGGTCCGTTTGACAACTACATCCAAACCGATGCCTCGATTAACAAAGGCAACTCGGGTGGCCCTTTGTTTGACGATAATGGCGAGGTTATCGGCATGAACACTGCGATTCTGTCGCCCACGGGCGGCTCGGTCGGTATCGGGTTCTCGGTACCCTCGGATACGATCAAGACCGTGGTGACCGATCTACAAGATGACGGTTCGGTCAAACGCGGCTTCTTAGGCGTCGCGATCCAGCCGGTCAGCTCCGATATCGCGGCTGCTTTGGGCTTGGATAAGCCCGAAGGCGTGCTGGTGGCCGATGTCACCGACGACACCCCGGCCAAGAAAGCGGGCCTGAAACGCGGTGATATCGTCGTGGCGGTCGATGGCAAGCCGATGAAAACCCCGCGCGATCTGACCCGCGCGATCGCTTCGGACAATCCGGGCAGCACGGTCCAACTGTCCTTGCTGCGGGCGAACAAGCCGATCACCGTCTCCGTCAAGCTGGAAGAGCGGCCCACCGATAACTCGGCGGGATAATCAGAGCCTACCCTCATCAGAAAGATGCCCGAAGCTCTGTGCCTCGGGCATCTTTTTTGTTGGCGTTATTGCGCGACGTCCGGCGCTGGCACATCCGTTGGCGCAGGACCGGCGGGCAAGGCAACCTGATAGATTCGCCAGTCGCGTTGACGGAAATGCCGCTCTGCGATCTGGCCCAGCCCCTCGACGCCAGCAATTTCGCCGGGTGCCAGCACGACACCACCCGGATGCGCCGCCATCCAGCGCCCCAGATCAGCGTTGTTGCCCAGAACTTGAATGGGCTGTTGCAATCGCCCGGCATAGGAGAACTGCCCGGCATAGCTCGTATCGGTCGTGGCCACGCCATGTTGCGAATGCGCCGCCAATAACGCCCCTAGTGGCACCGGATCGTAAATCGGCCAGAGGATCGGCCAGACCATCGTCTGGATCGCGACCAGACTGAGTGGCGCGGCCCAGGCCTCAGCGCGCCATCCGGCATGGGCACGCAAGACGATCAGCGCGGCCAGCGCAAGAACCGCAACGCCGATGATCCAGAACAGCCAAGACCCTGTGCCCTCGGGCAGATCAGGGAAAGCCCCGAACGGCACCGCCGCCGCCGCAATTGCCACTCCGAGTCCCGGCAATAACCAACCCAAGCGCCAAACACGCTGACGCGGCTCACCCGTTGGCACCATGCCCGACAGCAACAGCGCAAGTGCAGGCATCTCGGGCAGCAAATAATGCGCCTGTTTGCCCGAAATCAGCGAGAAGGCGATTAACGCGGCAATCGCCCAAATGCTGACCATCCGCGCGCCGGGATCGGCCCAGAGGCGGCTGGGTTTCAGCGTCGCCAGCCCGGCCCGGCTCCAGCCCCATGGCCAAAGATAGAGCGGCAGCAGCGCGATAAAGAACCAGTCAGGGCGCCCATGGGCAAAGCTTTGAACCATCCGGCCCGCGCTTTGCTTCCACAAGATCTGCTCGCGATACTCCGCACCGCCAAGGATCACCGCAGGACCAAGCCAGATCAGCACAAGCGCCAAGGCAATCACAAAGGCTAAAGCGATGCGGCCATACCAACCTGCGATCCGAACACGCCCCTCGCGCGCCGCCCAAAGCGGCAT
>JAFGWK010000180.1 GCA_016937195.1 Paracoccaceae bacterium | reverse complement strand
GTCTTGTGCGAGCGCACCCGGTAAATTTCACGAAAATGGGCAGGTTGCGGGCCATCGGGGGTGAGTGTCACCTCGGCGAGATATAAGCCGACGGCACGAGCGGGCTCGGCCCCCTCTTGGGCCTGAGCTAGCAACGCCTGCGCGGCCTCGGGTGTGTCGGCCACCTGCGCTTGGGAAATCGTGCGACACCAACCCGAGCCGGTGAACCAGATCGCATCGCCCTCAATCAGATGGTTTGCGCATACGATCTGCGCCGGGGTTGCGCGCGCCATTACAACGCCTCCCGAAGGGCTGCGGGAATAGCGGTTTGCGGCGCAATCCCCAGCAACAACACTGCCGGCCCCGTCACATCCGCCAGCGCATCGACCAGCCCGATCAAATCGCTTGCGACGATCCGCTCATCCGCGCGCGAAACGTTTTCCACCACGCTCACCGGCGTGTCAGGCGCCGCACCATGCATCATCAAGCGCCCGGTCAAGAACCGCGCCGCGCGCTTGCCCATATAGATCGCCGCCACCGCGCCCGGGCGCGCCAGATCGCGCCAGTCCTGTTCGGCAAATCCCTTGGCATCATGCCCCGTCACGATGCGCAATCCGCTGTTGCGCCCGCGCTGCGTCAGGCTCACGCCCAAGCCCGCAACCGCCGCTGAGGCCGCGGTGATACCGGGCGTCACATCACAGGCGACACCCGCGGCGCCCAATGCCGCGACCTCTTCGTCAAGACGCCCGAAAACGCCGGGATCACCGGATTTCAACCGCACGACACCCGCATGTGCCCCATGTTGCACCAGCAATTCGTTGATATCCTCTTGGCGCCAGAACGGGCCGAACCCGGTCTTACCGACATCAATTATCAATGCCTCGCGCCGCGCCAGTTCAAGGATTTCCGGCGTGACCAGACGGTCATAAATGACGACATCTGCTTCGTGGATCAGCTTGCGCGCGCGCAGCGTCAGCAAATCGGGATCACCCGGCCCTGCGCCCACGAAATGCACGCGACCGGGACCATTCTCCACGCTTTGCACCTGCGTCAAAAGCGTGGAGACATCGCGCGCGCCCTCAAAGAAGAACTGTGTCCAGAATGCGCGCCGCACGCGCCCCTTGGGCAAGGCATCGGCGGCAGGGCGCAGCGCCTTGGCGCGCCGTGCCAGAGCCCCCAGATCGCGCGGCAGTTTCGCCTCGATCGCGGCCTTGATCGCGCGTGCCAGAACCGGGGCCGTACCCTCGGTTCCAATCGCCACAGTCACCGGGTCACGATCCACGATGGCAGGCGTGATGAAGTCAGATGCCTCAAGATTGTCGACCACAAGCGCAGGCACGCCCGCACTCTTCGCCAGCGCCTGCACCGCAAGATCGCGCGCCAGGTCGTCATTGGCCGCGTAGACCAGCAGCGCGTCGCTCAAATCTGGCGCGGCCAGATCCCGCAGATGCAGATCAACCCGCCCCTGCACCGCCCATTGGCGCACCAGTTCGCCCGGATCGGCGTCAAACACCGCGATGCGCGCCTGCGTCTTTAACAGCAGCCGCAGCTTGGCCACCGCGCACTCCCCCGCCCCCGAGACCAGGATTGTCTTGCCAGAGGTATCAAGAAAGATCGGGAAATGACGCATCGGCTCGCTCCTGTTTGCTTGTGGCATAAACAGGACATTATTCCAAATATCACAAGGCATACCCTTGCATGGATGAAATTTGTTTTGTTTAAGCTTACCAAAGAAGAGCTTCGTTCACCTATCCGGGAGAGAACAGAATGTCAGACATCGACAAAGACGACCGCGCCATCCTGATCGCGCTGCAACGTGATGCGACCTTGTCGCTTGAGCGAATCGCGCAGCGCGTGAACCTTGCGAAAACCACCGTCTGGAACCGCATTCAGAAGCTGGTGCAAAATGGCACGATCCTGCGTCAGGCCGCGATCCTTGATCCGCGCAAAGTGGGGCTGCGCGAGACGTTTTTCGTCTCGATCCGCACTGGCCAGCACGAGCGCGACTGGCTGGAACGCTTTAAGGCCGTGATCGAGGACATGCCCGAGATCACCGAGGCGCATCGTCTGGCGGGAACGCTGGATTATCTGCTCAAGGTGCAGGTGGCCTCGACCGAGGAGTTTGATCGGTTCTACAAAGACTTGGTCGCGCGCATTCCCATTCACGATGTGTCCTCCAGCCTGTCGATGGAGCAGATGAAACACAGCCTCGAACTGCCGCTTTAAGGTGCGCCGCCTGTGGCTCTGGCGCTCGCGCTGAAATCTGACATGCTGGCGCCAAATTCTTGGGAGGACCACATGACCATGACGCCGTTCAGCTTTACCACCGTGTCCGAAATTCACGTGCAATGGGAGGGCAGCGCGCAGTTGGGTGATTTGCTGGCCGAACGCTTTGAGGCGCGCAAGTTATTGCTTGTCACCGATCGCGGCTTGATCGAAGCCGGGTTGATCGCGCCGGTTCAAGCCGCATTGACGCAGGCAGGCTTTGGCGTGACGCTGTTTGACGATGTGGTCGCCGATCCGCCCGAGGCCATCGTGCGCGCCTGTGCTGAAATGGCCCGAGCTGAGAAAGTCGATATTGTTCTGGGACTTGGAGGCGGATCTTCACTTGATATCGCCAAGCTGGTGGCGGTGATGATCGGCTCTGATCAAGACCTGTCGACGATGTATGGCATCGGCAATGTAAGCGGCGGGCGCGTGCCGCTGGCGCTGGTACCCACCACCGCTGGCACCGGATCGGAAGTCACCAATATCTCGATCATCACCACCGGAGAGACCACGAAAATGGGAGTCGTCTCGCGCCAGCTTTACGCTGATTTCGTGCTGCTGGATGCCAGCCTGACGGTCGGACTACCGCAGGTTCATACCGCAGCCACCGGCATCGACGCGATGGTGCACGCGATTGAGGCCTACACCTCGAAACACAAGAAAAACCCGCTGTCGGACGCGCTCGCGCGCGAGGCGCTGCGGCTGCTGGGGGCAAACCTGATCGCGGCCTGTCAGGACGGCACCAACCGCGCCGCGCGCGAGGCGATGTTACTGGGGGCCACGCTGGCAGGACAGGCGTTTTCCAACGCACCCGTGGCTGCCGTTCACGCGCTGGCCTATCCGCTGGGTGGGCATTACCATCTGCCCCACGGGCTGACCAATGCGCTGATGTTGGGTCCGGTCCTGCGCTACAACGCCACCGCCGCAGCGCCGCTTTACGCGGAACTGGCCGATGTGATGGGTGTTGCAGGCAGCGGCGATGCGCAGGCGCGCTCGGACGCCTTCGTGACCCATATGGACTCGCTCATGAATGCCAGCGGCGCGCCGCGTCGCCTGCGCGATGTGGGCGTGACCGATAACAGCCTGTCGATGCTAGCGCGCGATGCGATGAAGCAAACCCGCCTGCTGGTGAACAATCCCGTCGAGGTCACCGAGGAGGACGCGCTCGCCCTTTACCGTGAGGCGTTCTGAGGCGCTTGACCTTGGCGCGGCGCGGTGCAGGTTATGCGCCAAGACTTAGTATCAGGAGACCAAAATGAGCCACGCTGACCTTGACCCGAAATCCCTTGAAAAACTGGCGCAGGTCGCCGTGCATGTCGGGCTGAACCTGCAACCGGGTCAGGAACTGGTGCTGACCGCGCCCGCCGCCGCCCTGCCCTTGGTGCGCAAAATCGCCGCCGAAGCCTATCGGGCAGGCGCAAGCCTGGTGACGCCGATCCTGAGCGATGAGGAAGTCACGCTGGCGCGCTACGCCTATGCCAATGATGCCAGCTTTGACACCGCGCCGGGCTGGCTGTTTGAGGGCATGGCCAAGGCTTACGAAGGCAACGCCGCACGCATGGCAATTGTGGGCGACGACCCGATGATGCTGGCCGATCAGGACCCCGAAAAAGCCGCCCGCGCAGGCAAGGCCAATTCGATCGCCTATAAACCGGCGCTGGAAAAGATCTCGAACTTTGAGATCAACTGGTCGATTGTCAGCTTTCCGACCGCCGCTTGGGCCGCGCGGGTGTTCCCTGATTTGCCCCAAGACGAGGCCGTGGGCAAACTGGCCGCGGCGATCTTTGCCGCCTCGCGCGTCGATCAGCCCGATCCAGTCGCCGCTTGGGAGGCCCATAACGGTGAGCTGCGCAAACGCTCGAGCTGGCTCAATTCCGAGCGCTTCTCGGCACTGCATTTCACCGGGCCGGGCACCGATCTGACGGTCGGGCTGGCGGATGATCACGAATGGCATGGCGGCGCATCTGAGGCCAAGAACGGCGTGATCTGCAACCCCAATATCCCGACGGAAGAGGTATTCACCACCCCCCATGCCGCGCGTGTCGATGGTGTGGTGCGCGCCTCAAAGCCGCTGTCGCATCAAGGCAGCCTGATCGAGAATATCGAGATGCGGTTCGAGGCTGGGCGCGCGGTTGAGGCACGGGCCAGCCGGGGCCAAGAGGTGCTACAAAAGCTGATCGCGACCGATGAGGGGGCCTGTCGTCTGGGCGAGGTCGCGCTGGTGCCGCACGGCTCGCCGATCTCGCAATCGGGGCTACTGTTTTACAACACGCTGTATGATGAAAACGCCGCCTGCCATATCGCAATGGGGCAATGCTATTCGAAATGCTTCCTCAATGGCGGCGATCTGAGCAGTGACGAAATCGCGGCCAAGGGCGGCAATTCCAGCCTGATCCATGTCGATTGGATGATCGGCGGGCCGGACACCGATGTTGACGGCATCCGCGCCGATGGCAGCCGCGTCGCGGTCTTCCGCAAGGGCGAATGGGCGCAGTAGCGCGCCCTTAGCCTTTGGCGGGAAAGACGAAACAGCGGTCGCGGCGCAGCATCAGCCACATCACCGTGCCGGGTTTGGGCAAAAACACATTGGGGACCGAGGCTTTGAGGATCTGCCCGGTCTCCATACGAAATTCCACAAGGCTTTCACGCCCCAAATAGCGCGCGCGCTCAACCGTGGCGCGCGCCGGAGTTCCGTCCTGCGCAGTCGGATTGGGGCCACGCCCGGCGCGGTCGAAATCAATCTTGAGATGCTGCGGGCGGATCACGATGTCGATCCCCGTGCCATCGCTATGCCCCGGCGCCAGAAAATCGCCAAACGGCGTGGGGGCCAGCGCGCCTCGTACCCGGCTTTCGATGACGTTGATATCGGAAAAGAACGCCGCTGCCTGCCGATCCACCGGCGCATTATACAGGTTATAGGGCGCGCCGCGCTGCACGATTTTGCCCCCGCGCATCAGCAGGATTTCATCGGCCATGCGCATCGCCTCATGCGGTTCATGGGTAACCAGCAACACCGCCGTGCCCTCGTCCTTCAACAGCGCCAATGTCTCGTCGCGGATATCGTCGCGAAGGCGTTCGTCCAGCCCCGAAAACGGCTCATCCATCAGCAAAATCCGCGGGCGCGGGGCCAGCGCGCGGGCAAGCGCAACGCGTTGCTGCTCACCGCCCGACAGTGCATGGGGGTAGCTGTCGCGATGGCGCGCCATATGCACCCGCTCTAGCAAGTCTTCGACGCGCGCCGATTTCTCGGCATTACTGCCCGACAGCCCGAAGGCGACATTCTGCGCCACCGAGAGATGGGGAAACAGCGCGAAATCCTGAAACATCAAACCGATCTCGCGCCGCTCGGGCGGGACGCGAAACACCGTGTCACAGATCAGCGCGCCATTGACGAAGATCTCGCCGCTATCTTGCATATCCACCCCCGCGATCATGCGCAAAGTCGTGGATTTGCCACAGCCCGAAGGCCCCAGCAGACAGGTCACCTGCCCCTTGGGGATCGCGAAAGAGATATCATCGACGACCACCTGCCTGTCAAAGCGGCGCTTCAGCGAACGCACTTCAAGGCGGGGGGGCGTATTGGCGGGCGGCATGGTTATCCCTACTAAATAACTCGGAATTTATCGAGATAACAGCGCCGCCCCCCGGTGGCAAGCGCGCCTAGATCGAGATGTAGTTCTGACCGCCATCCAGCATGATATTCTGCCCCACGATGAACCCCGCCTTTTGCGAGCACAGGAAGGCGCACATCGCGCCAAAATCGCCCGCGTCGCCATAGCGCCCGGCGGGAATCGTCGCGACCCGCTTGGCGCGCGCTTCCTCGGGCGAGATCCCTTCAGCTTTAGACACACCGCCATCCAGCGAGGTCGCGCGGTCGGTATCATGAATGCCGGGCAGCATGTTGTTGATGATGACCCCCTTCGGGGCAACCTGACGCGACGTGCCCGCGACGAATCCGGTCAGCCCCGAGCGCGCGGCATTGGACAGGCCCAATACGCCAATCGGCGCGCGCACGGATTGCGAGGTGATATTGACCACCCGGCCCCAGCCGCGCTCCATCATTCCCGGCATCAACGCCTGCATCATCGCAATGGGGGCCAGCATATTGGCATCCAGCGCAGCAATGAAATCGTCACGATCCCAATCGCTCCACATCCCCGGAGGCGGCCCGCCCGCATTGGTCACCAAAATATCAACCTCTCCCGCCGCCGCCAGCACCTTGGCACGCCCCTCGGGTGTGGTGATATCGGCGGCCACGGGCGTGACGCTCACGCCATATTTCGCAGCGATCTCGGCAGCCGTCGCCTCCAGCGCCTCGGCCCCGCGCGCGTTCAGCACCAGATCGACGCCAGCCTCAGCCAGCGCCTCGGCGCAGCCCCGTCCCAAGCCTTTTGATCCCGCACAAACGACTGCGCGCTTGCCCTTGATACCCAAATCCATCCGAACCTCCCTATACTGCCGCAGCCACGCTGCCCTTGGCGCAGAGTTAACGCGCAATACCGGGCTGGCAAGAGGCTGATCTTATTGTTTCTGCTACGGCAATGCGCTTGACCCAGTGGGTCGGGGGCAGGTAATCGGACATGTGGTCGCATCCCAGCGCCCCAACGGAGGCCCCCTTGTCGCAAATCAGCCAAAGCGTTCATGTCTTTGACGCCCATGATTTTTGGGTGACGTCGGGCGCTAATCAGGGCGATGCGCTCGACATTGCCGAGCTTTGCGAGCCGGGCGATATCTATCAGCTGGATCGCGATGCCACGACGCTGCTTTTGGCCGTGGGCTGGGACGCCGCGGGCGAACAGATCGTGGCGCCGGGATCTGAAATCGGCGCGTCGGGAGATGCGATCAGCCTGCTGGCGCGCCATGTGATGATGGCTCCTGATGGCGACAGCGTCGATATTTTGTTGATCCGTCACGATGCCAGCGCGCGTCTGTTCGCGCTGCCGCTGTCCCCGGTCGCCCCGCGTCAGGAATACACTCTGCTCGAAGCCTCGGCTGATCCGGGCGAGGCGCGGCTGGCCGATCTGGTATGTGTCGCCTTCACCACGGGCACGATGATCACGTTGGCCGGGGGGGCGCAAAAACCCATCGAGCAGCTCAAGGCGGGGGACCGGGTGCTGACGCGCGACAGCGGCCCCCAACCCGTCGCACTGGTCGCCAAGGCGCGGATGCGCGCGCTGGGGTCGTTCGCGCCGGTCGTGATTTCTGCTGGAATTCTGGGCAATGAAGGCGATCTGGTTGTCTCGCCCCATCACCGGCTGTTTCTGTATCGGCGCGGTGCGCAAAAGCTGGGCGAGACCTCGGAACTGCTGGTGCAGGCCAAGCATCTGGTGGATGACGAAAACGTCTGGCGGCGTGAGGGCGGCTATGTCGACTATTACGCGCTGGTCTTTGCGCGCCACGAAATTATCTATGCCGAGGGCATCCCCGCCGAAAGCCTGATGGTCAGCGAGGCGACCCTGTCGGTTCTGCCCGATGAATTGCGCGCCGAAATCTCGGCTCGCCTACCCGACCTGAAACACCGCCCTCATTTCGGCACCGAGGCCACGCGCGATCTGCTCGATCAGCTTGGCCGCGACAAGATTTTCCGCAAGCGCGAGGACTGAGGGGGCCGGGCGCGAGCAGCTGCAGATTGGGATTGGTGCGGCGGATGGCGGTTTGGAGCCCGTTTTGACGGATATCGTTCAAGGCGAACTGTCCGATTCAAACATCCAGAGAATGAAAAATGTTAGGGAACCAATCTAACTCTGAAGGGTTTGAAGTTCGCATCTACGATTGAATACCTATTTATACGGAAGAAACAAAATGCCGCTTTTGCGAATTGACATGATTGAAGGACGTTCCGACGAAGAGGTTCGCACCCTACTCGATACCATCCAAAACTGCGTGGTCGAAGCTTTCGGCGTTCCTGAAACGGACCGTTACCAAATCGTCCATGAGCACAAACCCGGTCGTATGGTGTTTCTTGATACAGGTCTTGGCTTCACGCGCAGCGATCAAAGGATTTCAATTCAGTTCTTTACCAGTCCAAGAACACATGTCGAAAAGATCAAGGTATATAAGCTCCTCTCCGAAAATCTCGAAAAGGAATGTGGCCTTGATCCAAACGATCTTCTGATTTCTGTTTTCACGAACCGGGAAGAAGATTGGAGCTTCGCGCAAGGCGAAGCGCAGTATGTGGCCGGGCGCCTTCCATAGAGGCGACTTTATCGAGAGAAAGCTGACAAATCGACGTCTGGAGAACGGTGGCTATGTCCACACAACCGCCACTCATTGCTCCAATCCCTCGCCTTGATGGATGCGCTCGCACAAACACCTCTCCCCCCGCCCCCCTCTCATTGCCCGATTGCAAGGCGCGCGTGGGCAGGATAAACGCGGGGCCATGACAAATCGCCCTGCCTTGCCCCCCGAAATCGCCCGCCGCCGGACCTTCGCGATCATCTCGCACCCCGATGCCGGCAAGACGACGCTGACTGAAAAGTTCCTGCTGTTTGGCGGCGCCATCCAGATGGCGGGTCAAGTGCGCGCCAAAGGCGAGGCACGGCGCACGCGCTCGGACTTCATGAAGATGGAGCAGGATCGCGGGATTTCGGTCTCTGCCTCGGCGATGAGCTTTGAGTATCGCGAGTTCCGCTACAATCTGGTGGACACGCCCGGTCACAGCGATTTCTCCGAAGATACCTATCGCACGCTGACCGCCGTGGACGCCGCGATCATGGTGATCGACGGGGCCAAGGGCGTGGAATCCCAGACCCGCAAACTGTTCGAGGTTTGCCGTCTGCGCGACCTGCCGATCTTGACCTTTTGCAACAAAATGGACCGCGAAAGCCGCGACACGTTCGAGATTATTGACGAAATTCAAGAAAACCTCGCAATTGACGTAGCGCCTGCCAGCTGGCCCATCGGGGTCGGGCGCGACTTTATCGGCGCCTATGATCTGATCCATGACCGGCTTGACATCATGGACCGCGCCGATCGCAACAAGGTGGCAGAAAGTGTCGCGATCTCGGGGCTCGATGATCCGAAACTCGAAACCCATGTCCCCGCTGACCTGCTGGCGAAACTGCGCGAAGAGGTCGAGATGGCGCGCGAATTGCTGCCCGCCTTTGACCGCCAGTCCTTCCTTGAGGGGCATATGACGCCGATCTGGTTCGGCTCTGCGATCAACAGTTTCGGCGTCAAGGAATTGATGGACGGGATTGGCGAATACGGCCCCGAACCGCTGGTGCAAAAGGCAACCGAGCGCGACGTTGCCCCCGAAGAGCCCAAGGTCACCGGATTCGTGTTCAAGGTTCAGGCCAATATGGACCCGAAGCACCGCGATCGCGTGGCCTTTGTGCGCCTCGTTTCGGGCCATTTCCAGCGCGGCATGAAGCTGACCCATGTGCGCACCAAGAAACCGATGTCGGTGTCAAACCCCGTGCTGTTTCTTGCCGCCGACCGCGAACTGGCCGAAGAGGCTTGGGGCGGCGACATCATGGGCATTCCCAACCACGGCCAGTTGCGCATCGGCGATGCGCTGACCGAGGGCGAGGTGCTGCATTTCACCGGTATCCCCAGCTTCGCGCCCGAATTGCTGCAATCGGTGCGCGCGACCGACCCGATGAAAGGCAAGCATCTGGAAAAGGCACTGATGCAATTCGCCGAGGAAGGCGCGGCCAAGGTCTTCAAACCCGCGATTGGGTCGGGCTTTATCGTGGGTGTCGTGGGCGCGCTGCAATTTGAGGTGCTGGCCAGCCGGATCGAGCTGGAATACGGCATCCCCGTGCGTTTTGAGGCGAGCCAGTTCACCTCGGCACGCTGGGTACAGGGCGACAAGGCAGCGGTCGAGAAACTGGTCAATGCCAACAAGCAACATATCAGCTATGATCACGACGGAGACGTGGTGTTCCTCACCCGCCTGCAATGGGACATCGACCGCGTGGCGCGTGATTACGAGGGCGTCACCCTGTCGGCCACCAAGGAGATGATGCAGTGACACCCCTGCCCCTCGAGCTGGTTTCCGTGCTGTGCAACGCCGCCGATGCGCCCGAAGATGTGCATTCGGTTGAGGCTCTGGTGGCGCTGTGGCTGGCAGACAACCGCGATGAGCCCGAGGGCGAGGATTTCCCGTGGTCAGTGCTGTGCGTGTTTGAGCTGCGCGAACACCCCGAAGTGCTTTGGGCGTTCATCCGGCAGGCTTTGGCGGGGTGTGACACGATCTGGCAGGTGGTGATGCTGTCGGCGGGCCCGCTAGAGGATTTGATCACAGATCACGGCGCGGATTTCATCGACAAGATTGAACGCGAGACCCGCCATTCCGCGCGCTTTGCCTATGCGCTGACGGGCGTTTGGCCCGCAGATGAGGCCGATCCCGCCCTTTGGGCGCGCATCGAGACGGCGCGCGCGGGCGCTATGCCCACGGGTTTGGATATGGGCGGGCCGCTGCCGGCGCGCTGATCCTTAGCCGAACAGGATCAGGTGCGAGCGCGCAATCGCCCAGATCACCGCCAGCCCGAACAGCGCAAAGCCGATCATCGACCAGATCACTTGGCGCGCAATCAGCCGGGGCAGTTTGCCCTTGAGGCTTTCGATGTTTGCGAAGGGCTGCAATAGCCCTGCCCCCAGCCCCATCGCTGTGGCGAAAAACAGCGGCGCATAAAGGACATAACCGAAATAGTCATATTCCGGTTTGAGGATGCAGAATGGGCAGTGGTGGTTCGGATCCTCATAGATATACAGCGAAATTGTCGCCACAATCGCCGTCAACCCGGCGAAAAACAACGCCCCCGAAGCCAGCGCATAGATCCAATAGCCCCGCCTGCGCAGCACCGCATAGGCTCCGCTGCCCGCCACTGCCAGCGCGATGACGCCCAGCCAGATCAGCGCCGCGCCCTCCCCGACAGAGGCCATGTGATTGGCCAGACCGGGATTGTTGGGCGTGAACAGCTTGGTGCAGCAAGACGTGATCACATCGGTATGCAGATTGAGGAAATAGGCCAGCTCGGTCGCGCCATCGGCAAGGATCAGCGGCGCAATCGCCAGAAGGACTGCGTATTTCACTTTTGTCAGCGGAAAATCCCGCCCCATCCGGTCGGCATGATCCAAAATCAGCCAGAGCGTCGCGGCAAAGAACACCGCGATCTTGAGGTAAAGCGCGGGAAAGCCGTAAGCGTTCACATTCAGCGTGCCCACCGCACACATCGCCCCCACGAACAGCGAGGCCATCCGGTCGGCGTTGAACACGAACAACAACAGCGCCGCCAATTCCGCCAGCATCACCGCACCGAACAGGGTCGAGACCAGCTCGGTCATGCGCTCCATGCGCAGCTGCGCGCGCCCCATATTGGCCATATCCCAACGCGCGAGCACGCGGATCGCGAACGCCCCGCTCCATATCGCAACCAGCGCCGCGAGACCCGCCACCATCAGCAGTGCAAGGATCGGGGGCTGAAAGATCATGCGACACCCTCGACCAATTCGCCCTCGACAATGCGCCCGTCGCGCAGGGTGACGATACGGTCCACGCCCTCTGCCTCCCAGATACGCGGGTCGTGGCTGGTGAGAATGACGGTGCGCCCCGCAGCGCGTTCATCTGCCAAAATCGCGAGGAATTTCTCGGCCAAAGCCGTGTCGAGGTTGGCGGTCGGCTCATCGGCAATCAGGATCGGCGGGTCATTGATCAGCGCGCGCGCAATCGCGGTGCGCTGCGCCTCGCCGCCCGAGAGATGTTCAATCGGCATCGCGGCCTTATCGGCCAGCCCCAGCGCCTCAAGCCGCGCCATCGCCCGGTCTCGCGTCTGGCCGTAATCCGCGCCAAGCGGCACCGTGGGCAGCATCACGTTTTCCAGCGCCGTTAATCCGCGCACAAGGTTAAATCGTTGAAATACAAAGCCGAATGTGGTGCGCCGTAGCTCGGTCAGAAAGCGTTCGGGCAGGCCTGACACCAGTTCGCCATCAATGCTGACCCGCCCCGAGGTCGGGCGCGCCATGCAGGCGAGGATCGACAACAGCGTGGTTTTGCCCGAGCCAGATGGCCCGCGCAAAACACTCATCGCACCCCGCGCCAGCGTCAGATCGATCTCGTGCAGGGCCGCGAATTCGTTGGGGCGGCCTTCGTTATACAGCTTGGTAACCGCGTTCAGGGTAATCATCTTGGTGCTCCTATCGCATGACCGCATCGGGATCACCCGAGGCAGTGCGCCAAACCGGCACCACGGTCGCGGCCATGTAGGGCACGACCGTCAGCAAAGCCAGCGTCATAAGTTGCACCCCGTCGATATGCGGAGCTAGCGCGAAATCGGGATAGATCACCGCCCAGCCGCGCAGTACCGGAGCAAACAACACGCCATCGAACAGGAAGACATGCGCAAACCCCGCGACCGTGCCGATCAGGAATGCGCCCAGCGAAACCAGCCCGCCCTCCCACATTTTCATCGCGATGACATCGCGCGTGTCCCAGCCCACGGCCTTCAGAATGCCAATCTCGCGCGCCTCTTCCGCCGACAGGCCAGACGCCTTTTCCGCCGCGAAAATCGCAAAGGCCAACAGCCCCGCGCCCGCCAGCACCACCAGCAGCCCCTCGCGCCAGTCAAACAGCTTTTGATAGGTGCGCTCGATATCGGCGCGGGTCACAAAGCGCATTTGCGGCAAGGCGTTGGAAGCTTTGGTCACGATCGTCGCGACTTCGTTCTGGTTGCGCACGGTGGCGACCACATCAGTATAAAGCCCTTCGGGAATGTCGAAAAACGCACGGAAATCTTGCGGGTTCATCAGCACCAAATCCGCCGTCATCAGCGCCGAGTCGCGACTAAAGGTGCGATCCACGTCGAAACGCTTCAGATCGCCCTCATAGCGAGACAAGAACAGCGGCGCGCCCTCCCATGCCAGACCACGCGCACGCGGCACGCCTTCGCCCACAGCGACATGGCCAACGGGGGGGATCAGCGCGGGATCATCGGGCACCATCACGGTGTAATTCGCGCCATCAATCCGGTCGTAATAATAGCCCCAAAGCCGCCCTTTGGCCGAGGTCACGCCGCGAAACCCGGCAATCGTGTCCACCACATCGCCGGGGATCAGATCCTGCCGCCCCATGATCAGCTTTTGCACAACGATTTCAGGCGCATCACGCAGCACAACCGTCGTTTCATGGCGCAAGGCGGCGGCGAAAAACATCGCCGACGACAGCGCGAACACCACCAGCGAAAAGATCGCAACCAGCGCGATATTCTTCCCCTTGCGGCGCGACAAAGCGGCCAGCGTGTAATCGGCCAGCGCGCGCTGGCGTCGGGCCCAAGTCATCATTGGCCGCGCTCCTTGGGTTGAAAGATCAGCCAGCCTTCGCCGGGCAGCCTCGGCACGGGCATGATCGAGCCAGATGGGAAGTGGTCAAAGGCCATCGGATGATCCTGAAACGGGGTATTGAGATCGGCCAGTGACGGGTGGCGGGTGTAGCGCGCCTCGGTGAACAGCGCGAGGTCGGTTAGCCCGAGATCGGCCACCAGCCCGGCCTCGTGATCAAGGCGGGCACGGGTTGACGGGCCTGCGAAGGCGACGAAGTACAGCTCGAACAGCAGCGCCGCGCCGAGCACGCCAAAGCCTATAAAAACCGGGCCAGAGCGGCGGCGCGGCAGTTTCATATCGCACCGCCCTCGTCCAGAATCACCAGCATATCGGGCGTCACATCGCCAAAGCCGATCTCTTTCTTGCCCTTGTGATCCTTGATAAAATCATCGGCATCCGCCCGATTCATCAGCGGGATCAGCTCATGCCCCATCGGGCCCAACACATCCGACCCCAGCACGTAAATCGCGTCATGCGCGTCAATCAGCTTGAGCCCGTAATATTCGGTCACGCCCATGCCCACGATCTGATCGGCGGTTCGGCCTTTGGCGTATTTCTCCATATCTTGCAGATATTTGAAGAAATCCTTGGGACCGTCAAAATGATCGGCATGGCCATCGGCAAATAGCACCGTGGTGATCCATTCGGGGTATTTCGCCACGAACATGCCGCAGACCGGGCAGGTATCTTGCGGACCGGGCGGGGGCAGATCGACCAGCTTCGCGGCGGCGCGTGCCGGGCTGATCCCCAGACCCAGCGCCGCCGTGATCGCAGCAAACTGACCCAGAACGACGCGGCGTGAGAGGCGGGTTTCATCGCAGGACTGACACATGAAATGTCCTTTCAACAGGAGAATCTTGCGCGCCCGACACGATGCCGGGCGCGCAGCCACGCTTAGTTGCCCGCGCGCGCGCGACGCTCGGCACGGCGTTTGCGAATACGGATCGTGTCCTGCGCCATGCCGTTATAGGCATCCACCAGTGCAGTGTCGAAATCGACCATCTTCGCATCGGCGCCAGCAGCGGCCTCGGCCTGCGCCTTGTCAGCATAGGCGTATTTCGACACAGCCGTCATCGTGCCGGGGCGAGCGGGGTCAATCACATAGGTCATCGACGCGCTATCCGCGAGAGGCTTGACCTCGTCTGCGGCCCCAGCATCGCCCGCATAGATGGTTTTGGGCACGCGATCCATGTTCAATGCAAGGCTGATCGCGGCGCAATGCAGCGAACAGGTGCCATCCACTGCGTCATCTTCATAAACGATCAGGTGGCGGGTCTGGCTGAACATCTTGCGCATCATGCCACAATACGGGCAACGGGCATATTTCTCGAACTCGTTGGTCATCGGATCGGTGTCGGTTTTGAGAAACCGGGCCAACCCGTTCTCATCCGTCCAGGCCATCGGCGATTGCGGCATGGTTGCTTCTGCACTGGCGCTTTGCGTAGCGGCCAACAGCATTCCGGTAGAGGTGGTGATCAGAAAGTCACGACGTTTCATGGTGTTATCCTGTGATTTTAAGGTGCACGCGGCGACAGGCCGATGACACGAGAATGTTGAAAATGGACAAGAATCACGAGGGCCTAGTCGCGTCGTTTTCAGACGCACAGCGGGCCGTCGCGAAGGGATCGCGTCACAGGATTGGGGGCGCTCGAATCGGTCGAAGGGTGCGTGCAAGCAGGATGTGCGCCCCGGGTGCTGGCAAAATTACCCGCGCAGGCTCAATCAACTGCGCTTGAAAAATCGGCATTGCCATCGCGGCAGGGGCATCAAAGCCGCACACACTGGCACTGCTGCAAACCGAACATTGCCCGCCGTCGTGACCGGGCTGGGCAGGCGCATTGGGCACTGTGCGCCCGTCGGGCGTCATCAGAACAATACCCTCGCCCGTGCAAATCTGCAAAAGGCCAAGACGTGCTCCGGCGGGGGCATGCCCGATCTCGGCAGCAGCGGCCGCCCCGATGTGATCGGCGTAAAATAGCACCTGAACACACATCGCAAACAGCGCAAAGACATGCACCCAAAGCGCATGCCGCAAGCGCGCGAACCGCACCCGCACAACGGGGCCGGTCAGATCGCGTTCAGGCGTTGCGCCCGGCATGCAGGCGGCTGTCAACTTGCGTCCCATACGCCAAGTGATAGAGCCAGCTCCCAGCGCAATCAAGCGTTTGTGATGTCATGCGGGCGCGACATATCGTTCGGCGTGATCGCTTTTCGCGCGTGCCTCAGCGTGCGTAAATTTTCCGCAACACGACACATAAGGGGGCATAGAGACAGAATTTCGGGTCTACCCGCCATACTTACGCCGCGCGGAATTGACGTCGCTGCGAAAAAAATCTCACCGCTTGATCAAATCTCTGCAATACTGCGTGAATATCCCGAATAGGAGACTTGATCGATGGCTGCCAAACCCTCTGTGAACGCCCCCTCGCGCCGCGCTTTTCTGCAATCGAGCCTTGCCGGGGCTGCGTTGCTTGGCGCATTGCCAACACGTGGCTGGGCGCAAGATGCCAAGCCGCTGAAGGTGGCGGGTATTTACACCGTCCCGGTTGAGCAGCAATGGGTTAGCCGCATCCATCTTGCCGCATTGGCCGCCCAAGATCGCGGCGATGTCAGCTACACCTATTCCGAAAATACCGCGAACACCGATTACCCGCGCGTGATGCGTGAATACGCCGAGGGCGGCTATGACCTGATCGTGGGTGAGATTTTCGGCGTCGAGCAAGAGGCCCGTGAGGTCGCAGCCGACTACCCAGACGTGGCCTTTTTGCTGGGCTCATCGTTCAAGCCCGACCCGGCGGTGGGCAATCTCTCGGTGTTTGACAACTACATTCAAGACGCTTCGTATCTGTCTGGGATCATTGCCGGAGCGATGTCGAAGGCGGGCAATATCGGCATGGTCGGTGGCTTTCCCATCCCCGAGGTGAACCGCCTGATGCATGCCTTCATGGCGGGCGCGCGCGAGATGAACCCCGACATCACCTTTCAGGTCGCCTTCATCGGGTCGTGGTTTGATCCGCCCAAGGCCAAGGAAACCGCCTATGCAATGATCGAGAACGGTGCCGATATGCTGTATGCGGAACGTTTTGGCGTGTCTGATGCCGCCAAGGAAAAGGGTGTTCTGGCCATCGGCAATGTCATCGACACCCAAACCGATTATCCCGATACGGTCGTGGCCTCGGCGCTTTGGCATTTCGAGCCGACCTTGGATCACGCCATCGAACAGATCCGCGCGGGCAGCTTCAAGGCCGCAGATTACGGCATGTTTTCCTTCATGAAAGAAGGCGGCTGTTCGCTCGCGCCCTTTGGCACATTTGAAGGCAAGATCCCGCAAGACGCGCTGGATAAGGTTAATGCCCAAACCGCAGCGATCAAGGACGGCACGTTCACCGTCGAAATCAACGACGCCGAACCCAAGTCGTCCTGAACATGACCGAGCGTGATCAGGCGCAGCACCCCGTGCTGCGCCTAAGCAATATCACCAAACGCTTTGGGGCGTTATGCGCCAATGACGATGTCAGTTTCTCGCTGGCAAAGGGCGAGGTGATCGCGCTGCTGGGCGAAAACGGCGCGGGTAAGACCACGCTGATGAACATCCTCTTTGGCCAATACAGCGCAGATGCGGGTGAGGTTGAGGTGTTTGGCCAACGCCTTGCGCCGGGCAATCCGCGCGCAGCCCTCGATGCAGGCGTCGGGATGGTGCATCAGCATTTCACGCTCGCGGGCAATCTGACGGTGTGGGAAAATATCGTGCTGGGAACGCAGGCGCTCACGGCGCCACGCCTGCGCGCCCGCGCGGCCAAGGCCCGGATTGCCGATCTGTCAAAACGCTTTCATCTGGCCGTCAATCCTGATGCCAAGGTCGGTCAGCTTTCAGTGGGCGAACGCCAGCGCGTCGAGATATTGAAGGCGCTTTATCGCGACGCACGTATTCTGATCTTGGACGAGCCAACTGCCGTTCTGACCCCGCAGGAAAGCGAGGCGCTGTTTGCCACCCTGCGCGAAGCGATCGGGTTGGGGCTGTCGGTCGTGTTCATCTCGCACAAACTGCATGAGGTGATGGCGATTTCGCATCGCGTTCTGGTGCTGCGTCATGGTCGCCTTGTGGCCGAGCGTGCGACCGCTGACACCTCGCGCGAGGAACTGGCCGCGCTCATGGTGGGGGGCGCGGTTTCAGCCCCCAAAATCGCCCCGATGCCCCCCGGCCCCGCGCTGATGCGGCTAAACGACGTTTCCAGCAAGGGCGAGGGCCACGCGCCGGGGCTGCAATCCGTCTCGCTAAGCCTGCATGGCGGGCAGATCACCGGGTTGGCGGGCGTGTCGGGCAATGGGCAGGGTGCGCTATCTGATTTGATTTCGGGGCTGGCGATGCCCAGCGCGGGACAGTTGGAAATTGCGGGCGAGGCGATCACCAACTGGTCGCCGCGCCGCGCCCTTGCCCGTGGCATCGGGCGCATTCCTGAGGACCGCCACCACACCGGCACCATCGCGGATTTCGATCTGACCGAGAATGCCGTTCTGGAAACCTATGCCAGCGATTTCGCCCGCCATGGCTGGCTGGATTGGGCGGCTGCGCGCGCACATGCCGAGGCGCTAATTGCGACCTATGATGTGCGCTGCCCCGGCCCTGACACTGCCATTCGCCTGCTCTCGGGGGGCAATATGCAAAAGCTGATCCTAGGGCGCGTGCTGGAAACCAAACCGCGCATCATTTTGGCCAATCAACCGGTGCGCGGCCTTGATATCGGCGCGCTCAATTATGTGCATTCTCGCTTGGCCGAGGCGCGCGAACAGGGCGCAGCGGTGTTGCTGATTTCCGAGGATCTCGATGAGATCATAGCGCTATCGGATGTGATCCATGTGATCTCACAAGGCCGTCTCAGCCCCCCTTTCGCACGCGGCACGATGGCCCCCGAGGCGCTGGGGCGGTGGATGGCGGGCGATGGCTTTGCAGAGGTGGCCCATGCGTCTTGAACCCATCGCCAATCCCGGAATTTTGCGCCGCCTTGGGCCGCCTGCGCTCGCGATTGCGGGTAGTTTTCTGGTGGCAAGCCTGCTCGCGCTAATCGCGGGGGGCAACCCGTTTGCGGTGTTTGGCGCGATCCTCAAAGGGGCGGCGGGCAGCAAATTCGCGCTGCTCGAAACACTCAACCGCGCGACACCGCTGATCTTTACCGGGCTGGCCGTGGCCGTCGCCTTTCGCGCCCGGTTGTGGAATATCGGGGCCGAGGCGCAGCTTTATGCGGGCGCGGTGGTGACGGTGATGCTGGGCACCGGGGCGCTGCACTGGCCCAGCCTGCCGCTGCTGGTGGTGATCGGTGTCACGGCGATGCTGGCGGGCGCGCTGCTGCTGTTGATCCCGGCGCTGTTGAAAACCCGCTTTGGCGTCGATGAGGTGGTCACCACGCTACTGTTCAACTTCATCTTTTTGCTGTTCGTGTCCTACCTTCTGGAAGGGCCACTGAAAGACCCGATGGGCATGGGCTGGCCGAAATCGGCGCGCCTGATCCCCGAGGCCCGCCTGCCCCGCATCATCGACGGCTTGCGGCTGCATTGGGGCTTTGTTCTGGCGTTGGTTTCCGCGCTGGTGCTGTGGGTGATTAACACCCGCACCACGCTGGGATTTGAGATGCGCGCGGTGGGCCAAAACGCCGAGGCCGCGCGCTTTGCTGGCATTCCGGTGACGCGCGTGATCCTGAAAACCGCGCTGCTGTCGGGCGGGTTGGCCGCGCTGGCGGGGTTTTCCGAGGTGGCGGGGCTGAAGGGATCGCTCACGCTCGATCTCAGTCCGGGCTATGGCTACACCGGTATCGTGGTGGCGATGCTGGCGCTATTGCACCCGCTTGGGGTGGTCGTCGCGGCGCTGTTTGTGGCGGCGATTTTTGTGGGCGCAGACGCGATGAGCCGCGCGCTTGGCGTACCCAGCTATCTGGCCGATATCATGCTGGCCTCGGCGCTGTTGATGATGGTGCTAGCGATTTTGCTTAGCAAATTCCGCGTGGTGAGGGACTGATGGATCTGATCGACATCCTGACCTCTGCCGCGTTTTGGGCCGCCGCAATCCGCATTGCTTCGCCCCTGATTTTCGCCACGATGGGAGAGCTGATCTGCGAGCGTGCCGGGGTACTCAACCTTGGCATCGAAGGTATCATGGTCGCGGGCGCCTTCGCGGGCTGGATCGCGGTCTGGGCCGGACTGCCACTTTGGGGCGGGGTTGCGGTGGCTTTTGCTGCGGGCATGGCCTTTGGGCTGTTGCACGCAACGCTTTCGGTGCCGTTCGGACTGTCGCAGCATGTCGTGGGCATCGGGGTAACGCTGCTGGCGACCTCGCTGACATTTTACACCTATCGCGTGGTTCTGCCCGAGGTCTCCTCGCCACCCAAGATCGAGGCGTTCCAACCCTTTGAGGTGCCCATCCTGTCGCAAATCCCGCTGATCGGCCCGGCGTTTTTCGCCCAGACCCCGCTGACCTACGCCGCGTTTTTGCTGGTGATCGCGGTGGCGCTGGTGCTTTACCGCACGCCGCTGGGGCTGGCCGTGCGCGCGGCGGGCGAAAACCCGCAGGCGGTCGCGGCCCAAGGCCTGTCGGTCACCGCGATCCGCATGGGCGCGGTGATCGTGGGATCGGGCTTCATGGCGGTGGGCGGGGCGTTTCTGACGCTCTCGGCCTTTGACAGTTTCTTTTTCGACATGGTCAACGGACGGGGCTGGATCTGCATCGCTTTGGTGGTGTTTGGCGCGTGGAAACCGGGCAAAGCGTTGCTTGGGGCGGTATTGTTTGCCGCCTTTGACGCGCTGCAAATCCGGCTACAACAAACTCCGATTGGCGCGGTGGTGCCTTATCAGCTGTTCCTGATGATGCCCTATATTCTGTCGATCCTCGCGCTGGTCGTGATGTCGCGGCGCGCCGAGGTGCCAGCGGCGCTGATGGTGACATTTAACAAAGGGGAACGCTGATGTTCGATCTGCTGGTCAAGGGCGGCACATTGCCCGACGGGCGTGTAGCCGATATTGCGATCAAGGGTGATCGCATCGCGGAAGTGGCCCCCAACATTGCCGCCGAGGCGCGCGAGGTGATCGAGGCTGCGGGCGATCTGGTATCCCCGCCCTTTGTCGATCCCCATTTCCATTTGGACGCGACGCTCAGCTACGGGCTGCCCCGGGTGAACGCCTCGGGCACCTTGCTGGAGGGGATTTCGCTGTGGGGAGAGCTGCGCGATCTGACCACGGTGGACGAGATGGTACAGCGCGCGCTGCACTATTGTGACTGGGCCGCGTCGATGGGGTTGCTCGCGATCCGCAGCCATGTCGATACCACGCCCGATCACCTCAACACCGTGACCGCGATGCTGGAGGTGCGCGAAAAGGTGCGCGGCTATATCGACCTGCAACTGGTCGCCTTTCCGCAAGACGGGCTATATCGCGCGCCCAATGGGCGTGAAAATCTGATGCGCGCGCTGGATATGGGTGTCGAGGTGGTCGGCGGCATCCCCCATTTTGAGCGCACCATGCAGGCGGGCGCGGACAGCCTGCGCGATCTGTGCGAAATCGCGGCGGATCGCGGTTTGCGCGTCGATATTCACTGCGATGAGACCGACGATCCCCAGAGCCGCCACATCGAAACGCTCGCCTATGAGACCCAGCGTCTGGGGCTGCAAGGCCGGGTGGTGGGCAGCCATCTGACCTCGATGCATTCAATGGACAATTACTATGTCTCGAAACTGCTGCCCCTGATCGCCGAGGCCGGGATTGCCGCCATTCCCAACCCGCTGATCAACATCATGCTACAAGGGCGCCATGACAGCTTTCCAAAGCGCCGCGGGCTGACGCGCGTCAAGGAAATGCAGGCGATGGGCATCCCTGTGGGCTGGGGTCAGGATTGCGTGCTCGACCCGTGGTATAGTCTTGGCACAGCGGATATGCTGGATGTGGCGTTCATGGGGCTGCATGTCGCGCAGATGAGCCACCCCGATGAGATGGCACGCTGCTTCACCATGGTGACCCGGACCAATGCGCAGATCATCGGCCTGCAAGATTACGGGCTGCACAAGGGGGCGCTGGCCTCGCTGGTGGTGCTGGATGCGAGTAATCCGGTTGAGGCCGTGCGGCTGCGCCCTGCCCGACTTGCGGTGGTCTCTAAGGGCAAGGTGATTGCGCGCAGTGCGCGCGGGGATGCCACGCTGAACCTGCCCGGTCGCCCGCAAACCACACATCGCCGCGCGCCCAAACGTTAGCGCCCGAACGCCGCCCGCCAGCGCGCGATGAACTGCGCGCGTTTCTGGCGATCCAGCGCCACCAGCAGCACCGGCGAAATTGCAATCGTGTGCAACGCGCTGGCGGGGGTGGCGCTGTCTTCCGGCTCGCCGCTGACCAAAAGCCCCGCTGCGCGCAGGTCTTCTTTGCCCGGCCCGGAAAGCAGAAAATCCAACAGCTTTTGGGCTGAATACGCCTGCTCGCCACTTTTGGGAATCATATACGCGCGCGACAACATCAGCGTGTAATCCTGCGGCCAGATCACCCCGACATTCGGATCGCGGCGCGCATTCACATAAGACCCCAACACATTGTAAGCAATCGCGTATTCGCCCTGAGAGACGCCCTTGATGATTTCTGCCGAGCAACAGGTCGCAACCGCGCGCGCCCGGCTAAACCCCTCCATCAAGGCGCCAAAGGTGCTGGCCTCAAGGCTGTCCTCAAAGGCAAATAGATAACCAAGCCCCGAGGCTTCGATCTCATAGGTCGCGATCTTGCCCTGATAGCGCGGCTCATCGCGCCGCATCAGATCAAGTAACGCAAATCGGGTATGGGGCACATCTTGGGGAGGCACGAGATGGGTGTTGTAGATGATCACGGCGGGCTCTTGTGTGACGCCCCAAAGCTGATCGCGCCAGCGCCGCGCGGCGGGCAAACCCGCACTGGCGCTCGAGCGATACGACCCTGCGCAGCCACTATTGACCAGATCCACCATCTGATGCACCGCCGAAGACAGCACCGCATCGGCGCGACTTTGGCCCGCCTCACAATCGCGCCAGCTGATTTCGTACAGCGCGTTCGATCCCCATTGCTCATAGGCGACCGCGATTCCGGGATTGCGGGCGGTGAAATCCTGCAGCGTCGGGCCGAGCACGGTAATATCGGTGGTTGAGCGCAACACCATCGCAGGCCCGTCCGCAGGCCCAAACCGGGCGCGCGCCTCGGGGCCGTCTTGCTGGGCAAACGCGGGCAAAGCTGCGGCGATCAAGGCTGACACAAGCATCATGAAACGGGTCATATCTGCTCCTCTTGCATGGGCAAGGAAATCGTTGCGCGAAAACCCTGCCCGGTTGCACCCAGTTTCAACTCACCGCCAAATGCGAATGCGACCGCGCGCGCAATCGACAGGCCCAGCCCCGCGCTTTGGCCCACCGAAGCGGCGTTTTTTTCGAACCGCTCACCGATGCGCTCAAGCACTTCGGCGCTTGGACCGGGGCCAGAATCTTCGACCCACAGACACGCCTGTGCGCCCTCCTGTGTCACCCCGACACGCACCCGCCCTGCCCCGTGTTTCAGCGCATTGCCTAGCAGATTGCGCAGGGCTTCGCTTAGTGAAAGCGTGTCAGCCATCACCATCACCGCCTCTTCGCCGATCTCCAGCACCACATCGCGACTGGGGGCGACCAGCTCATGATCCCGGCTCTCAATGACATCCAGCGCAACATCACGCAGATCCAAGGGAACCCGGCGCGCCGCATCGGTGCGGTGAATGACCAGCGCGCGCGATAGCATCTGATCCAGCAATTCGCCCAATGACCGGGTGCGCCGTTGCAGACGGGTCAATATCTGCTCGCGCCTTGCGTCATCTTCCTCGGCGCTGGCCAGTTCTGCCTGCACCCGCAACGCTGCGACCGGGGTGCGCAACTGGTGGGCCGTGTCCGAGATCAAATTGCGCATCGCCGCCACCTGGCGATCAAGGCGCGCCATAAAGCGGTTCATCGCGCCAACCATCACCGCAACCTCTGCAGGCACCTGCGTTTCCATCGGTGTCAGATCATGCGGGTCGCGCCCGACGAGTTGGTCGGCAATACGGCGCAGCGGACGCATCGCACGGTCAATCACCAGCACCGCCGCCGCCAGCAGGGCAATCCCCCCAATCGCGGCGGCAATCAACGCATCGCGCGTCAGGCCCAGCGCCATTTCGGTGCGCGCGCGCAGAGTTTGACCCACAATAACCGTGACTGTGCCGGAAAAACTGCGCTCGGCAAAGCGGCGCGCGAGAGAGACGAAGCGCGCGTTTTCATCACCCATTTTTGAGTCGAAAAATTTGGGTGTCGCGGTCTGGCCTGCCTGCGCCAACGGCCCCGTTGCACCGGTCAGAACCGCCCCGTCCGGGCCGCGCACCGAGTAATAGATCCGATCATCAGGTGCAAGCGCGAGCAGTTGAAACGCCGCGACCGGCAGATCCACAACGGGCGCGCCATTTTGAATCGAGATCGCCTCGGCAATGTCATTGGCCGCGCCCAACAGCAACCGATCATAGCTTTCACGCGCCGCCGCCCGACCATAGCCAAAGGCCGCCAGCGCAGCGACGGCGCCCCCCACCAGCAACAGTGCCAAGACGCCACTGATGACACGGCGCTTGAGCGAGGCGGTCGCGCCCGCGATCACGGCGGGCCTAGACATCAATTTGCATCCGGTAGCCCAAGCCGCGATGGGTTTCGATCATCACGCCCGACCCGGCCAGTTTTTTGCGCAGCCGCGCCACATATAGCTCGATCGCGTTCAGCCCGACATCGACATCGGCAAAGGAAAACAGCCCCTCATACAGCTTTTCCTTGCTCATGATCCTGTCGCTATTGCGCAGCAACACGCCCAGCAAAACCGTCTCGCGCCGAGTCAGCGCGAGGGGTTGGTCATCCAGGCGCGCGCTTAGCGTGGCGGGATTCCATGCCAGTTGCCCAAGTGTGAGCTCTTCGCTTTTGGTCTCGGCACCGCGCCGGATCAGGGCACGCAGACGCGCCTCTAACTCGCGGTGATCGAAGGGTTTCACAAGATAATCATCCGCCCCCAGATCCAGCGCAGACACCCGGTCATCGACCGAAAACAACGCCGTCAGCATCAGCACGGGCATACGTTCACCACGCGCACGCAGATCGCGCAACAGCGCGGTTCCGGGGCGGTCGGGCAGATGGATATCCAGCACAATCGCATCATAGCGCGTCACCGCCAGACAATCCTCGGCGCGCGCGCAATCATTGGCCACATCGCAAGTCATGCCAGCCCGGTGCAGATGCGTGCGCACCGCCTCGGCCATGTCCTGCGCATCTTCGACGATCAACACGCGCATCGCTTGAACTCTCCTCGTTGGGACGCTCGAGTTTCGCGGCATTGCTCAAGTGACAGGTTGTTGACAGCTTAGCCGCGTAACCTTCGTTCTAACTGATCGCGAGGAGACCGCAAAGAGCGGTGCGATCGGGTGATGCGGATCGGGCCCGCGACAACTGCCCGCAATGATGACTGGAGGACTTCACATGATCTTCAAGGCAACCCGCCTTGCATTTGCAACGGCGGCTTTGGCTGTCGCTGGCTTTGCAGCCCCGGCAATGGCCGCTGATTTCACCGCCGAAAACCCCGAATGTATTGCGCCGGCCAATCCCGGCGGCGGTTGGGATTTCACCTGCCGTCAGGTCGGTAAAACGATGCAAGACCTCGGGCTGATCAAGCAGACGATGCAAGTCACCAACCTCGCCGGTGGCGGCGGTGGCGTGGCATTTGCCGAGGTCGTGAACAAACGCGACAGCGACAATGATCTGATCGTGGCGGCCAGCTCGGCCACCGCAACCCGCTTGGCGCAAGGTGCGTATCCGGGCAATAACATGGGTCAGGTGCGCTGGCTGGCCTCGATTGGCGCCGATTACGGTGTGATCGCGGTGGATAAGGATAGCCCCTACAAGACCCTGCCCGATCTGCTGAACGCCGTGAAGGCGGACCCGACCTCAATCGCATTTGCGGGTGGCTCGGCTGTGGGTGGCTGGGATCACCTCAAGGTGCTGATCGCGGCCAAGGCCGATGGCATCGCGGATGTGCGCAAGGTCAAATATGTCGCCTTTGATGGTGGCGGCGAGGCGATCACGCAATTGCTGGCCGGGTCTGTGCAGGCCTTCACCGGCGATCTTTCAGAAACCAAAGGCTTCATTCAGTCGGGCGATGTACGCGTTCTGGCCGTGCTGGCGCCTGAGCGTCTGGGCGGTGAGTTTGCCGACATCCCCACTGCCAAAGAGCAGGGCATCGACGCTGTCGGCGCGAACTGGCGCGGGTTCTACGCTCCGGGCAAAATGTCGGATGCGGCCTATGATTACTGGTCCAAACAGATCGCGGCTGTCTATGCCTCTCCCGAGTGGAAAAAAGTGATGGAGGCCAATGGCCTTGCACCGCTCGACCTGCAAGGTGCGGATTTCGAGAAATTCGTCGCCAATTCTGTACAGCAAATTCAGGATATCTCGAAAGAGATCGGCATCCTGAAATAAGCCCAGCAGGGTTTGGGACGGCGCGTCGTCATGCGCCGTCCCTTTTCACATAATTGCGGGCCTGCGCGTTTCGCGCGCCCTTCTCTTTCTTCCGCTAAGGAGGTCTTCGATGAGCGACCGGATTTTCGGTGCCGTCGGCTTGGCTTTGGCAATCTTTTACGCCTTTGCCGCCAGTCAAATTCAGGAAAGCTTTCTGACCGATACCGTCGGCCCCAAAGCGTTTCCTTATATTATCGCCGCGATCCTTGGCCTTGCCTCGGCCTATATCGCGTTTCGCCCTGATCCTGAACCGGTCTGGCCCCCGCTGGGCCGTCTGGCGGAAATCGCCGCCGCCGTGGTCGCGTTGATGATCTACGCGCAGGTTCTGCCCGAGATTGGCTTTGTGATCGCCACCGCCTTTGCCGCCGCCTATCTCAGCTGGCGTCTGGGATCAAAGCCACTGGCCTCGGTGATCGCGGGCGTGTCGATCTCGGTCGGGATTTATATCGTCTTTCACCTGATCCTCGGGCTGTCGCTGGCCCGTGGCCCGTTCGGTTTCTGAAGGGAGCACGAAATGGATACCCTAGCCCAACTTGCCCACGGCTTTGACGTGGCGCTGACTTGGCAGAATATCGGACTGGCGCTGATTGGCTGCCTGCTGGGCACGATCATGGGCGCGCTGCCCGGTCTTGGCCCCTCAAACGGCGTGGCGATTCTGATCCCGCTGGCCTTCACGCTGGGCCTTGGCCCGACACCGTCGATGATCTTGCTGACCTCGGTCTATTACGGGGCAATGTATGGTGGGCGGATCAGTTCGATCCTGCTCAATATTCCGGGCGATGAGCCTGCGATGATGACCTGTCTGGATGGCTATCCGATGGCGCAAAAAGGCATGGCCGGCGAGGCGCTGTCGATCTCGGGAATTGCCTCTTTCGTGGGTGCGTTTCTGGCGACCTGGGGGCTGATCCTGCTGGCTCCGCAGCTGGTCAAGATCGCGCTGCTGTTTGGCCCGGCGGAATATTTCGCCCTGTTCGCGCTGGCGTTTATGACGCTGGGCGGCGTGAGCTCGACAAACCAGGCCAAGGCCGCTTTCGCCGCCGCTATCGGGCTGGGGCTGGCGATGGTCGGGGTGGATACGCAAACGGGCGTGCCGCGCATGACCTTTGGCGAGGTGCATCTGTATGACGGGATCGACTTCCTCGTTGCAATCGTCGGCTTGTTCGCGCTGTCCGAGGTGTTCGTCTTTCTCGAACACCGCCATGGCGCATCAGACGCCGCTGGCAAAAAAGTTGAGATCGGGCGCATCACCCCGCCTTGGGCGATGGTGAAACGCTGTATCCCGACGATGCTGCGCGCCTCGGGGCTTGGTTTTCTGGCGGGTGTTTTGCCCGGTGCTGGCGCGTCGCTTGGCTCGTTTATCTCCTATTCGATGGAAAAGCGGTTGGTTGATCGCGAAGGCACGTTTGGCAAAGGCGATCCGCGCGGTGTAGCCGCCCCCGAGGCGGGCAATAACGCCGCCGCAGGCGGCGCGCTGGTGCCGATGCTCGCGCTTGGCGTTCCCGGTTCGGGCACCACGGCGGTGTTGCTGGCCGTGCTGCTAAGCCTCAACATCACGCCGGGGCCGTTGCTGTTCACGCAAAACCCCGATGTGGTCTGGGGCCTGATCGCGGCACTGTTCATCGCCAACATCATGCTGCTGTTGCTGAACATTCCGATGGTCGGGGTCTTCACCCGCCTGCTGCTGATCCCACCGCGCATCCTGATGCCGATTGTGGCGATGGTCAGCTTTGTCGGGATTTACGGCATCTCCGGGTCCAGCTTTGATCTGATGGTGATGATCGGCTTTGGCGTGGTCGGCTGGGTTCTACGCAAGTTCGACGTGCCGCTGGTGCCCGTCATTCTGGGCATTCTGCTGGGCAACCCGATGGAGAGCAACCTGCGCCGCGCGGTGCAGATTTCCAACGGCGACTGGGGAGTGCTGGTGGGCAGCCCGCTGGCGATCGGGCTGTGGATCATCGCAATCCTTGGCTTCCTCGCGCCGATCTTCTTTGGCCGCATCCTGCGTGATCGCATGACCGCGCGGCGCGACGAAGAAGGCAGCCTGCGCGACTAAACCAAAGCGGGCTGCGCGCAACGGCGCGGCCCGCACCCCGGATTGAGCATCACGCTCTCCTCCTTTTCCTACGCATGAGCACGATTTTGTCGAGACGCGACGGCGGGGCTTGGCGGCCCCCGCTTGCGGCGCTATCACGGCCCTTCGATAACCGCAGGAGCCCCCTATGACCGCCGTCGCAGATCGCATCGCCCGCACCATCGCCTCTGACATTGGCGCCCGCCCCGAGCAGGTCAGCGCGACGGTCGCATTGCTGGATGGCGGTGACACCGTACCTTTCGTGGCGCGTTATCGCAAAGAGGCCACAGGCGGCCTGGACGATACGCAATTGCGCCAACTGGCCGAGCGGCTGGACTATCTGCGCGAGATGGAAAAACGCCGCGCCAGCATCCTTGGCGAGATCACCTCGCAGGGCAAGCTGACCGACGATCTGGCACGCGCGATTGCGACGGCTGACACCAAGGCTGTGCTTGAGGATCTGTATCTGCCGTTCAAACCCAAGCGGCGCACCAAGGCGATGATCGCGCGCGAAAACGGGCTGGAGCCGCTGCTGCGCGCGATTCTGGCGGATCGGCGCGCCGAGCCGAAACTGCTGGCCAGCGGCTATCTAAGCGAAGCGGTGGAAACCGAAAAAGACGCGCTGAACGGCGCGCGCGATATCCTTGTCGAGGAGCTTGGAGAGAACGCCAAATTGCTGGGCCGTTTACGTCAGGTTTTGCAGCAAGAGGCCCTGATTACCGCCCGCGTCATCAAAGGCAAGGAAGAGGCGGGCCCGAAATTCTCGGATTATTTCGATCATAGCGAGAAATGGGCCGCGATTCCCGCCCATCGCGCCCTTGCCATTCTGCGCGCCTCGAAAGAGGAAATCGTCAGCGTCGATATCGGCCCCGATCCCGACACCGGCCTGCCCCGCATCCTTGATATCATCGCCGCCGAGATCGGCATTCCAGGTCAGGCCCCCGGCGATCTGTGGTTGCGCGAGGTCGCGACTTGGGCGTGGAAGGTCAAGCTGAGCCTGTCGATGTTCATCGAGATGATGGCCGATCTGCGCAAGCGCGCCCATGACGCCGCGATTGATGTGTTTGCACGCAATCTGCGCGATCTGCTGCTGGCAGCGCCTGCGGGGCCGCGCGCAACGCTGGGTCTTGATCCGGGCATCCGCACGGGTTGCAAGATTGCCGTGGTGGATGAAACGGGCAAGCTTCTGGAAACGGCCACGATCTACCCGTTCCAGCCGCGCAACGATCTGCGCGGATCGGAAGAGGCGCTGAAACACCTGATCGCCAAACATGGCGTGGCGCTGATCGCGATTGGCAATGGCACGGCAAGCCGCGAATCCGAACGGTTGGTGGGGGACGTGCTTAAACACCTGCCTAATGGTGTTTCGCGCCCGACGCCGGTGATCGTGTCCGAGGCCGGGGCGTCGGTCTATTCGGCCTCTGAACTCGCCTCGCGGGAATTTCCCGATATCGACGTGTCGCTGCGCGGGGCCGTGTCCATCGCGCGCCGCCTGCAAGACCCGCTGGCCGAGCTGGTCAAAATTGAACCCCAAGCCATCGGGGTCGGGCAATATCAGCATGATGTCGATCAGCGTCGTCTGGAACAATCGCTCGCCGCTGTGGTCGAGGATGCGGTGAACGCGGTGGGCGTGGATCTCAACATGGCCTCGGCGCCGCTTCTGTCCCATATCGCAGGTCTGGGGCCGTCGCTGGCGCAAGCTATCGTGGCCCATCGCGATGCCAATGGCGCGTATACCAGCCGCAAGGCGTTGCTCAAAGTGCCCGGTCTAGGCCCCAAAGCGTTCCAGCAATGTGCAGGCTTCCTGCGCATCAATGACGGGAGCGAGCCGCTTGATGCCTCCTCGGTTCACCCCGAGGCCTACGGCGTGGCGCGCAAAATCGTGCAGGCGTGCGGGCGCGACATTCGTTCGATCATGGGCGATGAAAGCGCGCTGTCGGGCTTGCGCGCCGAACAGTTTGTCGATGACACCTTCGGCCTGCCCACCGTGCGCGACATCCTGAGCGAGCTGGAAAAGCCGGGCCGCGACCCGCGCCCAAGCTTTAAGACCGCCACCTTCGCCGAAGGCATCGATGCGATTACCGATCTCAAACCCGGCATGTCGCTGGAAGGCACCGTGACCAATGTCGCGGCCTTCGGCGCGTTTGTGGATATCGGCGTGCATCAGGACGGGCTGGTGCATGTCAGCCAGCTTGCGGATCGTTTCGTCAAAGACCCCCATGAGGTCGTAAAAGCGGGCGATGTGGTGCGCGTGCGCGTCACCGAAGTCGACGTGCCCCGCAAGCGGATCGGTCTGAGCATGCGCAAGGACGGGGGCGGTGCGCATGCTTCGGACGCGCCAAAATCGGGGAAACCCAAACACACGCAGCGATCCGGCTCTGCCGCGAAATCGACGCCGAAAGCCGCCCCTGCCAGTCAGGGCGCGTTCGGATCGGCCCTAGCCGATGCGTTAAAGCAGTCGCCCAAACCCCCGCGCGGTTGAACGCCCCGCGCGCGACCCTAAATCACATCGCATGATTGGGATCAGCTATCACAAACGGCTCAGCAACTGGCGCGATGCCGCAATCCGGCGCGCCAAATATCGCTCGATCTATGCCCATGCGCTGGTGACGGCGCATATGGGGGGCCATCTGATCGCCGATGATCACCCGTCTTGGGCGCGCATCGAAGCCGCGATAGAAGGCGCGCGCGCCGGGGATTCAGGTGCCATCGACCGCATCGAGCGCGAGCTTTTGCGCATGCGCGACAAGCACATTTAGGGCGCAAGGCAACCGCCCTAGCCGTCGGGGCTCGTTGCGATATACTCGGGCGTAAAGATCAACGAGGCCGCTATGACAGATATCCTTTCCCCCGATGCTATTCGCACGCTTTTCTCGCACGCGATGTCTGAGATGTATCGCGCCGAGGTGCCTCAATATGGCGCGTTGATCGAACTGGTGCGCGATGTGAATGGCGCAACTTTGGCGGCTGATCCCGCGCTAAGGGCGCGCCTTGACGCTGCCGGAGAGTTGGAGCGTCTTGATGTGGAACGCCACGGCGCAATCCGCCTTGGAACGGCGCGTGAGCTGGGCCAGATCAGGGCCATGTTTGGCGTGATGGGCATGTATCCGGTTGGCTATTACGACCTGTCCGTGGCCGGGATTCCCGTGCATTCGACGGCGTTTCGCCCGATTGAGCAAGCTGCGCTGCAACGCAATCCGTTTCGGGTGTTCACCTCGCTTTTGCGCCTTGATCTGAT
>JAFGWK010000179.1 GCA_016937195.1 Paracoccaceae bacterium | reverse complement strand
TTTCGATTTCCTTCATAAAACGGCAGCTTCTCCCGCATAGCCAACCACCGCGTTTACCCCCCCCCCCGCCCAACAACAAAGGGGCGCCCCGAAGGCCGCCCCTTGTCTCTCTTCTGCCTTCCGCGATCAGTCGATCATCGGCAGTAGCGTGTTCACCGAGGCTTTCGCATCGCCATAGAACATCCGCGTGTTTTCTTTGTAGAACAGCGGGTTCTCGATGCCCGAATAGCCGGTACCTTGACCGCGCTTGGACACAAACACCTGCTTCGCCTTCCACACCTCAAGAACCGGCATCCCTGCGATGGGCGAGTTCGGGTCTTCCTGCGCGGCCGGGTTCACGATGTCGTTCGAGCCAATAACGATCACCACATCCGTTTCCGGGAAATCGTCGTTGATCTCGTCCATTTCCAGCACGATGTCATAGGGCACTTTTGCCTCGGCCAAGAGAACGTTCATGTGGCCCGGCAGACGCCCGGCGACCGGGTGAATGGCAAAACGCACATTTTTACCCTGCGCGCGCAGCTTGCGGGTCAGCTCGCTCACCGCCTGCTGGGCCTGCGCCACCGCCATGCCATAACCGGGCACGATGACCACGCTATCGGCCTCGTTGAGGGCTGCCGCCACGCCATCGGCATCGATTGCGATCTGCTCGCCCTCGACCTCCATCGCGGGGCCGGTGGTGTTGCCAAACCCGCCCAAGATCACCGACACGAACGAGCGGTTCATCGCCTTACACATGATGTAGCTCAGGATCGCACCGGACGAGCCGACCAGCGCACCGGTGACAATCAGCAGATCGTTGCCAAGGCTGAAACCAATCGCCGCCGCCGCCCAGCCCGAGTAGCTGTTGAGCATCGAGACGACCACCGGCATATCCGCGCCGCCGATGCCCATGATCAGGTGATAGCCGATGAAGAAGGCCAGCAGCGTCATCAGCAACAGCGCCCAGACCCCTGCCCCGTTGAGGAAAGCTATCAGCAGCAGAACCGAGCCAATCGCGGCCCCCGCATTCAGCATATGCCCGCCCGGCAGTTTCTCGGCTTTAGAGCTGAGCTTGCCCGCCAGCTTGCCAAAGGCCACGACCGACCCGGTAAAGGTCACCGCGCCGATGAACACGCCAAGGAACAACTCGACGCGCAGGATCGACAGTTCGACCGGCGTTTTATGTGCCAGAAGGGCTGCGAAACCGCGTAGGCCCCGTTCATGCAGCGCCGCCGCGATGCCCGCCTCGTTCAGCGTGCCCGACAGTGACGCCTTGAGCGCCATCACGTTCGCCATCTCGAGATAGGCGTTATAGCCCACAAACACCGCCGCCAGACCGACCAGCGAGTGCATCGCCGCCACCAGTTGCGGCATTTCCGTCATTTGCACCCGGTTGGCCACGAACCAGCCGATGATACCGCCCGCTGCGATCATGACGACCGAGATCAGCCACAGCCCCGATCCGGGGCCGATCAGCGTGGCAACAACCGCCAAGCCCATGCCCACGATGCCATACCAAACGGCGCGTTTGGCGCTTTCCTGGCCCGAAAGCCCGCCAAGCGAGAGAATAAAGAGAACTGCCGAAACAACATAGGCAGCGGTCGAGAATCCGGTTTCCATTGTCTCGGCCCCCTTACGATTTCTGGAACATGGCAAGCATGCGCCGCGTGACCATGAAGCCACCGAAAATGTTGATCCCGGCCATAAAGACCGACAGCGCGGCCAGCACGATCACCAGCCAGCTTCCTGATCCGATCTGCAACAGCGCGCCCAAGATGATGATCGAGGAAATCGCGTTGGTCACAGCCATCAGCGGCGTGTGCAGCGAATGCGCGACGTTCCAGATCACTTGGAAGCCAATGAAACAGCTCAGCACGAAGACGATGAAGTGCTGCATGAAGCTGGCAGGCGCAATCAGCCCCACGCCCAGCAGCAGCACCGCGCCCACACCGATCAACGTCACCTGATTGCGGGTCTGCGCCTTGAACGCGGCCACCTCGTTGGCGCGGCGTTCTTCGGGCGTCAGCTCTTTGGGTTTTTCGGCTGGCTTCTTGGCCGCAATCGCCTGAATTTTCGGCGGTGGCGGTGGGAATGTAATCTCGCCCTGATAGGCGACTGTCGCGCCGCGGATCACGTCATCTTCCATGTTATGCACGACAACGCCGTCTTTTTTCGGCGTCAGATCGGTCATCATATGGCGGATATTGGTAGCATAAAGCGACGAGCTTTGCGACGCCATCCGGCTGGGGAAATCGGTGTAACCAACGATGGTCACACCATTGTCGGTCACGATTTTCTCGTCCGGTTTGGTCAGTTCGCAGTTGCCGCCACGTTCCGCCGCAAGGTCAACGATCACCGAGCCAGGCTTCATCGCCTCGACCATATCCTTGGTCCACAGCACCGGGGCATCGCGGCCCGGAATTAGCGCGGTGGTGATAACGATGTCGATATCAGGCGCAAGTTCGCGGAACTTTTTAAGCTGGGCTTCGCGGAACTCGGGGCTGGAGGGCGCGGCATAGCCCCCGGTCGCAGCGCCATCTTGCGCGGCTTCCTCGAAATCGAGATAGACGAATTCAGCGCCCATCGATTCGATCTGCTCGGCCACTTCGGGGCGCACATCGAACGCAAAGGTCATGGCGCCAAGCGAGGTCGAAGCGCCAATCGCGGCCAGACCGGCCACGCCAGCGCCCACAACCAGCACCTTGGCCGGGGGCACCTTGCCCGCCGCCGTCACCTGACCGGTAAAGAAGCGCCCAAAGTTATTGCCTGCCTCCATCACCGCGCGATAGCCCGCGATATTGGCCATCGACGACAGCGCATCCATTTTCTGCGCGCGCGAGATACGGGGTACCATATCCATCGCGATCACATTCGCGCCGGTCTTTTCCGCCGCCATAAGCAGCTTTTCGTTCTGCGCGGGGTAGAAGAAGGAGATCAGCGTCTGACCGGGCTTGAGGCGTTTGACCTCGGCATCGCTGGGCGGGCGCACCTTGACGACGAAATCCACCTCTTTGAACAGCGCGGCAGCCGTCTTGATGACGGTGACATTGGCGGCCTCATAGGCGGCATCGGTAAATCCGGCCTTCAGGCCCGCACCGGTTTCGATGAAGCATTCATGACCCAGCTTTTGTAGCTGCAATGCCGAGTCTGGCGTCATTGCGACGCGTGCTTCACCTTCGAAAATCTCCTTTGGAGCTCCGACTTTCAATGTAACTCCCCCTTGGATAGCGACCCGCATTTTTGAGATGCGCGGGCCCGGAATCTGGCGATGCCCTGAATAACACTGCGCAATAATGTTTCACAAGCACCGAGTGCCCGCAAAATGTTCTTATTGCGCGGATGGGCTGTCGCGATATAAATGTATACAATCGCACACCAATCATGGGGCAGATTTCCCACTTAAAATCAGAGTTTTAGCTTGTGTCGATGCAATTTAACGCTGCAAATCAAGCTTTCAGCTTTTTGCACCCGCAGCAATTGGTCGCGCCCCGTACTAAAGCCAGCGGCGGACCTGCGCGCGGTATTCGTGAAATTGCGCACCGAAATGTGCACCGATCCGGGCCTCTTCGCCGATGATAAAGCGCACGGTGATCAGCCACATGAAAGCGGGCACCAAGGGCAGCGCGAGAGCGGCATTCCACCACAGGCACAGCCCTGTCAGCACCAGCGCATCGCCCAGATAGATCGGGTTGCGCGTCAGCGCGAACGCCCCGGACATCACCAGATCGCTTGGATCGCGGCGCGGAATGAAGGTCGTGTGATGCAGCACCATCTGCCCCGCCGCCACCGCCATCAGCACCAGCCCCATCCCGATCAGCGCACCGCCAAACAACCGATCCAGCGTGAACACAATCGGCACGGCCTGCCCGATGCTCCACGCCATCGCGGCAAACAGCGCCAGCCACAGCGGCGGAATGTCGATCTCACGCAACATCTTAGTCCTTTCGCGCGCTTACAGGCGATACACAGTCAGTTCGGGCAGTTCGGTCAGCGGCACTTCAAGCAGGCGCAACGCTGGCAGCGAAACCTCAGACCCCGCCCCCGCCGGTTTGCCCGAGGGGATCAGCGTCACCTTGGCCGATTTCCCCGTCTTCGGGTTCTCTATACGACCCTTGGACTCGACGCTCACCAGCCCAGTGCGCATCCAGAACCCCGGATCGGTGGGATCGCCAAGGCTGGCAATCGTAACGCCCAGTTTCGTCTCACCCGAGGCGGGTTTCTGCGCCGCCTCAGCACGTTGCGCGGCGGTCGTGGTGTCCAGCGATGCGGCATTGGGCCCGCTCGATTTCGGCACTGGCGTCGCGGCTTCAGACGTGCCCGATTGCAGCCCCGGCGCGGGCCCATTGCGCGTGATCCCAAGCTGCGCACAGCCTGCCACCGCCAAAACCAGTCCCAAACCCATCAACGCACGCATGACATGTCTCCTTCTCAAACTTGGACGACCCTAACCGAACAATGCCCCGGGCAAAATGCCCCTCACCCCCTGTTCAAAGCGCGCAGAGCCTGACGAAACGCAAGGACACTGAGCAGCGCAAGAATCGGCGTCGCGAGGGGCTCATAAATCAGCGCACCAAAGGCTTCACCGGCCAACCAACCTCCGCCGCCTTGCGCGGGAAACGTGGCGCCCACCCGATCCGCGACCCAATACCAGCCCAGTGCGAACATCAAATAGCTCATCAGTTTGAACGGCCACGGCCCGGAAAATGCGGCCAAGACAGCAAGCGGCACGATCAGGATTGCACTACGGCGCAGGCAATCGCTGAGAACAGACATCGGGGATGGGTCGAGCGCCGCCATCGCCGCGCTTGGTGCAAAAACGATTTGCACCCAGATCGCCCAGGCCACGATCAGCGCACCGATCCCCCCCGTCAACCCGGCGCGCAATGCCCGAGAGCCCCGCGCGCTCATCCGCCGGTGTGGCTCATGTGGCGGGTCATCTGCCCGGCCACGGTCTGGCGCGAATAGTCGAAATCATGGCCCTTGGGCTTGCGCGAAATCGCGGCGCGGATTGCTTCGACCAGCGCTGCGTCATCGCCGCTTGCACGCAGCGGGGCGCGCAGATCGGCATTGTCTTCTTGGCCCAGACACATGAACAGCTCTCCGGTGCAGGTCACGCGCACACGGTTGCAATTTTCACAGAAATTATGCGTCAGAGGCGTGATGAAGCCGATCTTTTGTTGCGTTTGTGCAAGCCGGACATAGCGCGCAGGGCCGCCGGTGCTTTCGCTCAGCTCTTCCAGAGTGAAGCGTTCGCCCAGCCGTGCGCGCAGGTCTGACAGCGGCCAGTATTGATCAAGGCGCAACTCCTCGCCCATCTCGCCCATCGGCATCACCTCGATAAAGGTCAGATCGAACCCCTCAGCGGCGCACCAATCGACAAGGTCGAACAGCTCATCTTCATTAAAGCCCTTGAGCGCGACGGTATTGATCTTGACGCGCAGTCCCGCGCGCTTGGCCGCCTCCAGCCCCGCCTTGACCTGATCGAGCCGGCCCCAACGGGTGATGGCGGCGAATTTATCCGCGTCCAGCGTATCGAGTGACACATTGATCCGTTTGATCCCCAGCGCGGCAAGATCGGGCGCGAATTTCGCCAGTTGTGAGCCGTTGGTGGTCAGCGTCAGCTCATCCAGCGCGCCGCTGTCGAGATGGCGCGAGATGGTGGAGAAAAACGTCATAATGTCGCGGCGCACCAAAGGCTCGCCGCCGGTGATGCGCAGTTTCTTCACGCCCAGCCCGATGAAGGTGGAGCACAGCCGGTCCAGCTCTTCCAGCGTCAGCAACTCTTTCTTGGGCAGGAATTGCATGTGCTCGGCCATGCAATAGGTGCAGCGAAAGTCGCAACGGTCGGTGACCGACACCCGAAGATAGGAAATCGGGCGGGCGAACGGGTCGATGAGGGGCGCGTGATCCATGGAAGGAAACTATGCCTCGGGGGGACGCGCGACAAGGGGGCGCGTATGGTTCAAGATGGCGTAGCCAGACGATCCTCGACCATCCCCACCAGCCAGCTTGCGCCGTAAGGGATTGCCTCGTCGTGGAACTCGTATTGCGCGTGATGCAGCGGCGCGCTGTTACCATTGCCAAGGAACAGATAGGCTCCGGGGCGCGCCTCTAGCATGTAGGAAAAATCCTCGGCCCCCATCATCGGGGCGACATCGCGATCCACCGCGCCATTGACCCGTTCGGCCACGCGCGCGGCATGTTCGGCGCAAGTCGCATCGTTCACCGTGACCGGATATCCACGCAGATATTCGACCTGTGCCTGCCCGCCATAGGTCGCCGCGACGCCATGGCTGATTTCGGTTAAACGCCGCTCAGCAAGATCGCGGGTCTCAGCCGACATCGCGCGCACGGTGCCCCCCAACGTGACCTCATTGCCGATCACGTTATCCGCCTCGCTTTGCGAATTGAGCGTGGTGACGGACACTACGACCGGATCGAACGGGTCGACCTCGCGGCTGGCGATGGCTTGCAACGCAAGGATCAACTGCGCCGAGATCACCACCGGATCGGTAACCTCTTGCGGTTTCGCCGCATGCCCACCCTTGCCGATCACCCGGATCGTGAAAAAATCGGCCGAGGCCATCATCGCACCGGGGCGCACGCCTAGATGGCCCGCCTCCATGCCCGGCATGTTGTGCAGCCCATAAACCTCGTCGATGGCAAAGCGCTCCATCAAGCCGTCTTCGATCATCGCGCGCGCCCCTGCGCCGCCCTCTTCGGCGGGCTGAAAGATCACCACGGCGCGACCTGCGAAAGCGCGCGTCTCACACAGGTATTTCGCAGCGCCCAACAGCATCGAGGTGTGCCCGTCATGGCCGCAAGCATGCATCTTACCGTTGGTTTGCGAGGCATGATCGAGCCCCGTCTGCTCCACAATCGGCAGCGCATCCATATCGGCGCGCAGGCCAATCACGCGCGGGCCCGGCGCCCCTTGGGTCGCAACCTCTTGCCCTTCGATCACGCCGACCACGCCAGAGCGCCCGATCCCCTCGACCCCCTCGTCACAGCCAAACGCGCGCAGCAATTGCGCCACGCGCGCCGAGGTGCGCGGCAGGTCATAGCCCAGCTCGGGGTGGCGGTGAAAATCGCGTCGCCAGCCGATGATCTCGGGCAGCAATTGTGCGAAACGGTTCTTGATTGGCATGGGATACGGCTTTGCGATTGGGATAATTCGCGCCCACTTTGGCCTGCGCGCGATGCGCGTGCAAGCGCTAGCGAAACGCCATTGGCAGGTCGAATGCATAGCTTTGCGCGTTCAGCCCCGTGGGCGCTGGCGCAAACTGCCCGGCCCGGCGCACCGCCTGTAAAGCCGCACGGTCCAGCGCCGCCTTGCCCGAACTGCGTGCAAGCGTCACCGATAGCAATTGCCCGCTGCGCGCCACGCGCAAAGTTACGATCACGCGCCCCGCTCCGGCCCCTGCGGGCGGGGTCTTGGCACGCTCAATCCGGGCGCGGATTTGGGCCCCCCAAGCGGCCATTGCCGCACGGGTCTGGCCGGGGGACAGAGTGGCCGCCCTAGCCTTGCCCTGTTGGCCCGCCGCCACACCACCGCCCGCGCCCTTGGCCTGCTGTTTGGGTGCGGCTTGTGAGGCGCGCATGGCTTTGGGCGCGGTTTGCTTGGCGGTTTTCGGCTGGGGTTTTGGCTTAGAGACCGGGCGTGGCATCTCGGGCGGAGGCGGCGCGGTTTGCGGCGGCGGCGGAGCCTCACGCGCTTGCGGCGGGGCGGGCGCGGTTGGCGCAGCATTGGCGAGGGGCGGATCGCTGAGGGCGAGGGCTGAGGGCGTCGCCTCATCCGTTTGCGGCGCGAGTGGCTTTGGGGTCGCCGCGATCTCGGGCGGGCGCTCCCAATCGGCCACAACCGCTGCCATCGCTGCCGAGGCAGGCGTGATTGCCACCAGATCCGCGCCCTGCGCGCCCACCGATTGCGCCCCGCCCGCAACGGGGGGCTGCCAGAGCGCAAACACTGTCAGATGCAGCGCAACCGCTCCGCCCAGCGCAGCGCCAAAGGCCCAGACCCGCACGCTCATTTCGCGCGCACCACCAGCGAGAGATCGCGAAAGCCAAGCGCGGAAAGCTGCGGCAGCAGGTCGGCCAGCGCCGCGCCGGACACCTCTGCATCAGCGCGCAATTGCAGGGTATTTGCGCAATCCCCGCATTGCGCACGCGCCGCCCCTGCCGCTTGACCCAATGCCGCCAACGCGCCCGCGCCGCGCGCTGCGCCAAGTCCAGCCTCGCCTTGCGCATCAAGATACAGCGTCAGCGCACCGGAGTCGGGTGCGGTGTCACTGTGCGCCTCGGGCGGGGTCACAGGAAATGGCGCAGGGCGCGCCAGCGTAGCGGCCAGCAGGAAAAACACCAGCAGCAGAAACACGACATTGATCATCGGCAAAAGCGGCTCGCTCAGCGCGCGGCGGGGAGGCGGCGCGATCCGCATCAGCGCACCAGCACGAGCTGCGCGATCCCTGCCCCGCGCAACTGCTCCATCACGGCGATCACATCTTGCAGACTTGCGCCCTTGGGCCGGATCACGACCGGATCGGTGGGCTTGGCCATCAACCCATTCAAGCGCGCCGCCAGATCACCCGGCGCAATCGCCATGCCGTTGAGGCTCAGCGCCCCATCTGCCCCAACATCCACCAGCCGCGGCGGGCCGGACCAATGCGCAGACGCCCCGCCGCCAATGCTAAGATCCAGCGTGCGCTCAACACCAAAGCGCGAGGCCAGCATGAAGAATACCAGCAACAAAAACACCACGTCGATCATCGGCGTCAGCGCGGCCCGCCTACGCGGACGGGGGGTGTCGAAAGTGAACATCACTCGGCAGCGGCGCGGTCCGGTGCCGCGCTGGCTGGAACAACATCGCGCGGTGCGCGCAGGAAAATCCGCGTCGCGCTGTCTTCAAGATCATGGCGCAGCCGATCCACCACCGCATCAAAGCCCGACAGCGCAATCTGCGCCGGAATCGCCACGCCCATGCCCGCCGCCGTCGTCAACAGCGCCTCCCAGATGCCGCCCGCAAGCGTGGCCGGATCGGCCTGAACGCCTGCCTCTTGCAAGGCGCGAAAGGCCGCGATCATCCCGGCGACCGTACCCAGCAAGCCCAAAAGCGGGCCGATCACCACCGCCAGTTCCAGCCCCCGCAACCCCGAGCGCGCCCGGATCAGCAAAGCACGTGCCGCACGCGCCGTTTCGGCCTCGGCACTCGCGCGATCAAGGCTTGGGTCTTGCAGCGCCGCCATCGCCCGACGCGCCAGTTGCGCGCGCAAGGACCGCCGCCCCGCCAAAGCCGCCTCGGCGCGCTCGATATCGCCCGCCTCCCAAGCCGCAATCGCAGCCTGAGTATGCGCCCCACCCGACCACGCGCCCGCCATCGACAGGTCCCAGATTTTCCACAAGATCAGCGCCAGCGACAGCACAGACAGCGCCGCAATCGCCCACATCGCAGGCCCGCCAAGGCTAAGCGCGTCAATCAAACGGCCCGGTATCTGGCTGATGTCTGCCATTGCGTCTCCCGCGATTGCGAAGCGTGTCGTGCGTCAAATCCAACGCGCAGCGTCCGTTTCGCTGTCGCACAGTCTGGCACGCCTTTCAACTCTGCGCTGGCGCATCGGCGGCCTGAAACGTCTAGTTCCCTCATAAGAATGGCCAGAGACTGGTGCTGCGCCCCTAAGCGCCTTCGCATTTATCGCAACGAATGAGAAGCGCTGCGCGGCTGTATCACGAAGCTGCGCATCTCATTTCCGTTAAGGACATAACTGCTGTTTTCAACTACAAAACTTGGCCCAACGAATGGTGCGTGAATGCACATATTATACAGTCGAAAGCCATTTGATCTGCAAAATAACACGCCATATGGGGTGGCAAGAGGGAACGAACCCTCGACCTTGAATTACAAAGTGAGACTGACATGAAACATATCATCGCAACGTCCGCCGTTCTCGCACTCCTTGCAGGCGCCGCTTCCGCAAACACCTCGCAGACGCATGAACGTCACGCCTCTTTCCCGGACGGCGTAATGGCCACAGACACTGCCAAAGTCGAAGCAAGCTCGGTTTATTCGCCGAAAGAACTGCATCGTGCAGGTCTAGAGTCGACGGATACTGTAAAAGTGACCGTTATTCCGACCACTGAGAACCTGTCCACGCGCAGACATCAAAGCTGATTTTTCTACCATTTATGATAGTGGGCGTCTGCATCAAGCAGGCGCCCCCAACTTTTCCGCAAGGGCCGTGTATATCCCAAACCGAGCAACGCTCTGCACGCCACCTCGATCTGGCTTCGCGTGTCGAGAATGCCAGCCATATTCTGGCCCTCCTGACATAGCGATAAATCCATCCCAGTTGACGGACCACTTTAGTGGGCGCACTCCGGCTGATGTGGCGGCGGCGGAAATCGTGCG
>JAFGWK010000018.1 GCA_016937195.1 Paracoccaceae bacterium | reverse complement strand
CTTCAGAGCGTTGCGCCTGCGCTTGAAGTGTTGGGCATGAGTGTAGCGACCGATTTGAAACGGCATAACTAGGATCCATCGGCTGAAGCTTTGTCGCAATGTGATCGCGTCATCGTCTGTCAGGGCGCCAAGTCGGCCGCTGGGCATTCTATAGAACAATCATTGGTCGGGCGGGTGATGTTTTGCCGTTACTGTTGTCTTTACCGCTATGCGTGACAGGCTGCGACCTCCATCGTCCCGAAGTCGCGCCCGGCTTCACTGGTCTTGGTCAGAAACCATTCGGCCTCTTATCATCAATTCGCTTGCCCGAGCGGGGGGATGATGACGGATTGGTCGGTGGTCGGTGGTCGGTGGTCGGTGGTCGGTGGTCGGTGGTCGGTGGTCGGTGCTGGAAAACGTTTCGCCCGTGTGAGGTGTTGATCAAACGAGATCTCGACCTGATGGGCGCCGAAAGCATCGTCCGACACAACCTTTCAGCGTGCTGCAGATACAGCGCACCCGCAACCAAGTGCTGGCACGCGGCTTGCCGTCCCGCGGTATAGGCAAAGACACCGGCCCGTTCGCGCCGATGTCTAATAAAATTGATTGGGTTCCGAGTTGTGCAGGCTGAACGACGTAGTGCTCATGTATTCTACGGCGTTCGTGCTGCGAAAATCGCACGAGGGGTAGGGGGCGTGAATCCAGATTCCCAGCGGACGCAATGAGGCGATTCATATTCTCGCGCTGTTGGTCCACGTTTTGGCCTGCCGCGATAGCAGCGCTTAAACGCAGCGGTGGCAAGACAGTCTGGGGGCCACTGAATGCGCTGGGAGATCAGGCGCACTTGCAATAGGGCTCCTGATCTTGGCCCTCAAACATCCAGTTCTTCTACGAACTGCGCGTTCTCGGAAATATACTGGAACCGCAGCTCGGGCTTTTTGCCCATCAGGCGTTCGACCAGGTCGTCGGTTTCACCGGGCATATCATCATGGATCGTGACGCGGATCAGTTTGCGGGTGTCAGGGTTCATTGTTGTGTCTTTCAGGTCTTTGGCGTCCATTTCGCCCAAGCCTTTAAATCGTTGCACATCAATTTTTCCTTTCCCACCAAGACCTTTAGCCATCATCTCTTCTTTCTCGGCGTCATCCGAGACATAGATCCGTTTCGCCCCTTGGGTCAGTCGGTAAAGCGGTGGGCAGGCTAGGTAGAGGTGTCCCTGATCAATCATCGGGCGCATTTGCGTAAAGAAAAAGGTCATCAAAAGCGCCGCGATATGGGCGCCGTCGACGTCTGCATCGGTCATGATGATGATCTTGTCGTAGCGCAGATCATCTACATTGAACCGGGTACCCAGACCCACGCCCAAAGCTTGCGTGAGATCACTGATTTCTTGGTTTGTGCCAAGCTTGGAACTCGCCGCGCCCAGCACGTTCAGGATTTTGCCGCGCAGCGGCAGCAGCGCCTGATTTTTGCGATCCCGCGCCATCTTGGCCGATCCACCTGCCGAGTCACCCTCGACGATGAACAGCTCGGTATTCGCCCGGTTGGTGGCCGAGCAATCGACCAGCTTGCCGGGCAAGCGCAGCTTTTTGGTGGCGGTTTTGCGCTGGGTTTCCTTTTCCTGGCGGCGTTTCAGCCGCTCTTCCGAGCGCAGCACAAGAAAATCAAGAATCGCACCGGCGGATTTTGTATCGGAGGCCAGCCAGTTATCGAAATGGTCGCGCACCGCGCCCTCGACAAGGCGGTGGGCCTCGACCGTGGCAAGGCGATCTTTGGTTTGGCCCACGAATTCCGGTTCGCGGATGAAGCAACTGACCAGCGCACAGCCGCCGGTGATCAGGTCTTCGCGCGTGATCTGCGAGGATTTCTTGTTGTTTACCAACTCGCCATAGGCGCGAATCCCCTTGAGAATCGCCGCCCAGAAGCCAGCCTCATGGGTGCCGCCTTCGGGGGTGGGGACGGTGTTACAGTAGGACTGGATGTAGCCATCGCGCGACGGTGTCCAGTTGATCGCCCATTCGACTTGACCGGGCACGCCGAATTTTTCCTGAAACTTCACCTTTCCGGCGAAGGGGCGATCGGCATAGGTGCTGGCGTTGCCGAGAGTCTCGGTCAGGTAATCCGACAAGCCGCCCGGGAAATGGAACACCGCCTCGGCGGGGGTCTCGCCATCGTCGATTTCAGTTTTCCAGCGAATTTCAACGCCTGAGAACAGATAGGCCTTGGAACGCACCATCTTCATCATCCGTGCGGGCTTGAAGCGGTGATGACCAAAGATCTGCTCATCGGCATGGAAGGTCGTGGTCGTGCCGCGCCGATTGGGGGCAGCGCCGATCTTTTGCACTGGGCCCTCGGGGATGCCGCGCGAAAATCGTTGCTCGTAAAGCTCTTTGTTTTTAGCAACTTGCACGACCATTGAGTCTGATAGAGCGTTCACAACCGAGGCCCCAACGCCGTGCAAACCGCCCGAGGTTTCATAGGCATCACCCGAGAATTTTCCGCCCGCATGCAGCGTGCACAAGATCACCTCAAGCGCGGATTTGCCGGGGAATTTCGGGTGGGGGTCAATCGGGATACCCCGGCCATTGTCGCGCACCACAACGGAATAATCGGCCAGCAGTTCGACCTCGATACGCGTGGCGTGCCCTGCGACCGCCTCATCCATCGAGTTGTCCAGCACCTCGGCCACAAGATGGTGCAGCGCGCGCTCATCGGTGCCGCCGATATACATGCCGGGGCGCTTGCGAACTGGTTCCAGTCCTTCGAGAACCTCAATTGAGGACGCGTCATAGCTGTCGGTTTTGGGCGTCAATAGATCGTCGGCCATGCTCGCATCCTCTTGTGGTTTGTTTCACCACAGATACAGCAGGTAGGGGCGGGGGGGCAAGAACGCCCCTCCGCCCCCGTTATCACCGCGGGCCCCACCCCTGCGGATCAACGACGATCAGGTAATGCTCGACATTAGCACCATCGACCCCACAGCCGTGGCTATCCCGAGCGGCTCCAGCACGGCACGTTTCCCGCCGAACAAAAGGACACCAATCGTTACAAGCGCCAACAATGTGAAAAGCGATGCAGACTCCGCATTTTGCGCCATCGAGACGTTACGCAACGCGAGAACCCAAGCTGCTGTCGCAGCGACAAAGCATATGGCGCTCAGGAATATCATTGGCCCATGCCGTACCATGCGTCGGTCAGTTACGGGTCTCAGTAAGCGTTCGCTTGCGATGACCCCAAGTACCGCAAGCAAGCAAATCCCATATGCCAGAAGGCCCGACATCACCGAACTCCACACGTTTTTCACCTCTCTACATTGACGTAAGGGAATCGTGTTTACCAAGAGGAAATCCGGTCGATAGAGGAATTCCCGACTGAGTGTGCGGGCAAACCTGACCAAAAGGTTATGCCCAGCTTGAGCAATTGCCCAAATGGAGAGCAATGCTTGTTTTTAACGGAAGGGTGCGGCAACGAATCGGCTAATTTCTTGCACGCGATTCGCGCTCAGATGGGTTCGGCTTGGAACTTGCTCCACATCGCGCGGAACCCTGCGCGGGCGTGACACAGCTTCAGCCATTGGGCGAGCCGTGGGTAAAGGGCTAGGAATCCCTCATGATCGGTGCCATAGCGCAAAATCTCGGCGGTGTTGATATCGGCCACGGTGAACCGCCCGCCGACCATATGACTGTGATCTTCAAGATGAGCCTCTAGCGCCTCAAGCGGGCGGATAAGTTTGGCGGTCAAACGCGCGATTTCGCTGCGCCCAGCCTCGGTGTCTTGTTCCTTGCGCCGATACACGAAGCTGAGCGCAAGAGATTCCGCCTCGATCCAAGTGGCCGAGAATAGCGCCCATTGCTCCATCAAGGCGAGTTCGCGTTCATTGGCTGGCGCAAGCGGACCACCAGCTTTGCGTGCAAGATGTAGATTGATCGCCAGTGATTCCGACAAGATCAACCCGTCGTCTTCCAGCACCGGAATCGCCCCCATCGGTGAGAGCCGGCGAAACTCGGGTGAGCGGGTGTTGAGCGGCGCATCGGGTGCAAGCGGGTCTGCAAAGCGGTTGGCCTGCACCACACGGGTCAACTTGAACGGCAACTTGGTTTCTTCAAGCAGCCAAAGCGTGCGACTCGCGCGGGAATGATAGTTTCCGTAGACTGTCAGCATCAGATCCTCCACTTTTGAGCGATATGGCGGGTTTTCACGGCCGTTGCATAGCCAAAAGCGACAGTTTTTTGACTCGTATCAAGGTAGATCACGGGGCTTTGTTTTATCCTGAGCGCTGAATTTCAAAGGGAGAGGCGCGCATGAAGGATGAAACCGGAACCAATTCAAAGGACGCTAACGTAAAAGCCGTTACGAATGCGAAGGTCGGGGCCGCGAGTGCTGTCGAGAAGCCCATTGATCCGGCTGATCCCCATCCTGCAATCGCAGCGGGCGATGAGGCCAAGAAAGGTCCGCAACGCTTTCCGCGCGTAGACCCGAATGCTGTTCGACTGGCCTTCGAAACTGGAAAATATCCTTATCGCACTCGACTAAGGCGTGCCCAGTACGAACGCGAAAAGGCGCAGATTCAGGCCGAATTGCTGAAGGTCCAGAAATGGGCGCTTGAGACGGGGCAGAAATTCGTGATCCTGTTTGAGGGGCGGGATGCGGCAGGCAAGGGCGGTACGATCAAGCGCTTTAACGAGCATCTCAATCCGCGCTTTGCGCGTGTCGTGGCACTGAACAAGCCGACCGAGGAAGAGCGCGGCCAATGGTACTTCCAGCGCTACATTGACCATCTGCCGACGGCTGGCGAGATGACCTTTTATGACCGAAGCTGGTATAACCGCGCTGGCGTTGAGCGGGTAATGGGATTCTGCACGCCCAGCGAATATCTGGAATTCATGCGCCAGACTCCGGAATTGGAGCGGATGTTCGTGCGCTCGGGGATTCGTCTGTATAAATACTGGTTCTCTGTGACGCAAAACGAACAGCGCGCGCGGTTCAAATCGCGTGAAACCGACCCGCTCAAGCGTTGGAAGCTGTCCCCGATCGACCTTGCTTCGCTGGACAAATGGGACGACTACACCGAGGCAAAAGAGGCGATGTTCTTTTACACCGACACCGCCGATGCGCCTTGGACCATCGTGAAATCGAATGACAAGAAACGCGCGCGGCTCAATTGTATGCGCCACTTCCTGTCCACACTTGATTATCCCGATAAGGACTATGAGATCGCAACTGCGCCCGATCCGCTGATTGTGGGCAATGCCAGCCATGTCGTGCATTCCGCCGATCACATTTTGGGCGCGTCCCTGCATCCCGATCAGCGCAAAACTACGCCCAAGGCCCCCGCTGCGCAAAAGTGACCCGCGGGCTTGGCTTGCCTTCACCGCAACCGCGCCCATCTCGTAAGGCCAGACGTAGGAGGTCATGATGAGTTGGAACGCGCGGTTTGCAGGTGAGGATTATCTGTATGGCAAGGCGCCCGCCGCATTTGTTGCGGCGCAGGCATGGCGTATCGCGCCGGGGTCCAAGGTCCTGTCAGTTGCAGAGGGTGAGGGACGCAACGCAGTATTCTTGGCCGAGCAGGGCGCGGCAATGACCGCGCTTGAGGCGGCCCCAAATGCACGCGCCAAAGCGCTCAAACTTGCGCAAGAGCGCGGCGTGAAGCTTGATTTAATTGACGTCGATTTGCGTGCGTTCACTTGGCCAGAGGCAGACTATGACGCTGTTCTGGCCTGCTATATTCAATTTGCCGACCCAGCGTTTCGTGCCAAGATTTTTGACGGTCTTGCGCGCGCTCTCAAACCGGGCGGCTTGGTCTTGATCCACGGGTTTGCCAAACGCCAGCCGCGCTATGGCACGGGCGGGCCGGGCGTGGTGGATCAGCTTTACGATCTGGATTTGCTGCGCGACGCGTTCCCGCGCTGGGATGTACTGTATCAGGCCGATTATGATGGCGATCTGGATGAGGGGGCGGGGCACTCCGGTCGTGCCGCACTGGTTGACTTCGTTGCACAAAAGCCGATGCGATAGCGCGCAGGAAGGCGCTGACACCCGCGCCTGCTAAATGGTACGAGCCACCGCTGAGTTTCCGTCGCACGAATGCTGGCATTTCGTGCGATCGGCAAAAAAGCGCTTAAAATCAAGTGTTTTCCTCCAGCGTCAGCACGCCGCATGTGCTTTTGTGCACAGATGATATGTCTTTAGAGTTTCACGTGTTCGTGTAACATGTGGACCGAGAACTGTCTGATTTTACGATTTTGGGAGTCTATCATGCGTAAAACCCTCCTCGCTCTTTGCTTCATTTTGCCAGCTGGTATGGTCGCGGCACAATCGCCTGAAGATGCCGTTAAGGCGCGTCAGGGCTATTTTGATTTGCTTGGCGCGCAAATGGCCGTTCTGGCGCCGATGGCACAGGGTAAAATGGATTTTGATGCCGGCAAAGCAAAAGTTGCTGCCGATAACCTTGCTGCCCTTGCTAAGGTTGATGTCTCGCCTCTGTTCGTGGAAGGCACCTCAACAGATGATTTGGGCGACAAGACCCGCGCTTTGCCCGCAATCTGGGAAAACGGTGACGATTTCATGGCCAAAGCAAACGCGATGCATCAAGCCGCCGCTGCAATGCCTGCAGCTGCAGGTAGCCTTGAAACTCTTCAGGCCGCAGTCGGCAAACTGGGTGGTTCGTGCAAAGCCTGCCACGACGATTTCCGCGCAAAGTAAGTAAGGCGAGCAATATGCGTGACACTAGCTCCCCCAAGACCCGCACCGTTAAGGTATGGGATCCGGTCGTTCGTTCGTTCCACTGGCTTCTGGTGCTGGCGTTTGCTGGCGCTTGGGGCTTGGGAGAATGGGGGCCGAACCAGATGACGTGGCACTTCTATTTTGGCTACGTCATCGTGGGGTTGGTGGGGGTCCGTCTGATCTGGGGCTTTGTGGGCACGCGCAACGCACGCTTTTCAAGCTTTCTGTTCGGACCGGGTAAGGTGGTTGCCTATTTGCGCCATCTGCCCTCGCGCGAGCCGTCAAATTGGATCGGCCATAACCCGATGGGGGGATGGTCGGTCTTTCTTATTTTGGGACTGTTGATCGCGCAGGTCGCGACAGGATTGATGTCTGATCCCAAGGATTACATCAATGTCGGCCCCTTGGCGCAATACGTGCCAGACAGCCTCAGCGACCTTTCGGTGAAGTTGCACAATATCATCTCGACACTGTTGCTGATCGTGGTGGGCGTACATGTCGCCGCGATCCTGTTTTACAAACGGTGGAAGGGCGAGAACCTTGTGGCCCCGATGATCACCGGCAAGAAGGTGATCGAGGAAGACTGACACGCCCTTGACCGAGCCTGCGTGCGCGTCTAGCGAACTTGGATGAGCGCGCAAACCCCCATCCTAGCCTCTCCGATGCCGATCACGCGCCACCTGCGCGCGATCCTTACGCTTGGCTTGCCGCTGATCGGGTCCAACCTTGCGCAGATGATGCTCAACGTCACCGATACGGTGATGGTGGGCTGGTATGGGATCGAGGCATTGGCGGCGCTGGTGCTTGGCTCATCGTTCTTTTTCTCTTTGTTTATGCTGGGCAATGGCATCGCTTTGGCGGTGATGGGCCGGGTTTCGGCCAGCCTTGGCGCGAATGATGAGGTGCAGGCACGGCGCGACACGCGGATGGGGATCTGGCTGTCGATCCTCTATGGCATCGCGGTGTTGCCGGTGACGTGGTATTCCGGCGCGATCCTGCAATTGCTGGGTCAGGAACCCCAGATCGCAAGTCTCGCACAGGACTATCTGCGCATCCTTGGCTTTGCCCTAGCCCCTGCGCTGGCGATGATGGTGCTGCGCTCTTACCTGTCCGCGCAAGAGCGCACGCAGGTTCTGTTGTGGATCACGCTGGCGGGTATCGGGGTCAATATCGCGCTGAACTGGTTGCTGATTTTCGGCAATTGGGGCTTTCCTGAACTGGGCGTGCGCGGGGCGGCGATTGCCTCGCTTACCGTCACTTGCCTTAGTTTGGTTGCACAGGCGATCTATGCCGCGCGTGCCCCCGGCCTGACGCATATCGAGCTGTTCGCCCGATTCTGGCGCCCCGATTGGGAGGCGTTCTGGCTGGTGCTGAAAATGGGCGTGCCGGTGGGTCTGACCTCGGTTGCGGAAGGCTCGATGTTTCAGGCCTCGGCCCTGATGATGGGCTGGATTGGTACGGTCGAGTTGGCCGCCCATGGAATCGCGCTGCAAATCACCTCGATTGCGTTCATGGTGCATGTCGGGCTGTCCAATGCGGCAACGGTGCGCGCGGGTCGAGCGCATGGCGCGCGCAATCCACGACTGCTGCGTGACGGGGCGCTGGCGGTCATCGGCCTGTCGCTGGCCTATGGGCTGGCGACGGTGGCGCTGTTTGTGACATTGGGCGGGCCGCTCACCGCGCTGTTTCTGGATCGCGCCAATCCTGCAAGTGCGCAGATTATTGCGAGCGGCGTGAGCTTTCTGATGGTCGCGGCGGTGTTTCAGCTTTTTGATCTGATGCAGGTGATGGCGCTGGGCCTGTTGCGCGGCGTGCAGGATACGCGTGTGCCGATGTGGATGGCGGTGCTGAGCTATTGGCTGGTTGGTATTCCGGCAAGCTACGCTCTGGCATTTCCGCTGGGTTTTGGCGGGGTCGGGCTATGGTTCGGGTTGGTGTTGGGTCTGGCCTGTGCGGGCGCGCTGATGATGCGGCGATTTTGGCGCGGGCCGTGGCTACGTCAGAGCGCGACCAAAGGCGCTATTTGACGCCCAGCCCCGCGCGCATCAAAGACTTGCGCACCGGTCCCAGCGAATAAAGCGCGCCCAAAACCCCTGCGCGTAGATCACGCAGTGGGCGGGCCTGAACCATCGATGCCCGATTGAGGAAGTCGATCCCGATCTCGCGCGCCTTAACCTCTGGCCAGCGGCGGCGGTGGTAGGCCTCCAGCATCGCAGGTTCCCCCAGATGCGCCGGATCGCGGTCACACAGATCAAGCAGATGGGACAAGTCGGCAAGGCTCATGTTCAGCCCCTGCGCGCCAATTGGCGGGATGACATGGGCCGCCTCGGCGATCAGGGCCACGCGTTGCGCACTAAAGCGGCGCGCAATCTGCGTCATCATTGGCCAGACCGAGCGGCGTGTTTCCAGCTTAAGCGGCCCAAGGAGACCGGTCGAGCGCTCTAGCATCGCGGCCTCGAACTCCGCGACGGGAAGGGCGGCCAAGCGTTCGGCCTCGGCCCCGCGCTCCATCCAGACCACCGCTGATGAGGGAATGCCGTTGCGATCAGGCAGCGGCACCAATGTGAACGGCCCGCCAGAGCGGTGAATCTCGGTGGAAATATTGCCATGCGGGATCGGGTGAGTGACGGCAAAGGCCAGTGCTTTTTGACCGTAATGCGTTGTCTTTACGGGAATACCCGCCGCCTCGCGGATAAACGAGTTGCGCCCGTCGGCGGCAACCACCAGTTTCGCCTGTACATGGGTGCCATCTGACAGCGTCACCTCGGCCCCGTTTTCGCGCGTCACCAGCCCGGTCGTCGCAACGCCGGGGCGGAAATCGACCTGTGGGATTTCGTCCAGCCGCGCGACCATTTCGCGGCGCAGCAGCCAGTTTGGAAAGTTCCAGCCAAAGGGTTCGTCCGACAGATCGGCGGCATCGAAATCGCGCGACAGTCGCGCTTCGGATTTCTCGCCGCCCGCGTCGATGATGCGCATGATTTGCAATGGCGCAGCATGGGGTGTCAGCCGCGCCCAAAGCCCCGCTGCCTCAAGCAGTTTGCGCGAGGGTTGCAACAGCGCGGTCGTGCGCATATCCGCGCCCTCGGCCGCTTCGGAGGTGACAGGCGGTGCGGGGTCGACGCAGATCGTGGTGAACCCCGCCGCACCAAAGGCCGCAGCTGCAATCAGTCCAGCGACCCCTCCGCCAGAAATCAGGATATCGGTTTGCTGAATGTCGGTTGGCTGTGACATGGATTGCCCCGTCTGATACGCCCGTAATTTGCCCGGATCGGCCGGATTGCGCAATCGCAGAAAGCCACCCCGAGGCGACCGTTTCAGCGACCTCTTGGGTTTTCTTAGCTGAACGAGATACCAACGAGCACGACGAAGACCACGAAGGTCATCGCGATCATCCAAACCGTTGTCCCCAAAAGACCAAACAACAACGTGCCCAGAACCAACCCGGCCACGATTAGGGCCGCGAGAAGATAAAGCGACAGCGCGCCTTTGTTCGATTGCGGGTTGATGGCTGCGTTCATGACGATCTCCAGTGGCTATAATGCGCTAAAGACAAGTAACGCAGTCTTGATAGCATGGATGTGGGTTTCGCGCCATTGCCCAGACTGTCGCATCGCTGCGCAACGACAAAGACGGCCCGGAACAATATGTTCTGGGCCTCGTTGCTACAGCTGTGTCAGATCACATCCGGATCGCGCTACGTCGGGCAGATCAACCGCCAGCGGTCATCACAACCAGCAAGGCCAGCATGATCCAGGTCGCACCGACGCCCCAAAGGATCAACCCGCCAAGGCCCATCGTGGCAATCAGGCCAACAGCGAGAGCGACTACCAGAAACGCGATCAAGTACATCGTGCTCGGTTTCACATGTGCTTTGTCATCGGAATGGGTGTGAGTGTCGGCAACAGAGGCCGTAACGCCGGAATCGGCGGTCATCATGGTCATTGTCGAATCTCCCTTCGCTATCTCCCTGATAGCCCGTCAGGACTTAACGGAAGGTGGACGCTTTATATAGCGATCAACGCGCGCCATAATGTCGCAGTTTCGTGATGTCAGCGTCACTTTCGTGTCATATGCGTCAGGAATGCCGCCAGATCATCTGTGTGATGCTGGATGTGATCGTCGGGCTCGGCGGTCGGCGCGACATGTACGGTGCGCATTCCCAACGCATGGGGGTGGCGCAGATTGCGCGGATCATCCTCAAACATTGCGCCTTTCGCGGGCGTGATCCCGGCTTTCGCAAAGACCGTGTCAAAGGCCTGCGGCAAGGGCTTGGGATGAAATTCGGCATGTTCGACGCCGTAAACCCCGTCAAACAGCCCCGACAGACCGCGCGCCGCCAGAACCCGCTCGGCATAGGGCGCCGAGCCGTTGGTGAACACGATCCGCCGACCGGGAAGGGCGGCAATCCCGTCGCGCAGGGCAGGATCGGGTTGCAGATGATCGAGCGAGATCTCATGCACCTCGGTCAGGTAGGGGCCGGGATCGACGTTATGTTCATGCATTAGCCCGGCCAGCGTGGTGCCGTATAGCTGCCAATAATGCCCGCGCAGATGATCGGCATGGGCGCGATCCACCCCCAGCGCCTGCATCACGAAATCGGTCATCTTCACTTCGATCTGGTCAAACAGCCGCGCCGAGGGCGGATATAGCGTGTTGTCGAGATCAAAGACCCAGTCGGTCACTTGCGAAAAATCATGTGTGCTCATGGCGCGAAGGGTAGGGCGAGAGGCGCGCAGGTGCAATCTGCTTGTCTTAGGCGTCCACGCGGGCTTAATCTGCCAAAAGAAGCAAGGCAGGACAGATGCAAAAAGACGCCTATACGCTTATTCTCGAAGCAATCGATGAGGGCATTTACCGCCCCGGCAACCGTTTGGTGGAATCTGAATTGGCCGAACGGTTCGGCGTGTCGCGCACCCCGGTGCGCGAGGCGTTACAGCGCCTTGAAACGCAGCAGATGTTGGCGCGCGATGGTCGTTCGTTGATTGTGGCCTCGCTTGATCACAACCAGTTGGCGGAGCTTTATGTCGTGCGCGCCGAACTAGAGGCGCTGGCGGCCAGACTGGCGGCCAAACATGCGGCCCCCGAAGAGGTGCGTGTGTTGCAAAACATGATTGACGAGGATCGCGGCCAGCTCAACAGCCCCGAGGCATTAAGCCGGGCCAATCGTCGCTTTCACCACCAGATCCATTTGGCCTCGCATAACCGCTATCTCGTTCAGCAACTGGATCTTGTGCATCGCTCGATGGCTTTGCTGGCGACGACGTCGCTATCGGTGAAGGGCCGGGGGCAGGCCGCGCTCGATGAGCATCAGGCAATTATCGATGCGATCCGCGAGGGCGATGAAGAGGCGGCGGCAGCCGCGTTGCGCGCCCATATCTCGCGCGCGTTTGAGACCCGCCTCAAGCTGGATGCGGCGGGGCATGGCACGGCTGGTCACTGGGCCGAGGCGCTTTAATCTGCCTTTAGTCAATCAATGGTGCACGCGCGGTGCGCGGGGCCGGTTGTGACAGCCGGTCACTGACAAGCGCGATGGCGGGGATCAGGCTTGGCTCACCCGGCATCGGCCTTGCCGCATCACGCGCCAGCGCTGTATCGAATATCCCGTGATGGGTTTTGTCCCAGTAGAACGGCATCGTGATAACTTCATAGATTGCCTTCCATCCCGCCAATGCACCCAGCGGAAAATACAGGTGCAGCGAGGGTACCCATTTGATGAGATGCCGGTGTTCCTCTTGGCGCACTGCCCACATGCCAGCAGCGATATTGATCAGTTCTGAGGCCACAAACAGCGCCATCATCGGCCAGAACAAAACCGCGGGCATATTCGAGGCAATCGGATGCCACAGCCCGAACAGCGTGATCCAGAAGCTCCACAGAACCGGGGCGAGTATATATTGCGATAGCGAGCCAAGGATCAGGATTTGCACGCCGATGAACCGCTTGGTGCCAAGGTCGCGCCAAAGCTGCAGCGGGTTGCGCATATGCACCGACCACGTCATGGCGTAGCCCTTAAGCCAGCGCGAACGTTGTTTGACCCAGGGTATCGCGCGGCAATTGGCCTCTTCATAGGTGACGGCGGGGATCAGCTCTGTGCGATAGCCATGGCGCGCCAGACGCACACCCAGATCGGCATCCTCGGTCACGTTGTGGGCATCCCAGCCACCCAGCTTTTCCAGCGCATTGCGGCGGAAAAACAGGGTCGTTCCACCCAAAGGCACCACAAAACCAAGCCGCGCCAGACCCGGCAAAAACATTCGAAACCACGTTGCATATTCGATCGTGAAACAGCGCGAGAGCCAGTTGGTGCGCGGGTTGTAATAATCAAGAATCCCTTGCAGGCAGGCGACGTCAGCGGGGGCCTGTGCAAAGTGGCGCGCTACGATGTGAAGTTGATCGGGATCTGGTGCATCTTCGGCATCCCAGACGCCAATCACCGAGCCGCGGCAAAAGCTAAGCGCATAGTTCAGGGCGCGCGGCTTGGTCTTAATTGGGCCGTCGGGCACGCTGACGACTCGCATCCAACGAGGCAATTGTGCATCTGCCAGAGCGTCCAGTGTGATCGTATCGCTTTGTTCGGCAACAAGGATCACGTCTAGCAATTCGCGCGGATAGTTCAGCCGCCCTAGACGTTCGACCAGCCGTGCCGCGATATCGTTTTCGCGAAAGAGAGGCACCATCATGGAAATGATCGGCAGGCGTGGCGGCGGGGCCCCATTTGGATGGTGCTTTGGAATGGGGCGTACGTCTGCCTTGCGTAACGCGGTAAATTCGGCGGCAAAGGCCATCAGCTTTAGTCCCATCGAACCGATCAGAGCCAGCATGACCCAGCCAAACAGCGCTCCCAAAATCCATTGCGGCGCAAACCACAAACCCAGAAAAGTGAAGATGACAAACGCCATCGCGATCCGCGCAGCCCGCGCCTCATTATGCGTGCGGCAGCTTTCGGCAAGATCAACCTTGACCTCGGCGCGCCGGATCAACGCGGTTTGGCGACGCCGCAGCAGGCTTTCATGCACCTCGCGCTCGGGCGCAAGCATCATACGATAAGGGGCGAATTTGGCGGGAAGCTCTGATTTCAGGGCGGCAAAGCTTTCAGGGCGCGCGGTGGCGATGACGGTATGTCCGCCGATCTGACGCCAAGGCACCATCGCCTGCGCCAGACACAGCTCTGCCCCAAGCGCGTCAATCAAGCGCGGGTCGGGGTGCTTGCGCGTCAGGTCAACGACCGAGACTTGCCATTGCCGGGCCAAGGCGGCCATCAAGGCGGGTTCATCGACCCAACCATGGGTCAGCAGGATATCCCCAAGTCGCACGTCTTCCCGCTGGCGCAGGGCAAGCGCCTTGAGCAGATTTCCCGGCTCAACCTCGCCCATCTCCAGCAGGATCTGGCCCAGTGGCGTGCGAGGTGATGGCCTTGAATGGGTTTTGGGGGACACCCGGTGTCGACGTTGCGCGGGCGCGACGTTTTGCATCGACGAAAGCGGCGGCGCATCGGGCGCGACGTTTTCAAACGAAGCTGCAATATTTATCTTGGCCCGCGCCATGAATCGCCCCTAACCACTGTCGCGCACTCAACATGCGGACGCAGGGTTAACGGGGAGTTAACGCATCAAGGGCATTGCGTGGCATTTGCGCTGCGAGGGCGCAAATGCCACGAATTCAAGCGGCTTTGCGGGCACGCATCGCATCGGCGAAGCGTTCAAACAGGTAGTAGCTGTCTTGCGGGCCAGGGCTGGCTTCGGGGTGGTGTTGCACCGAGAAAACGGGGCGATCTTGCAGTGCAATGCCGCAATTGGAGCCATCAAACAGCGAGATATGCGTTTCGGTTACACCCGCAGGCAGCGTTTGACTGTCAACCGTAAAGCCATGGTTCATTGAGGTGATCTCAACCTTGCCGGTGGTCAGATCTTTCACCGGGTGGTTGGCCCCGTGATGGCCGTGGTTCATTTTAATCGTCTTGGCACCCAGTGCGAGCGCCAGCATCTGGTGACCAAGGCAAATCCCGAACACTGGCAATTGTGCATCCAGCACACCATTGATCATCGGCACGGCATAGACACCCGTTGCTGCCGGATCGCCCGGACCGTTGGACAGAAATACGCCATCGGGATTCAATGCGAGCACCTCCTCGGCGGTCGCGGTTGCCGGCAGCACCGTCACATCGCAGCCCGCACTTGCGAGACAGCGCAGAATGTTGCGCTTTGCACCATAATCGATCGCGACGACCTTGAGATCATTACCCTTGGCTGCGGTGTAGCCCTCGGGCCAAGCCCAACGCATCTGATCCCAGTGATAGCTTTGCGCGCAGGTCACATCCTTGGCCAGATCAAGCCCTTCAAGCCCCGACCAGTCGCGGGCCTTTTTCACCAGCGCTTCGATGTCAAACACGCCATCGGGATTATAGGCCAGCGCGACATGGGGGGCCCCTTGCTGACGGATTGCGCGGGTCAGGCGGCGGGTGTCGATGCCACCGACGCCGATGCGGCCGCGTTTTGCCAGCCAGTCCACCAGATCCTCGCTTGCGCGCCAGTTGCTTGGCTCGGTCGGATCCCATTTGACCACCATGCCCGCAGCGACCGGATCGCCCGTTTCGTCATCATCGGGGTTCACGCCCGTGTTGCCGATATGAGGGAAGGTAAAGGTCACGACCTGACCCGCATAGGAGGGATCGGTCATGATTTCCTGATAGCCCGTCATCGCGGTGTTGAACACCAGCTCGGCGACCGTTTCACCGGTTGCGCCAAATCCGCGACCATAAAAAAGTTGTCCATCCGCCAACGCGATCAATGCGGTGGGCTTTTCCGATGCAGTCTGACTTGCAGGCATGGCGCGTCTCCCCGAGGCAAAATTCGACGGAACTTAGGCGCGTGCCACGCGCGGGTCAAGGGCTCGTGAGAGATTTGTATTTAGCAATAAAATCAATAATTTGCAGTGGTTGTGCGCGTTTCGCAAAGCGGGTATTCTGGCGGCTTGCTGCATAAAGGACGTAGATTATGCAAATGCGTGAACGGATCGCGACAGCGCTTAAGCTGGCGATGAAGGAAAAAGATCGCGAGCGGCTTTCAACGCTGCGCTTGATCAATGCGGCGATCAAGGACCGCGAGATCGCGATGCGATCAGAGGGTGAGGGCGAGGGGACTGTTGGAGACCCAGAAGTGCTTGCGATCATGGGGAAAATGGTCAAGCAACGCCAAGAAAGCGCGCGCGCTTATGAAGAGGGTGGACGGCTGGAACTGGCCGAAAAAGAGCTATCGGAAGTCGCGGTGATCGAGGATTTTCTGCCCCGTCAACTGAGCGATGACGAGGTGTCAGCGGCCATTGATAGCGCGATTGCCAAGCTCGGCGCAGATTCGATCCGCGATATGGGCCGGGTGATGGGCGAGCTGAAAGGCCAATACACCGGTCAGATGGATTTCTCTAAAGTCGGTCCGCAGGTCAAAGATCGCCTCGCCTCGTAAACAAGCGGGCAAGGGCGGTTGCTTTCGCAGTTTGCGGCTGTGTGCGTGTGAGGACGAGATATGTTCAACCGTTTAAAGCTGCGTGTGCTGGGCCTGTCGGCATTGCTTGGCGCCTGTGTTCCCACGGCGGGGTTGGATGAGATCAAACACAGCTATCCTGACAGGCAAATGTTCCAGTTCCCTTCCCGCGTTGCTGGAGGGGCGCTTGGCTATCTTTGTGCGTCTGGTGCTTCGCCGCGTGCTACCAAAGCGCGTGCGCGCAAGGCGCATGCGGCCTATGAGGGCAAGATCCGTAGTTATGGTGAGACTTTTGCCGCAGAGTTGGTGGGGGCGTTGAGGGCGGGGGCTCAGCCCAAAACTGCAACCCGAAAGATCAATCGCGACAGCGATGCGTGGGCGCGCCAAGCGGCACTCAAGATTGAGAAAACCTATCGATGTTTGCCGATTTCCGGCCCCGGTGTGGGGGTGCAGGATTAGGCGCTAAAGCGGCATTGGCGCGCGCGCTTTGGCAATGTGGCGCGTCAATTCGCCCTGCAATTCGCGCCGTTCCTCGGGGGTCAGAAACGCACCGATCTCAACCTCACGAGGGCCGCCGCGCAGGGTTAGATAATTCGGCACCGGCCCGCCCTTGACGTGCATTTCGACGCGGACCCAATGTGGGTTTGCTTCCCAGTCGCGTGGTTCGACACGCCCGGGATCGCGACGGATCAGGCGTAGTTTTTGTGGGCTGAAGGATAGCACCTCGCGCACCTCGCCCGTGCGGTAGCTTGCCGAGATTGCCCACCAGACACCGGCCACGGTTGCCATGATGAAGGGCAAAAGCCACCACAGCTCTACCCGTCCGAGCACTGCAAACAGGGGCAGGCTGATAAGTGTGACGAAGATGACGATAAAGATCACAAACCCTTTGCGCGGCAAAGAGCGGTAGGGCCACAAATGCAGCTCGGTTGCGGGGGCACCCGCCGCCTGCCCCTCGGTGGGGGCGGTTTCGATCCAGCGATAGGGCATTGGCTCTCTCGGTCACGCACATGTCAGATTAACGCGGATTGCAGACCCCGCAAAGCGTCACGCGCGGCCTACAATAAAAACGGCCCCGGATCGCACCGGGGCCGTTTCAAGCTTAGGAGACGGGAGCCCCGCTAATGGGAATGGGCGTGGTCCCAGTCCTCACGTTTGGGAAGCTGCTCGAACGTATGTTCGGGCGGCGGGCAGGGCAGGGTCCATTCCAGCGTGTCGGCATATTCGTTCCAGTAGTTATTCTCGGTCACGCGCTTGCCCCAGAACAGGGTGTAGAACACGATGCCGATGAAGAAGATAAAGCTGGCAAACGAGATGAACGCGCCGATCGAGCTGACATAGTTCCAGGTGGCAAAGGCCTCTGGATAGTCGATGTAGCGGCGCGGCATGCCCTGACGGCCCAAGAAGTGCTGCGGGAAGAAGATCATGTTCGAGCCGATAAACATCGCCCAGAAATGCACTTTGCCCGCCCATTCCGGGTATTGCCGCCCCGACATTTTGCCGATCCAGAAATAGATCCCAGCAAAGATTGCGAACACAGCGCCAAGCGACATCACATAGTGGAAGTGCGCCACGACGTAATAGGTGTCGTGATAGACGCGATCCAGCGGAGCTTGGCTAAGCACCACGCCGGTCACGCCGCCGATGGTGAACAGGAACAGGAAGCCAAGCGCCCAAAGCATCGGCGTCTTGAACTGGATCGAGCCGCCCCACATCGTTGCGATCCAGCTAAACACCTTCACGCCTGTGGGCACCGCGATCACCATCGTGGCCACCATGAAGTAGCTTTGCTGCGTTAGAGATAGACCCACCGTATACATGTGGTGCGCCCATACGACAAAGCCCAGCACCCCGATCGCCACCATCGCATAAACCATCGGCAAATAGCCAAAGACAGGCTTGCGCGAGAAAGTCGCGATGACGTGGCTGATGAT
>JAFGWK010000178.1 GCA_016937195.1 Paracoccaceae bacterium | reverse complement strand
GCGCGGCCCAAATGAGCGTCGCCGAAGTTTTTGCCCGCGATGGCGAACCGTTTTTCCGCGCCCGCGAATCAGAGGTTCTGGAACGCTTGTTGTTGGGGCCGCCCGGTGTGATCTCGACCGGGGGCGGGGCGTTTCTGGCCGAGGGCAATCGCGATTTGATCGCCCGGCTGGGTGTGTCGGTCTGGCTGCGCGCCGATCTGAACCTGCTGTGGAACCGGGTGCGCCATAAAAATACGCGCCCGCTGTTGCGCACCGCTGACCCCAAAGCCACGTTGGCCAGCCTGCTTGAGGCGCGCGAGCCGTACTATTGCAAGGCGCAGATCGTGGTAGAGGCCGAACCTTCGCTGTCGATCACTGATATGGCGCAAAAGGTCGTGCGTCAGCTGCAAGCCGTTGACGGGCTTTTTGAGGAGAGAAATGATGCGTGAGATAGTGTCAGTCAGTCTGGGCGCGCGGTCTTATGAGGTGCGTATCGGTACCGGATTGCTTGGCAATGCCGGGGCCGAGATCGCGCCTTTGCTACGTCGCCCTCGGGTTGCTGTGGTGGCGGATGAAACCGTGGCCGATCTGCATCTTGAAACGCTGCGCGCCGGGCTTGGTGATGTCGAAATGATGGCGCTGCGCCTGCCCCCCGGCGAGGGCACAAAAAGCTGGCCGCACTTCATCCGCACCGTCGAATGGCTGCTTGAGCAAAAAGTTGAGCGGCGCGATATCGTTATTGCCTTTGGCGGCGGAGTAATTGGCGATCTGGTTGGCTTTGCCGCCGCCGTACTGCGCCGGGGTGTGCGGTTCGTGCAAATCCCGACCAGCCTGCTGGCGCAAGTCGACAGCTCGGTCGGCGGCAAGACCGGAATCAATGCACCCCAAGGCAAAAACCTGATCGGTGCGTTTCATCAGCCCAGCCTCGTTCTGGCCGATCTTGAGGTGCTAGGTACGCTGAAGCCGCGCGACTTTCTCGCAGGCTACGGCGAGGTGGTGAAATACGGGCTGCTCGGCGATTCGGCGTTTTTCGACTGGCTGGAGGCGAACGCGCCTGCGATGGCCGCGGGCGATATGGCGGGGCGGATGCATGCGGTCAAACGCTCGGTGCAGATGAAGGCCGAGATCGTGGCGCGCGACGAAACCGAGCAGGGGGACCGCGCGCTGCTCAATCTGGGGCACACGTTCTGTCACGCGCTTGAGGCTGCGACGGGCTACGGTGATCGGCTGTTGCATGGCGAGGGCGTGGCGATTGGCTGTGCGCTGGCGTTTGAGCTGTCGCAACGCCTTGGGCTATGCAGCCAAGAGGCCCCCAGCCGTGTGCGCGCCCATCTGCGCGCGATGGGGATGAAGGTTGATCTATGTGACATCGAAGGCGATCTGCCGGGCACTGACGCACTGATCAATCTGATGGCGCAGGATAAAAAGGTCGAAGACGGCAAGCTGCGCTTTATTCTTGCGCGCGCGATCGGAGAGAGTTTCGTTAGCGCGGATGTGCCGCGCGATGTTCTTGCGAGCGTTCTGGACGATGCACTGGCGACCCGGCGCGTCTAAGATTTGGCGTTGCGGCGCGTCGATGGCTCGACTATATCCGCGCTCAGACAGACGTCATCTGGGTTGAAATCTGGGACTTCCAGAGATAGCACAGAAACATGGTCCCGTAGCTCAGCTGGATAGAGTGTTCGCCTCCGAAGCGAAAGGTCGCGCGTTCGAATCGCGCCGGGACCACCATGTCTTTCTCGATCCTTCCCTTGCCCTGACTGGCGAATTGCACGCTGAATGATCTGCGTCGCGACGTTTGCGTTTTTGGCAAGTATCACGCGAGCTGACTACTGTGATGGCGGCTTTTGTGGAGAAATGCATATACAAATGATAGCGCATGCAATAACAATTGCATGCCCAGTGGGAGGTTGCGACATGACCGATCAGAAGAAAGTAAAGAAGAAGGCGCTGAAAGACAGTCAGTTGATTGTCCGGATCGCCGGGGCAGAGCGAGATCGTTTTGTCTCGCTATGTGATACGCTCGATACCAGTGCTGCGCGTGAAATTCGACGCTTCATTCGTGGCTTTTTGAAAGAGCATGAAGACCAACCCGACGGGCAATAAACCTAAATTCCAGGAGGACTCCCCATGGCGAAGAAAGCCGAGATCAAGTCGCTGAAAAAAGAAGTCAAGCTGCGTAAGGAAAAAGTGGAGCGTCAGGAAGATAAGCTGAAAGCGGCTAAGAAGGCGCTGAAAAAAGCCAAATGATCGCTTCGGGATTGTTGCGTGCAGGGGCTGGCCAGATTGGCCGGCCCTTTAATCTTTGGGCACGATCTTGACCATTCAGCGGCGATGTTTGTCGCTACGCTCTTTATTCTCCGCGCGCAAAATGGGATGACCCTTGCGCAGATCACATGCGGCGGCCCAAGGGTGCGGGTTGCTCTAGATCGCTTTGGGAGACTGACGTTGGACCTCAAACCGGCCAAGCACATGAAAGAGACGCTGTCGGCGCAGCTAACCCTTGTCGATGCCAGCGTAGAGATTGACGCGCGATGCGTGCTGGGACCGATTGGCCTTGATCTGTCGTTTCATCGCTTGGGCGTGGTCGGACGCAACGGGTCTGGAAAATCGACGCTCGCGCGCCTCCTTGCGGGGCTGATCGCACCCGCTGGCGGAACCTGTCGGCTCAATGGCGTTGATGTTTATACCGACCGCCGTGCGGCGCTGCGCGAGGTCGGGATCTTGTTTCAAAACCCTGATCACCAGATCATCTTTCCCACCGTCCTAGAAGAGGTGGCGTTCGGACTAACGCAACTGGGTCGCAAAAAGGCGCAGGCCGAACGCGACGCCCTCGCTATTCTTGCGCGGTTTGGCAAATCGGACTGGGCGCGATCACCGGTTTCGACGCTGTCGCATGGGCAAAAACATCTTGTCTGCCTGATGTCGATTGTTGCGATGGCGCCAAAGGTTCTGGTGCTGGATGAGCCCTTTGCGGGTTTGGATTTTCCTACGAAGACACAGCTAAGCCGCTATTTGCGCCTATTTGACGGCGCGGTGATTCACATCTCGCATGATCCAGGCGATCTGCAAGACTGTGAAAGCGTGCTGTGGCTGGAAAAGGGGCAAATCGCGCGTTCAGGTGACACACAACGCGTCTTGGCAAACTATCTCGACGCGATGGAAACGCTCGGAGCGGGTGATGATATCTCTGACCTCTCCCGTTAGAACGCGTGCCCATGATCTGCCTGCGGCGCTGAAGCTTGGGGCGTTGCTGGTGGCAACGGTTGTGCTGGCCAGCATCTCGACTCTTTGGTTTCATGGCGCGGTGTTAGTGGCTGTTCTGCTGCTTTATAGCCTGCCCGGTAAGATGTTCTTCAGCGTCGGTGTCCGCCGACTGTTCATTCTTTGGCCGTTTGTCGTGGGCGTGCTGATCTGGCATTTTGTGATCGGGGCGATGGCTGAAGGGGCTGTCATCACTCTGCGCATGATTAGCGCCGTGGCGCTTGCCAATCTGGTGACAATGACGACGCGGCTCAGCGATATGATGGAGGTGGTGCACAAGCTGACCTCTCCCTTCGCGCGCCTCGGCTTGAACCTGCGCGCGCTGGAGATTTGCCTTGCCCTTGTGATCCGCATGATTCCGGTCTTGGGAGAAAAAGGGCAGTTGCTGTCGCAAAGCTGGCGCGCGCGCTCGACGCGAAAGCCGCGCTGGCGTATCGTTATGCCGCTTGCGGTTTGTGCCCTTGATGATGCCGACCGCGTGGCCGAAGCGTTGCGCGCGCGTGGCGGCTTAATGGATATGCAGGAGAAATGAGTATGGAAAAGACCGTCGCCAATGTGGCGTTGTTTGCGGCCCTGATCGCCGTCTTAGGGATCGTGCCCAATATCACGCTGGGATTTGGTGTGCCAATTACGGCGCAAAGTCTCGGAATCATGCTCTGCGGCACGGTTCTGGGCGCGCGCCGGGGCGCAATGGCCGTTCTTGTGTTCCTGTTGCTCGTAGCCCTTGGCTTACCGCTGCTGTCGGGGGGGCGTGGCGGTCTTGGGGTGTTTGCAGGCCCGACTTCGGGCTTCCTGTTCGGCTGGGTCGCGGCGGCCTTTGTCACTGGCTTGATCGTGCAAAAATGGCGCCAGGCGCCGCTGACCCTTGTGGCCAGCATCGCCTCGATCATAGGGGGAATCGGCGTTCTCTATGCCTTTGGGATTGTAGGAATGTCCGTTGTGCTTGGAAAAACCCTCAGCGAGGCAACCCTGCTCGTCGTGGCATTTATCCCTGGTGATATCGCCAAAGCCATCATCGCGGGCTTGCTGACCGCTTCCCTCGCACGGGCCCGCCCGGCTAGCCTTTTGTCGCGACAGGGCGTGTGAGCGG
>JAFGWK010000177.1 GCA_016937195.1 Paracoccaceae bacterium | reverse complement strand
GAAGGGCGGTGGCGCGAATTGTTGGGGGGCGCGGGGGTGCGCTCGGCTTCGATTTCGGGCTCTGGCGTGTTCAAGGATGCCGGCACGGATGAGCGCGCGCGCCAGATTTTCTTCGATGGCGAGGTGCCCGAATTTCAGGTTGTGATCCCCGATTTCGGGATCGTGCAGGGCGCGTTCATGATCACCTCGATTGATTATGCAGGCAGCCATGACGGCGAGGCGAGCTATGAGATTGTGCTGGCTTCGGCGGGCGCGCTGGCCTTCACCGCGATCTGAGGGGGGCGAGATGGCGAACCCTTGGGCTGGTGAGGTCGAGATCACGCTTGATGGTGTGGGGCATCGCGCAAAGCTGACGCTGGGCGCGCTGGCCGAGTTGGAGGCCGAGATCGGCGAGAGTGGCGGGATGATCGCGCTGGTCGAGCGGTTCGAGGCGGGGCGGTTTTCCAGTCGCGATGTACTGGCGCTGATCGTGGCGGGGCTGCGGGGGGGCGGTTGGCAAGGCTGTGCGCAGGATTTGCGCAGTGTCGAGATTGGCGGCGGCCCGATGGCGGCAGCGCAGCGTGCAGCCGAATTGCTGGCGCGGGCGTTTGCGGTGCCTGGTGAGGGGGCTGCGTGAATGCGCGGGGCGGGCTGGATTGGGCGGGGCTGATGCGGGTGGGACTGCATCAGCTACGCCTGCGCCCGGCGGAATTCTGGGCACTCACCCCTGCGGAACTGGCGATCATGTTGGGGGAGAGCGCGGCTGGTGCGCGCGCGATGGGGCGGTCGCGCTTTGAGGCGTTGCTGGCACGGTTTCCAGATGACGCGGATGGATCTGAAAGGAAGAACGGATGATCGAAGTGGATGGGCTTGACGGGCTGGGGCAGCAGGCGGCTGATCTTGAAAAGAGCTTGGGCGGTGCGGGTGCGATGGCGGAGGTGTTCAATTCCGAGTTGGCCTCGATGCGCGAGAGTTTGATCTTTACCGGGCGCGAGGTGAACACGCTGAGCAACGCGTTCGGGCGCACGCTTAAAAGCGCGTTTGACGGTGTCGTGTTTGACGGGATGAAGCTGTCGGATGCGTTGACGCAGGTGGCCCAAAGCATGGCGAACAGCGTTTACAACGTTGCGATGAAGCCGGTGCAATCGGCAGTCGGCGGCGCGTTGGCGAACGGGATGAACTCGGCATTGAGCGGGATGTTTGCCTTTGCCGATGGCGGGGCGTTTTCGCAAGGCCGGGTGATGCCGTTTGCCAAGGGCGGTGTGGTGAGCCGCCCCACGACATTTCCGATGCGCGGTGCCACGGGGCTGATGGGCGAAGCGGGCCCTGAGGCGATCATGCCGCTGGCACGGGGGGCTGACGGGCGGCTGGGTGTGGCCTCGCAAGGGGGACGATCGGTCAATGTGGTGATGAATGTGAGCACGCCCGATGTTGCAGGGTTTTCACGCAGTTCGACGCAGATTGCGGCGCAGGTGAACCGCGCGCTGGCGCGTGGTGAACGCAACCGGTGAGGGACAAGCGATGGCATTTCACGACATTCGATTTCCCGCAAACCTGAGCTTTGGTTCGGTTGGCGGGCCAGAGCGGCGCACTCAGATCGTGACGCTGAGCAACGGGTTTGAAGAGCGCAACTCGCCTTGGGCGCATTCGCGGCGGCGCTATGATGCGGGGGTTGGGTTGCGCTCGCTTGATGATGTGGCGCGGCTGATTGCGTTTTTCGAGGCGCGGGGCGGGCAGTTGCACGGGTTTCGCTGGAAGGATTGGGGGGATTTCAAAAGCAGCGCGCCCTCGCGAGATGTGGATTATGAGGATCAGTTGATCGGGCATGGCGACGGGGTCACGCGGGTGTTTCAGCTGAGCAAGACCTATAGCTCGGGCGGGGTCGATTATACGCGCCCGATCCTCAAGCCAGTGGCAGGCACGGTGAAGGCGGGGGTGCAGGGCGCCTATCAGGCCGAGGCGGTGGATTGGGAGGTCGATACGGCGACCGGGCTGGTGACATTTTGCGACGCGCCGGGCGCTGGGGCTGTGATCACTGCGGGGTTCGAATTTGACGTGCCTGTGCGTTTTGATGCGGATGCGATCTCGGTGTCGATCCAGTCGTTTCAGGCCGGTGAGATGCCACAGGTGCCGATTGTGGAGGTGCGTATCTGATGGCGTTTTCTGAAGCATTAAAGGCGCATCTGGCCAGCGGGGCCACAACGATTGCGCGGGCTTGGGCGGTGACGCGTAATGATGGCACGGTGTTGGGTTTTACCGATCATGATGTGGCGTTTTCCTTTGAGGGCATTCGCTTTGAGCCTGATAGCGGGATGACGGCTAAGACGATTGCGCAGGGCACTGGCTTATCGGTGGACAATAGCGAAGCTTATGGCGCGCTGAGTTCGGAGGCGATCACTGAGGCCGATATTTTGGCGGGGCGTTATGACGGGGCGGAGCTGCGCGCCTGGATCGTGAACTGGACGGATCTGGCTGAGCATGCGCTACTGTTTCGCGCCTCGATGGGGGAGATCTCGCGCCAAGAAGGGGCGTTCACCGCAGAGCTACGCGGCTTAGCCGAGGCGCTGAATGTCGAGCGCGGTCGGGTTTACCATCCGCGCTGCGCAGCGGTATTGGGCGATGGGCAATGCAAGTTCGTTCCAGATCAGCTGGGCTACAGTTTCGAGGGGGCGGTTGCGTCGGTGAAGGATGGCGTGACGTTCACCTTTGAGGCGGTCGCAGGGTTTGAGGCGCGCTGGTTCGAAAAGGGGCGATTCCAGGTTTTGACGGGGCCGTCTGCGGGTTTGCTCGGGTTGGTGAAGAACGATCATTCGCTTGCGGGGGATGTGCGCGAGATCGAGCTGTGGCAGCGCATCGGGGCTGGCATTGCGGTCGGAGATCGGGTGCGTCTTGAGGCGGGTTGTGACAAGCGTGCGGGTACCTGTCGCGACAAATTCGCAAACTTTCTGAACTTTCGCGGCTTTCCCCATATACCCGGCGAGGATTGGCTTGTGTCCTACCCTGTGCAGGGCGGGGCCAATGATGGCGGGAGCCTGTTTAGTTGAGCGGTGATTCCGGCGCGCGTGTCGTTGCGATTGCACGGGATTGGATTGGCACGCCCTATCTGCATCAAGCTTCGCATCGCGGTGTTGGCAGCGATTGTCTGGGCCTTTTGCGCGGGGTTTGGCGCACGCTGTACGGGGCCGAGCCAGCGGTTTTGCCGCGTTACAGCCCCGATTGGGGCGAGCCTGCGGGCGATGAACTGTTGTGGCGCGTGATGGCGCTACATTTCGTGCCTGCGCGGGGCGAACACCTCGGCGATGTCATTCTGTTTCGGATGCGCGCCAATGGTGTGGCGAAACATTTGGGCATTGTCTCGGGGCTCGCTGAGCAGGGCGCGTTTATCCATGCCTATACCGGTCACGGCGTTGTCGAGAGTGCGCTTACGCGTCCTTGGCGGCGTCGCATCGTGGCGCGGTTTCACTTTCCATGAGGGAGCCAGTTGAATGGCGACGATTTTGCTTTCGGCGGCGGGTGCCGCAATTGGTGGCGGTTTTGGCGGCACGGTTTTGGGCCTGTCGGGTGCGGTGATCGGGCGCGCCGTCGGGGCCACTTTGGGGCGCGCAATTGACCAGCGGTTGCTGGGGGCTGGTTCGGGTACGGTTGAGACGGGCCGGGTTGAGCGGTTGAGGCTGACTGGGGCGTCTGAGGGCGATGGGCTGGGCGTGGTTTGGGGGCGGATGCGTGTGGGCGGTCAGGTGATCTGGGCCACGCGCTTTATCGAGGGCCGCTCGACGAGCGGTGGCGGGAAAAACCAGCCCAAAGTGACATCGTATAGCTATTCAGTGAGTTTGGCCGTGGCACTCGGCGAAGGCGAGATTTTGCGCGTCGGGCGAATTTGGGCGGATGGTGCGGAGGTTGATCCCGAAACGCTTAATTTGCGCGTTTATACGGGCAGCGAGGATCAGCAACCTGATCCCAAGATTGAGGCTGTTGAGGGGGTGGGCGAGGCGCCTGCCTATCGCGGCATCGCCTATGTCGTGTTTGAGGATCTTGAGCTTGCCCAGTATGGCAACCGGGTGCCGCAATTTACCTTTGAGGTCGTGCGCCCGGCGCAGGGGGCGCTATTGGATGGCGCCCCTGATTTGACGCGCGGGCTGCAGGCGGTGGCGTTGATCCCCGGTACGGGCGAATATGCGCTTGCGACAACCAAGGTCTATGAGACAGGTGTTGGTGGTTCGGTCAGCTACCCGGCGGGGTCTTCATTGATTGGATTGTCTGGAGCCGGGGTTGCGGGAACGATGACACTCGCCAATCAGAACGCGCCCGGATCGCAGACAGATTTTGCGCGCGCGTTGATGGTGCTCGATGAGGAGTTGCCGAACTGCGGGGCAATCTCGTTGGTGGTGTCGTGGTTTGGCGATGATTTGCGCTGTGAAACTTGCGCGGTGCAGCCCAAAGTTGCGACGAAGTTGGTGGATGGACGCGAGATGCCTTGGGTGGTGTCGGGCCTGACGCGCGCGGATGCGGAAGAAATCCCGCAGTTTGAGGGGCGCACCGTTTATGGTGGCACGCCTGCAGATGCCTCGGTGATCGAAGCGATCGTGGCGCTGAAAGCGGCTGGCAAGGCGGTGACGTTTTACCCGTTCATTCTGATGGAGCAACTCGCGGGCAATGGTTTGCCGGACCCATGGAGCGATGCGGATGAGCAGCCTTCTTTGCCGTGGCGTGGGCGCATCACGCTGGCAAAGGCACCCGGACGAGCGGGATCGAGCGATGGTACGGCAGGCGCAGCGGCTGAAGTGGTGGCGTTTTTTGGCACCGCTTCGCCAAGTGATTTTACGCCAGCAGGTAAAACCGTGACGTATACGGGCGCGCCGGAATGGTCGCTGCGCAGGTTCATCCTGCATTATGCGCATCTATGTGCGATGGCGGGTGGTGTGGACGCGTTTTGTATCAGTTCCGAGATGCGCAGCTTGACGCAAATTCGGGGGATGGGAAACAGCTTTCCGGCGGTGGCGGCGATGCGTGATCTGGCCGCGGATGTGCGTGCGATATTGGGGAGCGAATGCAAAATTGGCTATGCAGCGGATTGGTCAGAATATTTTGGCTACCAACCGGGCAATGGCGATCGCTTTTTCCATCTTGATCCGCTTTGGGCCGATGAGAACATCGATTTCGTTGGTATCGACAACTATATGCCGATGTCGGACTGGCGCGACGGCGAAGAGCATGCGGATTCTCATTGGGGGGCGATCTATGATCTGGATTACCTGCGCGCCAATATCGAGGGCGGTGAGGGGTACGACTGGTATTATGCCTCAAGCGAGCATCGTGATGCACAGATCCGCACATCAATCACGGATGGGGAACACGATGAGCCTTGGGTCTGGCGCTACAAGGATTTGCGCGGGTGGTGGGAGAACGATCATCACGAGCGGGTAAATGGTGAGCGTCTTGAGGCGCCTACCGCATGGGAGCCGCGTGCAAAGCCGATCTGGTTTACGGAAATAGGCTGTGCGGCAATCGATAAGGGCACCAACCAACCCAACAAATTCCTTGATCCCAAAAGCTCGGAAAGTTCTCTGCCCTATTATTCAGATGGGCGGCGCGATGACTTTCTTCAGATGCAATATCTGCGCGCGATGATCAGTTACTGGGGGGAGAGCGCTCGCAATCCGGTGTCTGAGGTTTACGGTGGCGCGATGGTGGACATGGCGCGCGCCCATGTCTGGGCGTGGGATACGCGGCCCTATCCGCAATTTCCGGCACTGGATGAAATTTGGTCGGATGGGGGCAACTATGCGCGTGGGCACTGGATTTCGGGTCGCGCGACTGCCCAGCCTCTGTCCAATGTGATCAGCGAGATTTGCGCGGCGGCAGGGCTGAGCGATATTGATACGAGCGCTGTTTACGGCGTGGTGCGCGGCTACCGTGTCGAGGGGGCGATCAGCCCGCGTGGTGCGTTGCAATCGCTGAGCCTTGCCTATGGGTTCGATGCGTTGGAGCGTGAGGGTACCTTGGTGTTTCGGATGCGCGATGCGAGTGTGGATGAAGTCTTGCATTTGCCGGAGTTGGCGCTTGATGAGGACTCTCAAAGCCTTGAGACCTGCCGGGCGAGTGAGGCGGAAATGGCGGGGCGGGTGCGGCTGTCTTATGTTGAGGCAGATGGCAGTTTTGAGACGCGCGCCGTTGAGGCGGTTTTTCCCGATGAGACATCAAGTGCGGCCTCGTCGAGTGAAGTGCCTCTTGCACTGACGCGCGCAGAGGGGATGCGCATTGCGCAGCGCTGGCTGTCCGAAGCGCGGGTGGCACGCGACACAGCCCGGTTTGTGATGCCGCCTTCCCGAGGTTGGCTTGGCCCGGGTGATGTTGTGACGCTGGAGGCCCCCGAGGGGGCGCGGCGCTATCGGATTGATCGGATTGAGCGTGGGGAGGCTATTTCCGTTGAGGCGGTGCGCGTGGAGCCGGGAATTTATGAACCCTCCGACGAGGCTGAAGAGTTGGTCACGATTAAGCCCTTTGCAGTGCCCGTTCCGGTAACGCCGGTATTTTTGGATCTGCCGTTGTTGAGTGGCGATGAAGATCCTTACGCGCCACATCTGGCGGTGTCAGCCAGTCCGTGGCCGGGGTCTGTGGCCGTTTATGATGCCGCTGAAGATGCGGGCTATGAGCGTAACACCTCAATCGAGCGGCGCTCGGTGATTGGACAGACGCAAAATACGCTGAGTGCTGCGCAAACGGGGCTGTGGGACAGGGGCACGTCGCTGCGTGTGAAGCTGGCTTACGGAACGTTGTCGAATGCAAGTGAAGAGGCCGTGCTTGCCGGGGCCAACGTGATGGCCATTGGCGATGGCAGTTCTGACAATTGGGAGATCTTCCAGTTTTGCGACGCTTCCCCGGTGGAGCCGGACATATATGATTTAAGTTTGCGGCTCAGGGGGCAGTTGGGGAGCAACGGCTTGATGCGGAAGGTCTGGCCCGAGGGATCTGTCGTTGTTTTGCTAACGGGGGGCGTGGACCAAATTTCACTACCGTCTAGCCTGCGCAATTTGGCGCGTCATTATCGTATCGGGTCGGCGTCGCGGGCTTATGATGACGCCTCTTATGTCCATACGGTTCAGGCCTTTTCGGGGATCGGGTTGCGCCCATATTCTCCGTGCCATCTTGAGGCTGAGGCAAGCGCGAGCGGTTGGGATATTGGCTGGATCCGGCGCACGCGGATCGGGGGCGATGACTGGTCGGGTTATGATGTCGCGCTGGGCGAGGCAAGTGAGCGCTACCTGGTGCGGGTGCTGGAAGGCTCGCAAATTCGGCGTGAACTGGAGGTCAGCAGCGCGCAATGGAGCTATACGCAGGCGCAGAAAACGGCAGATGGCATTGCGGCGGGTTTCGAGATTGCCGTTGCGCAAATATCCGACATTTACGGGCCGGGATTGTTCGCGCAGATATCGGTGTCGAGTTAAGGTGATGAGACCCGTTCTGGATGGCGACTTGATAGCCTTGGCGCGCGTTGTGATGACGTGGCCCGCCGCGCAACGGGGCGCGCGATTGGCCGAGGTGATTACACAGGTTGAGGCTGCAGACGCATATCGGAGGCGCGAAGGGCGCGCGCATCCGAATTGGGGAAACGGGTCGCTGATGTCCTGGGCGCTGGGCCAGCCCAAGGGATCACGCGATGCAGGCAATTCAGACTATTTGCGTGCGCTTGCGGCGGTCTGCGCGGCGTTGATTGTGCATCGGACTGGATGAAAATCGCATGCGCCTCTTTCTCTACCGGGTCGGACGCCTATGTGGTAGGATCAAGCGCGATAAAGGGAGTGCCCGATGACCAAACATATGGTGAAAATGGCTGCGGTAGATCCGGTCTGGACGCGGATTTGCGATGAGGCGCGTGCCGCTGTGCGTGATGAGCCACTTTTAGGGGCGCTGATTCATGCCGGGCTTTTGCATCATCCAACGCTTGAACGCGCTTTGGCGTATCGGTTTTCGATGAAGCTGGCCTCGGGCGAGATGAGCGAGCAGATCTTGCGCGAAATTGCTGATGAGGCCTATGGTTCGGAACCCGATTTGGGACAGGCGGCGCGCGCCGATCTGGTGGCGGTGCATGAACGCGATCCAGCATGTCATCGCCTGTTGCAGCCATTGTTGTTCTTCAAAGGATTTCAGGCGCTTCAGGCTTATCGCGTTGCGCATTGGCTGTTCGCCCAAGGGCGTCGTGATATGGCCTATTTTGTGCAGATGCGCGCCTCCGAGCTATTTGGCGTTGATATCCATCCCGGCGCGCGCATTGGCCGCGGGGTCATGATGGATCACGCCCATTCGATTGTGATTGGCGAGACCGCGGTGGTGGGCGACAATGTATCGATGCTGCATTCGGTGACGCTGGGCGGAACCGGCAAAGAGGACGAGGACCGTCATCCCAAGATCGGCAATGGCGTACTGATCGGGGCGGGCGCGAAGGTGCTGGGCAATATCAAGGTGGGCGACAATTCCCGCATTGCTGCAGGGTCGGTCGTTTTGATGGATATCCCATGCTGCAAGACTGTCGCTGGTGTTCCGGCAAAGATCGTCGGGGATGCGGGCTGTGATCGTCCGGCTTCGGAAATGGATCAACTGCTTCATAATTCGTAAGCATAAAACGCTGATTTCAAATAAAAACGCCGGGCATTGCGCCCGGCGTTTTTTGTTGTTTTAGGGCTGGCTGATTAGGCCAGCATCAACATCGGATTTTCCAGGTTCTCGCAGATCAACTGAAGCAGTTCTGCCCCCAGTGCACCGTCGATGACCCGGTGATCGACTGACAGCGTCATCGACATGACCGTGGCCACCTCGATCTCGCCTGCGCCATTCACAACCGGCGTTTTGATCCCCGCACCAACGGCCAGAATTGCACCGTGAGGAGGGTTGATAACGGCGTCGAAATTTTCGATGCCCATCATCCCGAGGTTCGAAATCGCAAAGCTGCCGCCCTGATATTCATGGGGGGCCAATTTGCGATCACGTGCGCGTTTTGCAAGATCTTTCATCTCGGCGGAAAGCGCAGAAAGCGACTTGTTTTCGGCGTCTTGCAGCACGGGCGTGAACAATCCACCGTCAATCGCGACAGCCACAGCAACATCAGACGCCTTCATCTGAAGCACCCGATCCCCAGCCCAAACCGCGTTTGCAGTCGGCACCGCTTGTAGCGCAAGGGCACAGGCTTTGATGATGAAATCATTGACGGAAAGCTTAACGCCACGACCTGAAAGCTGTGCGTTCAACTCGCTGCGGAATTTCATAAGCGCGTCGAGCTTTACCGAGCGGCGCAGATAGAAATGCGGGATCGTTTGCTTGGCCTCGGTGAGACGCGCTGCAATCGTTTTGCGCATCCCGTTGAGCTCGATTTCCTCATATTCACGCCCCTCATACATCTTGGCGATAGCCGAGGCAGAGGGTTGTTGCGCGACAGGGGCGCTGGCGGTTGCTGCCGTTTGCGCTACAGGAGCCGCTGTTTTGGCACCGCCCTGCGCGGCTTCGACATCGGCTTTCACGATCCGACCTTTGGGGCCTGATCCCGAAAGCGAGGCGAGATCAACCCCCTTATCGGCAGCAATCCGGCGCGCCAGCGGCGAGGCGAAAATGCGTTTTCCATCCGTGCCTTGCGGGGCTGCCGGGGCAGGGGAGGTGCTTGCCGTTTCGGCCGGAGGCACGGCTTCTGCCTTGGCCGTTTCTGGCGCGGGGGCGGGTTTCGGGGCCTCAGCCGCCTCGGCAGCCGAAGCATCCTCACCCTCGTCCAGCATCACAGCAATCGGGTCGTTGACCTTCACGCCGCTCGTGCCCTCGGCGACAAGGATCTTGCCAACCACACCTTCATCGACGGCTTCGAATTCCATCGTGGCCTTGTCGGTCTCGATCTCGGCCAGAATGTCGCCGGAGGAGACGGTGTCTCCCTCCTTTACCAACCATTTCGCGAGCGTGCCTTCCTCCATCGTGGGCGACAGGGCGGGCATCAAAATTTGCGTAGCCATAACTCTGTCTCCTTACCGGTAGGTTACTTTTTTGACTGCCTCAACCACCTCATCCGGGGTGATCAGGGCAAGCCGTTCAAGGTTAGCTGCATAGGGCATCGGCACGTCTTTCCCGGTGCAGTTGATCACCGGCGCGTCGAGATAATCAAACGCACGTTCCATGATCACTGCGGACAGGTGATTGCCCATCGAGGCGACCGGGAAGCCCTCTTCGACGGTCACGCAGCGGTTGGTTTTCATCACCGATGCCAGCACCGTATCATAGTCAATCGGGCGCAGTGTGCGCAGGTCGATCACCTCGGCCTCAATCCCCTCTTTGGAAAGCTTTTCAGCAGCTTCCAAGGCGTGGCTTACCCCGATGCTCCAGCTTACGATGGTCACATCAGAGCCTTTGCGCCAGATCTTGGCCTTGCCGAAGGGGATGGTGAAATCCTCAATGTCGGGCACTTCAAACGAGCGACCATAGAGGATTTCGTTCTCAAGGAAGATAACCGGGTTCGGATCCCGGATCGCCGATTTTAGCAGGCCCTTCGCATCGGCTGCCGAATAGGGCTGCACGACTTTCAGGCCCGGGATATGGGCATACCACGCGCCGTAATCCTGAGAGTGCTGCGCGCCCACGCGTGCCGCTGCGCCATTGGGGCCACGGAACACCATCGGAGCGCCCATCTGGCCGCCCGACATATACAGCGTCTTGGCGGCAGAGTTGATGATATGATCAATCGCCTGCATCGCGAAGTTGAACGTCATGAACTCGACAATCGGGCGCAAACCGCCAAAGGCCGCGCCGACACCCAGACCGGCAAAGCCGTGCTCGGTGATTGGCGTGTCGATCACGCGTTTCGCACCAAATTCGTCCAGCAAGCCCTGAGAAATTTTATAGGCGCCCTGATATTCGGCCACCTCTTCGCCCATCAAATAGACGTTTTCGTCGCGCCGCATCTCTTCGGCCATCGCATCGCGCAAGGCCTCGCGCACGGTCTGCGTTTTCATCGGCGTGCCTTCGGGCCAGTCGGGGCTGGTATCGGGGCGCGGGATGTCGGCAGGCTCATCGGCCGATTTCGCTTGCGCGGGAACCGAAGTCGGGGCTTCAGCCGCCGCTTTCGCAGGCTCGGCCGCATCTGCTGCCGAAGCGTCCTCACCCTCTTCCAGCATTACCGCAATCGGGTCATTGACCTTCACGCCAGAAGTGCCTTCCGCGACCAAAATCTTGCCAAGCACGCCCTCATCGACGGCTTCAAATTCCATCGTCGCCTTGTCGGTCTCGATCTCGGCCAAGATGTCGCCAGCCGACACCGTGTCGCCCTCTTTCTTAAGCCATTTCGCAAGCGTGCCTTCTTCCATCGTCGGAGACAGCGCGGGCATCAAAATCTTCGTTGCCATTTTCAGTCCCCCCTCAGGCGTTTTGCGGCGCCACATCGGCGTAAATATCGGTCCAAAGCTCTTCAAGCGCAGGCTCGGGGCTTTCTTTTGCGAATTCGGCGGATTCATTCACGATCAACTTGATCTCTTTGTCGATCGCTTTGAGATCCTCCTCAGTTGCATGCTTGCCCGTCAGCAGAAGCTGGCGCACATGCTCAATCGCGTCACGCTCCTCGCGGATTTTCTGCACCTCTTCGCGGGTGCGATATTTCGCAGGGTCTGACATCGAGTGACCGCGATAGCGATAGGTCTTGATCTCAAGAATATAGGGGCCCTTGCCAGCGCGGCAGTGTGCCACGGCCTTTTCGCCCGCCGCCTTCACCGCCAGCACATCCATGCCGTCAACTTCTTCACCCGAGATGCCATAGGCAATACCGCGCTCGTAGAAGTCAGGGGATTTGGTAGCGCGCTGAACACTGGTGCCCATTGCATATTGGTTGTTCTCGATCACGAAAACGACAGGCAGATCCCAAAGCTGAGCCATGTTATAGGTCTCGGCAACTTGGCCCTGATTGGCTGCACCATCACCGAAATAGGTGAAGGTTACGTTATCATTGCCCTTATACTTGTCGCTAAAGGCCAGACCCGCGCCAATCGGCACCTGCGCACCGACGATCCCGTGCCCGCCGTAGAAATGCTTCTCTTTGCTGAACATGTGCATCGAGCCGCCCTTGCCCTTGGAATAACCATCCTCGCGCCCGGTCAGCTCGGCCATCACGCCTTTAGGATCCATTCCGCAGGCCAGCATATGGCCGTGATCGCGATAAGATGTGACGCGCTTGTCGCCCTCTTTCGCTGCAGCCTCAAGGCCGACAACGACCGCTTCCTGCCCGATATAGAGGTGACAGAAGCCACCAATCAGACCCATGCCATAAAGCTGTCCAGCCTTCTCTTCGAAGCGCCGGATCAACAACATGTCGCGATAATATTGGGTAAGTTCTTCGGCCGAGACATTCGCGCCAGCTTTGGCGGAACTCGCCGATCCTTTCCGTGCGGCCATGGCGGCACCTCCCTTGATCGAGATAGTTCAATGTTAAACCATTCTATATATCAGCCCTAACGTGATGGCAATGACCCCACGACAAGGCAGACTGAGAACGATCTTAGCATATCAACTAGGGCAGGGCGCGTGCTTGCACAGGGCGGCGGGTGCGACAATCGAAACTCAGCGGATCACGATCTCGTCGCCACGCATCTCGCCCAATACGTCACGGGCTTGCTGGTCGAGTAAATCGAGATCGAGGTAATCGTCCGACAGTCGATGCGTAAGATTGGCCATCTGATCGACGCGCGCACGCAGTGCATCGCGCTCCGCGCGCTTGGCGTCAATTTCGGATTCGATCTGGGTGCGCTGCAAAATGCCATACCGACCCTGCACCGCCGCAAAGGCAAAATAAGCCCCCAACACCACCGCGATGGTAAAGAAAATAAGCGGTCCAACCGTGGGGCGTGTCATTGCCATCATACTGCCTCGTCTTATCCGTGCCGCCTGTCCCGAGGCGTGCGCGACCTCTGTGGGTCGTTAGCTCGAATCATGACACAGCTGATTCGCCAAGGGAATCCCCTAAGCGCGGAAATCTTAAGAAAACACGCCCCGCGGGGTAAATACCGCGCATTCTGCCGATTAAAAGCTGTCCTCGCCATCGCCCTGATATTGCCGTGCGAGGTTACCGAACCGCGTGAACTGGCTCTCAAACGACAGATCAACGGTGCCGATCGGCCCGTGACGCTGCTTGCCCAAGATCACCTCGGCCTTGCCATGCACACGCTCGGCCTTTTGCAGCCATTCGGCGAATTTCGGGTCGTCTTCCTGCGGCTTCAGACGTTCGTGATAATACTCGTCGCGATAAACGAACATCACCACATCGGCGTCTTGCTCGATCGAGCCAGATTCGCGCAAGTCGCTAAGTTGCGGGCGTTTATCCTCGCGGCTTTCGACCGTACGGCTTAGCTGCGACAGCGCGATCACCGGGATATGTAGCTCTTTGGCGATGGCTTTGAGGCCCATCGAAATCTCACCGATCTCTTGCACGCGGTTGTCGCCCCGCCCGGTGCCACGCAAAAGCTGCAAATAGTCCACGATCACTACATCCAGCCCCGAGGTGCGCTTAAGGCGCCGACAGCGCGCGGCCACTTGGCCAATCGGCAGCGCAGGCGTGTCATCGACGTAAAGCGGGCAGGTCTCCAGCGATTTGGCGGCCTCCACGAAGCGGCGGAACTCGCCCTCCGACATATCGCCACGCCGGATGCGTTCCGAGGGCACTTCCGAGGCTTCCGACAGGATCCGCGCGGCCAGCTGTTCGGCGCTCATCTCAAGGCTGAAAAAGCCCACAACCCCGCCTTCCACCGCGCCGTCCTGCCCGTCATAGCGCCGCCCGCGCTTGTACGCTTTGGCGATGTTGAACGCGATATTGGTGGCCAACGAGGTCTTGCCCATCGAAGGCCGCCCCGCGAGGATCAGCAAATCCGACGGGTGCAACCCGCCCAGTTTCTTGTCCAGATCGACCAGCCCGGTAGACACACCCGCCAGCCCGCCGTCGCGCTGATAGGCGGCGTTGGCCGATTGCACGGCCTCGGTCACGGCCGACAGGAACGAGGTCCAGCCCTTTTGCGCCTGACCTTCCTCGGCCAAGGTATAAAGACGCTGCTCGGCTTCGGAAATCTGGATTTTCGGGTCGTCATCGTCAATCGTGGGGCGGGCTGCGCGCGAGGCGATATCGCCCCCCAACTCAATCAAGCCACGCCGCACCGCCATCTCATAAATCATCACCGCGTAATCGCGCGCCGCATGCGCCGAGATCGCCGCGCCCGCGATGCGTGCCAGATAGGCCGGGCCACCGAGTTCCTTGAGGCCTTCGTCATCCTCAAGATAGGCTTTCAACGTGACCGGAGAGGCCAGCGCATTCTTCTGGATCTTGGCGGTGGCAACCTCGTAGATGCGCTGATGCACAGGCTCATAGAAATGCTCGGGTTTG
>JAFGWK010000176.1 GCA_016937195.1 Paracoccaceae bacterium | reverse complement strand
GTGCGGTCGAGAAGACTCGAACTTCCACGGGTGTTACCCCACAGCGACCTCAACGCTGCGCGTCTACCAATTCCGCCACGACCGCACAGTCTAGGCTTGGTGAGGCGCGTCTTAGCCAAAGCCTCGCGTGATGGGAAGGGGGTATTTCAGCTTGGGCCACAGTTTTTTTGAACGCGGCGCACAGTGTGGCGCACGGGCCGAGGTGTATTTCCCGGCCCGTATGCAAGAGTTCGGCGTTACTGGGCGGCCCCAGTGGCAACCAGATCCGCCGCCATATCGGCAAAACCGGGCATGCCTGCCGCTGCGGGAACTGGTGCGGCTTGGGCCTGACCGTTGATCATCAAGGCGGCTTTGCGGATCAGCCCGTTACGCTCGGGCTGGCCGGGGGCAAAGACTGGCGTGGCCGCGACGCTTTTCTCATACCAGCCCAGCGCCAGATCGCGGCGCTCCTGCGTGCCGATACCGCGCACCAAGTGGTGGCCGATCAGCTCGCCGTAGCCGTCTTGACCCAACGCGCTGAGCACCAAGGCCGAGCCCATCGCCACGCCCATGTCATCGGTGCGATAGCCGACCGACAGGCAGATTTTGGCGGTGCCCGTCAATTGCGCGGGGCTCATCCCCGAGCCTGCGACAAAGGCTTTTACCTTATCAATCACCACATCCCGCGGGCTGATTCCGGCCGAAGCCACCTCGGATTTCAACAATGCGCCGAAATCGCGGCATTGGGCAGCCACCTGATCGGGCGTGAAGCCCGAGATTTTGGCTGCCATCGCCTCGCCGCTGTCGATCGCGTAGCCCCGCGCAAGGCAGAACTGCTCGCCCAACGCCTGATCGGCATCGCTAAGCGCGGCTTCGGTCATGAAACCGCCATTGGACGAGGTTACCAGCCCGACCTTGGCGCAATAAGAGGCCAGCGACACCGTGGGCTCTGCTGCGGCAAACGAAGGCATCGCGGGGGCCGCCGCAACTTGCGCGGCAAATGCTGGCACCTTCGGTTGCGTGGTCGAGGTCATCACCGTACCGGGCAGCCCCTGCGGCTGCGTGGACAGGTTGGACCCCGGCGCGCCCGCCATCACCGGCGCGGTCTGATCCAGCTTTTGGCAAATCGCCTGACGACAGGTGAACATCGCGGGGGTGGCCCCGACAGCCTGAAAATCGTTGCGCTCATAGCCTTGCGGGGTCGAGGCAAAGATGCGCACGACGCAATTGTTGCCATTGCACCAGAACCCTTGCCCCAGAACCGAAGTATCCAGCAAGTAATCGGTGCGCCCATCGGCATTCATATCGGCCAGTTGCACAAAGCCCGCCCGCGCGATCAACTGCTGAGGTTGCACATTCGAGTTGCGCGCGATTTCAAACACGGCCTCTGACACTTCGGGCGGCAGACCGCCAATCGTGCCACCAGCGTAGGTTTGCGACCCCGCCTCGCCCAGCATCTGCTCGCGGGTTTCGATCAGCAGGCCACGCATCCCTTGGGGATGGTTTGCAACGGTTTGCGCAACCGCTGAGCCGCCCAATCTGGCCTTTTGATACGCGGTGGTCAGGATCGTGCGCTCCATCTCGCCCAGCGTGCCAGTGATCGGAAACTTCATATAGGCCTGATATTGCGACACACCCGAGCGTGAGTTGCGTCCAAGCACGCCATCGGGCGTGCCCACATTCCAGCCAAAATGATTGAGCGAGGCCTGCACTTCGCGATTTTGCTCGCGCTGTGCCGAAGACATCGTTGGATTCCTGTAGTAGCGCTTCGTGACCGTGCGGGTCCGCGTGGTGCGATTGCGATTCGCCTCATTCACGATGGCACCACCGATGATGCCACCAATCACGCCGCCAACAATATCAGAGCCCCCCGCCGCAACCGGACCCACTGGCCCAAAGATCACGGCCAGCGACAGTGTGCCGATAATCAAAGCCTTATGTTTCATCTCTTGATCCCCCTATCTCAAAATTTCGGCCTTGCTTTCTGATCCGCAAAAGCCATTTTTGCAGCGCAAAGCGGGTCTGCCTGGCAGCAATGACGCCATACGCCCATCACGATTACGTGAAGTCTGGCGGACAAATCAGGGGGCTGGCAAGGAAAATTGACGTTAGGTAAGGTATTCCAGCCTCAGAAAGGATAAAGACATGGTCGAGTGGCGCATCAGCGAAGCTCCCGTGCATTACGATGAGGCGCTCGCCTTCATGGAGTCGCGGGTGGCGCAGATTTATGCGGGTGAAGCGGATGAAATGATCTGGCTCCTCGAACATCCGCCAATTTATACGGCGGGCACTTCAGCTAAGCGCGCTGACCTCGTCGATCCAGACCGGTTCCCGGTTTATGAGGCGGGTCGCGGCGGTCAATACACCTATCACGGCCCCGGCCAGCGCATCGCCTATGTCATGCTCGACCTGAATAAGCGCGGGCGCGATGTGCGCAAATTCGTGCAACAGCTTGAGGAATGGGTGATCGCAGCGCTGGCTGAATTCAACGTCACCGGCGCGATCCGCGACGGGCGCGTGGGCGTCTGGGTCACCCGGCCCGAAAAGCCGCGCGGCGCCGATGGCGCGCTGGCCGAAGACAAGATCGCCGCGATCGGGGTCAAGCTACGCCGTTGGGTCAGCTTTCACGGGATCTCGATCAATGTGGACCCCGATCTCAGCCATTTCGAGGGAATCGTGCCCTGTGGGATTCGCGATCATGGCGTGACCAGCCTTGTCGATTTGGGGATTCCCGCGACGATGGCGGATCTTGACGTAGCGTTGGCTGCGACATTCGCGCGCAGCTTCGCTGTCAAACCCGCTCACGCGCGATAAATTTACTGACATTGACCTTAACTTGCATGTTAAGAACGCCTTCAAGACAGCGTGACTGTCTGTGAAGACCGGGCCGGGAGGGCCCGCAACACACACACTGAACAAGGATTACGCGATGAAACTTAGCCTGATTGCCACGATCACCGCCATCGCTCTGGCTGGCCCTGCTTTCGCGCAGGACGTCGCCAAAGGGGAAAAAGAATTCAAGAAGTGCAAAGCCTGCCACTCGATCACGGCCCCCGATGGCACAGCGATCTTCAAAGGCGGCAAAGTCGGCCCGAACCTCTATAACGTCGTGGGCCGCCCGGTCGCGTCGGTTGAGGGCTTCAAATACAAGGACGGCATCAAAGAGCTGGCCGCAACCGGGGCCGTCTGGACCGAAGCGGACATCGCCGAATACATGACCGATCCGTCCACCTATCTCGAAGAAAAAACCGGCGACCCCAAAGCCAAATCGGGCATGACTTGGAAGCAAAAGAAAGATCAGGCCGATATCGCCGCCTATCTTGCCTCCCCCGAAGTTTCGCCGGGTAATGCCAGCTAAGCAGCGCTCGCGCAGTCTGACTATGAAAAGGCGGGCCCTCGGGCTCGTCTTTTTTCGTTAAAACGGGCGCGAGGGACACAACGACATGCAAATATTCACGATTCTGCACAAACCTCACGCGCCTGCGACAATTTTTCACGCTTGCGTGTCCTGAATTCTTGCTCCGGGCGCGAAATCCCCATAACGTCACCCTATTCAGGCCCATGGGAGGGAGACCCCGGCCTGCAGGGAGATATGGGAGTTTACTATGGCCGACGCAGCCGTTCACGGCGAGGGGGCACATGAAAGCCGCGGGTTCTTTACCCGTTGGTTCATGTCCACCAACCACAAGGATATCGGGATACTCTACCTGTTTACGGCAGGTTTTGTTGGTCTGATTTCAGTTCTATTCACGGTTTACATGCGCCTTGAGCTAATGGAACCGGGCGTTCAATACATGTGCCAGGAAGGCGCGCGGTTCATCGCAAACGCGGCCGAGGAATGCACGCCCGATGGCCACCTTTGGAACGTGATGATCACCTATCACGGCGTTCTGATGATGTTTTTCGTGGTGATTCCCGCGCTGTTCGGGGGCTTTGGCAACTATTTCATGCCGCTCCAGATCGGCGCGCCGGATATGGCGTTCCCGCGGATGAACAACCTCAGCTACTGGCTATATGTCGCGGGCACCTCGCTCGGGATCGCCTCGTTGCTGGCGCCCGGTGGTGGCGGAGGCATGGGCTCTGGAGTGGGTTGGGTGCTATATCCACCGCTTTCGACAAATGAATCCGGCTATTCGATGGATTTGGCGATCTTTGCCGTACACGTTTCGGGCGCGAGCTCGATCCTTGGCGCGATCAACATGATCACCACCTTCCTGAACATGCGCACACCGGGCATGACACTGCATAAGGTACCGCTGTTCGCTTGGTCGATCTTTGTGACCTCATGGCTGATCCTGCTGAGCTTGCCGGTTCTGGCGGGCGCAATCACCATGCTGCTGATGGATCGCAATTTCGGCACCACCTTCTTTGATCCTGCAGGCGGTGGCGATCCTATCCTCTATCAGCACATCTTGTGGTTCTTTGG
>JAFGWK010000017.1 GCA_016937195.1 Paracoccaceae bacterium | reverse complement strand
AACGCGCCATCCGCTGCAAGCCCGATCTGGCGTTCTGACCACCCCGCTTCGACCCGCTGAAATTGCCGGATCGGCAGCGCGTCGAGAAATTCATTCGCGACCAGAAACACGGGCTGATCAGGCAGCGACGCCAAACTCTCATGCCACGTCACATCCTGCCCTGCTAAAGTTTCGCGCTGAATTTCGCGCAGGGTCGACGACGCCTCGATCAGATGGATCTGAGCCGCCGCGACCATCCCCGGCACAGCCCGCATCGCGCGCACCATATCCGCCATCAACGTGCCCCGCCCCGGCCCTGCCTCGGTGAGCGTGAACGGCGTTGGACACCCCTGATCGACCCAAGCCTGCGCCAAGGCCAGCCCGATCATCTCACCAAACATCTGAGAAATTTCAGGCGCGGTGATGAAATCGCCAGCCCTGCCAAACGGATCGCGCGTGGCGTAATATCCATGCGCCGGGTGCAACAGGCACGCGCCCATATAGCGATCCAGCCGCATCGGGCCCTCAGAGGCGATCTGCCCCGCCAGAAGCCGCCCGAGCGGGGTCATGGCGCTTTGGGCGCACGCATCGCGCGGATCACGAAAAACAGCCCGACCAAGATCATCGGAATCGAAAGGACCTGCCCCATCGTCAGCCCCAGCCCATCCGTGAAGCGGATCACGTGACCATAGGGGTTCCCTAGGGTGACAAATTGCGGATCGCCTTGGCGGAACAGCTCGACAAAGGCGCGTGCGCTACCATAGCCCGTCAGGAAAATGCCAAGACTTAGACCGGGGCGTTTCAGCGAACGGGCAAAGCGCATCGTCCCCCACAGGATCAGGGCCAGCGCAAGGCCCTCCAGACCCGCCTCGTAAAGTTGCGAGGGGTGGCGCGCGCACATGCCATCCACCTGCCCGGCGATCCCCAGACAGGTCTGCGCGGCTTCACCGGGAAAGATCACACCCCACGGCACATCGGTCGGGCGGCCCCACAGCTCGGGCTTAATGAAATTCGCGATCCGCCCCAAAAACAGCCCGATCGGCGCGACCAAAGCCATCGCATCGGCGAGTTGCAGCTTGGGCACATGATGGCGGCGCGCGAACCACCAGCCCGCCACCAGCGTGCCCAGAAACCCGCCGTGGAACGACATGCCGCCCTGCCAGACCTTAAGCACATCCAGCGGGTGCGCCAGATACCACGCCGGTTCATAAAACAGCACAAAGCCCAGACGACCGCCCAGAACCACGCCCAAAATCACCGCCGTGAGCAGGTCTTCGACCTTGCCCGGCGCCATCGGTGCTGCGTTGTTTGGCCACAAACCGGGACGCTTCATCAGCCCCACGATGATACGCCAACCGAGCACCAAACCCGTAATATAGGCCAGCGCGTACCAGCGGATAGGCAGGCCCACGAACGGGATGGTCAACGCCACTGGATCAAACTGTGGAAAGGGAATGGCAAGGGGCAGCAATGCGGTCTCCTCAAGGTGATGCGCGGCGAGAAAGCCTTGCCCGGTCGGGGAAGTCAACCTTGCACCCCAGCGCCGCGCGGCCCATATAGGCCTTAACCGATTACGTTCACGCGAGGGGATGCCCATGCAACCGCCAAACAAGATTTTCGACGAAATGTCCAAGCTGATGACCAACGCGATGGGCGTGGCCCAAGGCGCGAAAGACGAGGCCGAAACCGCGATGAAATCGTGGATGGACCGCTGGCTGGCGGATCGTGATTTCGTCACCCGCGAGGAATTCGACGCGGTGCGCGCGATGGCGCAAAAAGCGCGCGAAGAAAACGAGGCGCTCAAGACGCGCCTTGATGCCCTGGAAGGCGCTAAAAAGCCCGCCGCGAAAAAGGCCAAACCCGACGCCTAAGACGCGTCGCGCGATTGCAGAAAAATGCTGCGGCGCGCAGCTCAAGCAGTCCGAATTGCAAGACAAGACCTACCCAACCTGCCAACCTTCGGGTCGGCAGGTTTTTGTTTTTCGGCCATATTTCCGCCTGATTCCATCGATTTAGAGGATGCCGCCGAGGGACGTCTGAACGTCCCCCACCAAGGGGCTATTTTGCCCCTTTAATTTCCCGTTCGGCCAAAACGGCTAATATCGGAGGCGCGCAAGTTCATGATCCGGCGGACAAAAGGACCAAACATGTCGATGATCCTCAAAAATCTAACGCTTGCGCAGATATTCCCCGCAGTGCCGCGAAAACCAAACTTGAGCTGCTGCGGGGATACTGACTTCGGCAACGACGGCATTCCCCCGAATGTCGAGATGCATGCGTTTTCAGGTCGTGGTGCCGATCAGCGTGATCGAATGGCAGCGCAGCAGCTTGGTGAAACGATGCGCCTGCCTGCTCGATTCATAGTGATTATATTTTGTGGGCTTCTGGTCGGTTCCCCGGTAATCGCGCAAACCGCGCAGACGGTAGAGCTTTCGACGCGAACCTTTTGGCTCGGCGAAGTGCCCAATACGATGAGCGTGGACCCTCCTTTTTTTGATCCCGGAAGAATTCGCTGGATCAGCAAAATCATGGATGCCGATCCGGTGCTCAAGGATACGGTCATCCATGTCGAGCTTGCTTTGATGCCCGCAGGGGAATCTGTCCGCGAGGAACCCGACAACTACGTTCCCCTTGGAAAAGATCGGCTCAACCCGCGTTATGACGTGCCCGGCTACCGCATCTTTGGTTATCCGGCTCCACTGGACAATCCGACACGCCCCTCTAACCGCCTGCGATATATGCCTCTGTTTCCCGGCGCTGATTTCTTCGTAAGCTGCGGCGTTAATAATGTGCGCGAAGAGATAGTCCTCTGCGTAGTCTACGCAACCTATCCGCCCGACGATGGCATCCGCCTCAAGGCGCGGCTCTATTTCCCGAAAGACCCCGCCACCCGGCCCGGCTATTTCCGTGAAGTCGCGGAGCGGATGCGCGATCTGCTCTATTGTCTGGATGTGACTGATCACATGGTGGATGTCAAAAAAGAGCGCCCGACGTTGACTGGATGCCGGCCTGACGTCAACTCGTGAGGGTGTGTGGCGGACCTTATGGATCAAGCGCAAAAGCTCGATCCCAACGCGGTTTACGGCTGCCGAGCGCATGGGCTTGGTGATCCGCTTAATGAAGCGCTGGCAATTGACACCGAAAAGCCCCGGATTCTGGGCTCTGAACAGAACTCAGACACCAAGAAGGACAATCGCCGCCCCTGTCCCACAACGCAGAATGCCCTACGTGTTCAGAGTGGTCTTTTTCGCAGTCCACACGGTGCGTCGCGCCTTAACAGCGCTGAACCGAAACCGATTGCCAGATCAGATTGGCCGGGGCTTGGGACTCCATGAAGGCGATGTCATAGGCGTCGCGGCCCACAACAATCACGGCCATCGCATCGGCGCCGCACATACCCGTCGCATCGACGAGATGCCAAGCGCCCTCTAACCAAACCTCGGCCACCGCATGGAAATCCTGTGGTGTCACATCAGGCCCATAGGCCGAGACCGCGCGCGCAGGAATTTGCGCCGCCCGCACCATCGTGCATAGCAGATGCGCATAGTCGCGGCACACGCCCTGACGCCCGGCGAAGGTTTCTAGAACATTGGTGTCGGAATCCGAACTGCCCGGCACATAGGATAGGTTCGATTCGATCCAGTCGCGAATAGCGGCGACCTTGCTGCCACCCTCAAGATGGCCAAACCGCTTGTTCACGAACGAGATGAATTTGTCGGACTGGCAATAGCGCGAAGGGCGCAGGTAGGGAGCGGCCTCGGCTGTGATCTCATGCAGGGGCATCGCGCGCAAACCATGAAGCGACACGGGATCGCGCGTAACCTCGAGCTCTGCATGATACTGCAACCACATCTCGTTGCCCGGCACCCGCGCCCAGATACGCTCTCCGACATCGCTATCGGCAGCGATGCGAAACACCTCGGAATATCCCAGATTCATATTCGCATTGATAATACGTTGTCCGGGACACTGCGCGGCTTCGATAGCCAAAGCGACCGTGTTCGGGCAAGGGAAACTATAGTGCAGCTGAACGTCGATCGAAAAGCGCATGGCCATCCTTGTTCTCGTCTCGTTGGGTGGGCAATAGGCGAGTAATCGGAACGATCCCGCGATGCGCTGGACGTCCTAAGTCAGGGCGGCGTGTCGCCCCCTATTCAGCCGATCACGCCGCGCGCGCCACCGGTTTGGCCACGATCCATCAGGTATTGATCAAGGATCACGCAGGCCATCATCGCCTCGGCCACCGGCACGGCGCGGATGCCCACACAAGGATCATGGCGGCCCTTGGTGATCACCTCAACCTCTTCGCCGCGCGTGTTGACCGAGCGGCGCGGCGTCAGGATCGAGCTGGTCGGTTTCACCGCGAAACGCACGGTGATCGGCTGGCCGGTGGTAATGCCGCCCAAGATGCCACCCGCGTGGTTGGACAGGTATTCTACCCCGTCCGGTCCCATCACCATCTCATCGGCATTGTCCACGCCCGTCAGTGCAGCAGCGGCCATCCCCTCCCCGATCTCAACGCCTTTCACCGCGTTGATCGACATCATCGCAGCGGCCAGTTCGGTGTCCATTTTGGCATAGATCGGCGCGCCCAGCCCCGCCGGGCAGCCCTCGGCCACGACCTCAATCGCGGCGCCGACCGAATTTTGCCCCTTACGGATCGCGGCGAGGTAATCGGCCCATTCATCGACCGCAAACGCATCGGGGATGAAGAACGGGTTTTGCAAAATCTGCTCGCGATCAAAGCGAGCGCGGTTGATATGCTTGGCCCCCATCTGCACCATGTAGCCGTAGATTTTCAGATCAGGCACCAGTTGTGCCAGCGCTGCCTGCGCCACGCCCCCGGCCGCCACACGCGCCGCCGTTTCGCGCGCACTGGAGCGCCCGCCACCGCGATAATCGCGCACCCCGTATTTCTGATGATAGGTGATATCGGCATGGCCGGGGCGGAACTGCTGCGCGATCTCGCCGTAATCCTTGGACCGCTGGTTGGTGTTCTCGATCATCAGCTGAATCGGCGTGCCCGTCGTGCGCCCCTCGAATACACCCGAGAGGATGCGCACCGCGTCAGGTTCCTTGCGCTGGGTCGTCTCTTTGCTTTGGCCCGGACGGCGGCGATCCAGAAACTGCTGGATATAGGCCTCATCCAGCGCAATGCCGGGCGGGCAGCCATCGACCGTCGCGCCCAGCGCCGGGCCGTGGCTTTCACCCCAGGTGGTGACGCGGAACAGGTGACCAAAGCTGTTGAACGACATGGGACACGGCCTTTGCGAGTTTCTCTGAACCCGCATTATCAACTTGCCCGCAATGAGGCAACGCGCATCCCCGCAGTCCGAAATTGTGCCAAGCTCGCCGAAGGTTGCATGTAAAGGCTGATCAATATCAAACCCGCGTCATGCTGAATAAGCAAATAACGTCAGGAAGACGTACAGATGACAACCGCAACGCCCAACCTCGGGCGGGCGCAAGAAGATTTGCCTAACAACGCAAATCATGGTTGCGATGGTCGCGGGCATCCTCGTCGGCGTCATCTTTAACACCATCGGTTCCGATTTCATCAACACCCATATCGTGGGCGGGCTGTTTGCCATGAGCGCCAAGACCTTTACCGAATAGGCGATCGAACCGTTTGTGCCGGTGCTAGCCTATATGCTGACGCTGGTTTGCGCACTTCTGTTGCACCTGTTTGTGACGCTGATGGTGATCCTTAAGATGTTCTCGGGTCTCAGCCCGATCACATTCCTAAAGAAAATCCGCCCCGCGCAGAGCTTTGCCTTCTCGACGGCCTCATTGGACACCATCATCCCCGTCACGCTGCGCTGTGTCACCGAAGGGATGGGCGCGAAGAACTCGGTTGCATCCTTCTGCTTCGGGGCGACGATCAACATGGATGGCACCGCGATCATGCAGGGCGTGGCCATGGTGTTTTTGCAATTGTCTATGGCATCGACCTTGGGCTGGGCGGGTATCTGACGGTGATCGCGATGGCGGTGCTTGCCTCTATCGGGACGGCGGGTGTGCCGGGGGTGGGACTTGTGATGCTGACAATAGTGCTTAGCCAGGTCGATCTGCCGATTGAAGGGATCGCGCTGGTCCTTGGCCTCGACCGGCTGATGGATATGATCCGCGCGGCGGTGAATATCTCGGACGATGCGGTGGTGACGGCGATTGTTGCCAAGACCGAGGGCAGCTGGACATGGGCGTGTT
>JAFGWK010000175.1 GCA_016937195.1 Paracoccaceae bacterium | reverse complement strand
TTTCGTCAATCCGATGCAGTTCAACAATGCCTCGGATCTGGAAAAATACCCCCGCGACGAGGGCCATGATCTGGCGCTGCTTGAAAGCGAAGGCGTGGATGTGCTGTTTGCGCCCGGAGTTGATGAGGTTTACCCCGACGGATTTGCTACCACCGTCACGGTCAGCGGCATTACCGAACCGCTGGAGGGTGCGTTTCGTCCCGGTCATTTCGACGGGGTCGCCACGGTCTGTTCAAAGCTGTTTGGCATGACGCAGGCGGGGCGCGCGTTCTTCGGCGAGAAAGACTGGCAGCAGTTGCAGGTCGTGCAGCGTTTCGTGCGCGATCTCAACATTCCCGTGCGTATCATCGGCTGCCCCACGATCCGGGAGGAGGACGGGTTGGCGATGTCGTCGCGCAATGTCCGTCTCAGCGCCTCGGAGCGCGCGAGCGCGCCCGTTTTACACGCGGTGATGCAGGCGGCGGCCAGTGACATGCGCGCGGGCAAGCCGGTGCAAACCGTGCTGATGGATGCGCAGGCCGCGCTGCTTGAGGCCGGGTTTCGTGATGTCGAATATCTGGAACTGCGCACGGTTGAGGGCTTGCGCCCAGCGTCCGATCTGTCAGAGCCCGTGCGCATGCTGGCCGCGCTTTGGCTGGGCGATGTGCGTCTGATCGACAATATCGCAGTGTGATCTGAAAGGAATGCCATGACGACCCCGTTAAGCCCCGAAGAACGCAAATGTCTGGAAATGTCGGTGCTGATGACGCCCGATCAGGCGAATTTTTCGGGCAAGGTGCATGGCGGCGCGCTGCTGGCGTGGCTTGATCGCGTGGCCTTTTCGCTCGCGTCGCGCTACTCGCAGCAATATGCGGTGACGCTGAGCGTCGATCAGGTGACCTTCCAGCAACCGATCAACGTGGGCGAGTTGGTGACATTTCGCGCCAGCGTCAACCACACGGGGCGCACCTCAATGGAGATTGGCATCCGTGTCGAGGCCGAGAACATCACCGCAGGCACGCGCCGCCACACCAATAGCTGCTATTTTACGATGGTCGCGGTGGATGCGAACGGCAAGCCCGTCGCGGTGCCCAAACTGATCCCAGAGACGCGTGAGGAAAAACACCGCTGGCGCGCTGCTGAATTACGCCGCGAGTTGCGCCGCGAATTCGCCGATAAGATGCAGGCCGCAGCGGATCACGGCGAGGGGTAAGGACAGGCGATAGCTGAGTAGGCTTGTTGCGTTCGGGTCACGTCCCTGCTGGAGTTTTTTATGACTTCGGATTTCTTTCTTTCTTTAAAATAAGTTACGCTAACACAGCGGGATTGAAGTCAAAGACAAGGGGACACTCGTGAACAAAGTTATTCTTCTGATTGGGGCGGGGGCTATTCTGTCCGCCTGCGCAGGGGCACCGATTGAACAGGAGCCAATTCCGTATCGCGCAACCAAGACATTGCACGAAAAAGGCACGTCGAATTTCACCGTTCGGACGTATTCGACCAAAGGCAGCTACACGGAAGTCAAAGGCGTGCCATGCCAGTTCAAAGCAGATGGGTTTTACGCTGATTTCGTAACCCCGGCGGTCGTCGTGTCGCCAGATATGGGGCCGCGCACCCCGGTGGCTTCGTTGACCTGCACCTATGAAGGCGAGAAATATTTCAAGATCGTTCAGCCGATCAATGACACGACTACAAAGATCGACCAGAACGCCTCGGCTGCGGGCGCAGGCGCGGGGCTGATTGGTGTGATCGTGACGGGCATTTCGTCCAGTTCGCAGCGCGCGCGCCGTGACGCCAATCTGGATGTGTACGGCTATCCCGACATCATGGCGCAATTCAAAGGCGTGAAAAACTAAGTTTACTCGCCTGTTGAAATTGAAAAGGGCGGCCATTGGGCCGCCCTTTGTCATTGCTGGGTCGTGCTGCTTATGCGTGGATCGCGCCGTCGCCGCAGGCCAGCGCAGCTTCGCGCACCGCTTCCGAGAAGGTCGGGTGGGCGTGGCAAGTGAGCGCCACGTCCTGCGCCGAGGCGCCGAATTCCATCGCCACGCAGATCTCGTGGATCAGATCGCCCGCGCCGGGGCCGATGATGTGGCAGCCGAGCACGCGGTCGGTTTCCTTGTCTGCGATCAGCTTTACAAAGCCCTCGCCCTGAAACACCGCCTTGGCGCGCGCATTGCCCATGAACGAGAACTTGCCGACCTTATAGGCGCGACCCTCTTGCTTGAGCGCGTCTTCGGTCAGGCCGACCGAGGCGACCTCGGGGGTGGTGTAGACCACGCCGGGGATCACGGCGTAATTGACATGGCCATGCTTGCCTGCGAGGACCTCGGCGACGGCCATGCCCTCGTCTTCGGCCTTGTGTGCCAGCATCGGGCCAACAATCGCATCGCCGATTGCGTAGATGCCCTTGGCGGTGGTCTGCCAATGTGCGTCGGTTTTGATCTGACCACGCGGCAGCAGCTCGACGCCCACGCCTTCAAGGCCCAGCCCTTCGGTGAAGGGTTTGCGGCCAGTCGCGACAAGCACGGTCTCGGCGTCAAGCGTGGCTTCGCTTTCGTCCTTGCGCAGCTGGTATTTCACCGTCGCCTTGCCGTTCTTCACATCCACGCCTTGCACTGCAGCGCCAAGGACGAATTTCAGTCCCTGTTTGGTGAGAATCTTTTGGAAGGAGCGCGCCACTTCGCTATCCATGCCCGGCGTGATTGCGTCGAGATATTCCACGACCGTCACCTCGGCCCCCAGACGCGCATAGACCGAACCCATTTCCAGACCGATCACACCCGCGCCGATCACGACCATCGATTTCGGGATCTTGCCAAGCGAGAGCGCGCCGGTCGAGGTCACCACGGTCTTCTCGTCGATCTCGATGCCGGGCAGCGAGGCGGGTTCAGAGCCGGTCGCGATCACGATCGACTTGGCGTTGTGCACGTCATCGCCGACTTTGACCTTGCCTGCCTCGGGGATCGAACCGCGACCCTTGAGCCAGTCGATCTTGTTCTTCTTGAACAGGAATTCGATGCCCTTGGTGTTGCCGTCCACGACGTCTTGTTTATAGGCCTGCATCTGTTTCCAGTCGACCGAAGGCGATTTGCCCTTCAGGCCCATCTTGGCGAAGTTATGCTCGGCCTCGTGCAGCTCATGCGTGGCATGCAGCAACGCCTTGGAGGGGATGCAGCCCACGTTGAGGCAGGTGCCGCCCAGCGTCTCGCGGCTTTCGACCACGGCGGTTTTCAGCCCTAACTGGGCACAGCGGATGGCGCAGACATAGCCGCCCGGGCCAGCGCCGATAACGATCACATCATAATCAGCCATTTTCTTGCTCCTTACGGTTCATTCTAGGGCGCACGTTGGGCGCGCCAGTGTTCAGATCAGCGCGGCAATCGCCAGCGCCAGGGTTGCGAAAAATCCAACGCCCCAGATCATTGAGCGCCAAGGTACCAGCCCTGCCACATAGGCGGGGATATACAGCAGGCGTGCGATCAGGAAGATTGCGGAAAGCGTCGCGGTAACGCTGGTGGATTGCCCGGTGAGGCCGACCATAAGCGCGACGGGTGCAAACAGGATCAGGCTTTCAAACGAGTTGTTCACCGAGCGCTGGATCCGCGCACAGGCAGGCGAAAGCGGCTTGGGCGGCGCGCCATCACGCGGGGATAGCGGGTATTTCGGTCCCAGCTCGCGATTGGCCTTTACCGAATAGGCGACCATCAGGCCCATATGCAACAGGATTGCGAGTGCGAGTGTGGTGAGTTCGGGGGTCATCGGGTAGCTCCCGGTTGAGAGGACGGACCGGGGGGCTGCCTGCCCCCCGGACCCCCCGGGGATATTTCGATCAAGAGGAAGGGCAGAGGGTGCCTTCCAGAGGGATTACAGATCCATAAGCAAGCGGCGCGGGTCTTCCAGTGCTTCTTTAACGCGCACAAGGAAGGTCACGGCGCCTTTGCCGTCGACGATGCGGTGATCGTAGCTTAGCGCGAGATACATCATCGGGCGGATCACGATTTCACCGTTCACGACCATCGGGCGTTCCTGGATTTTATGCATGCCGAGGATGCCCGATTGCGGCGGGTTGAGGATCGGCGAGGACATCAGAGAGCCGTAGACGCCGCCGTTCGAGATGGTGAACGAACCGCCCTGCAAATCGGCCATCGAGAGTTTGCCGTCGCGCGCACGGGTGCCCATTTCGGCGATGGTTTTCTCGATCGAGGCAAAGCCCATCTGATCGGCATCGCGCACCACTGGCACCACGAGACCCGAAGGCGTGCCCACGGCCACGCCCATATGGACATAGTTTTTGTAGACGACCTCGTTGCCGTCGATCTCGGCATTGACCTCGGGAACTTCTTTCAGCGCATGGCAGCAGGCTTTGACGAAGAAGGACATGAAGCCCAGTTTCACGCCGTGTTTCTTGGCGAACAGGTCTTTGTATTCGTTGCGCAGGTCCATGACGCCCGACATGTCCACCTCGTTATAGGTGGTCAGCATCGCGGCGGTGTTCTGGCTGTCTTTGAGGCGCTTGGCGATGGTGGCGCGCAGGCGGGTCATTTTCACCCGCTCTTCGCGTGCGCCGTCATCGGCATTGACCGGGCCGCGCGGGGCGCTTGCGGGGGCGGGGGCGACCGAAACAGAGGCCGCTTTGGGCGCGTTCGCCGCTTTGGCCACGTCTTCTTTCATGATCCGGCCATCTTTGCCCGAGCCCTGAACCGAGGACGGGTCGATGTTCTTTTCCGCCATCAGTTTTTTGGCGGACGGGGCGTCTTCGACATCCTTGCCACCCGCGGCGGGGGCGTCGGATTTCGCGGGCGCGGCCGCAGCAGGCGTTGCGCCAGCGCTTGCGCCCTCTGCGATCACGGCCAGTTTGGCGGAGGCATCCACGGTCGCGCCTTCTTCGGCGACGATTTCCTGCAGTACGCCAGCCGCGGGGGCGGGCACTTCGACGGAGACCTTGTCGGTTTCCAGCTCGCAGAGCATTTCATCGGCTGCGACCACATCGCCGACCTTCTTAAACCATGTCGAGACTGTCGCCTCGGTGACAGATTCACCAAGGCTGGGCACCATTACGTCGACCATTTTTCCCTCATTCGATTGGGCTGCAGCGGGCTTCTCCGCCGATTTATCTTGTTGTTTCGGAGCGGCAGTGCCAGCCCCGGCGGCTTCGATTGTAGCAAGCAAGGCATCGACGCCAACGGTTTCCCCCTCGGCGGCAATGATCTCGCCCAAAGTGCCAGCGGCGGGCGCGGGTACTTCGACGGTCACCTTGTCGGTTTCCAATTCGCACAGCATTTCGTCGGCAGCGACCGGATCGCCGGGCTTCTTGAACCAAGTGGCGACGGTGGCTTCGGTGACGCTTTCGCCAAGTGTGGGGACGCGGACTTCAGTGGACATTGATCAACCCTCTAATGCATCGTTGACGAGCGCTTCTTGCTCGGCTTTGTGGCGGCTCGCCAGGCCCGTTGCGGGCGAGGCCGAAGCCCCACGACCGGCATAGCGCGCACGGGCATGTTTGGCGTCGACCTTCGCAAGAACCCATTCGATATAGGGCTCGACAAAGCTCCACGCGCCTTGGTTTTTCGGTTCTTCCTGACACCAGACGATCTGGGCGTTTTTGAACCGGGTGAGTTCCTTTGTCATTGCCTGCGCGGGGAACGGATAGAATTGTTCGAGACGCAGCAGATAGACGTCATCAAGCCCGCGTTCATCACGCTGAGCGAGCAGATCATAGTAAACTTTGCCGGAAGAAATTACGACGCGTTTGATCTTGTCATCGGGTTTCAGCTTGAGATCCGAATTGCCCATTTCCGCGTCATCCCACAGCACGCGGTGGAACGTGGAGCCGGTGGTGAATTCATCGGCTTTGGAGACGCATTTGGGATGACGCAGAAGCGATTTCGGCGTCATCAGGATCAGCGGCTTGCGGAAGTCGCGATGGATCTGGCGGCGCAGAATGTGGAAGTAGTTCGCCGGGGTCGAGCAGTTCGCCACGATCCAGTTATCTTCTGCCGAGTTCTGCAGGTAACGCTCAAGACGGGCCGAGCTGTGCTCGGGGCCCTGACCCTCAAAGCCATGCGGCAGCAGGCAGACAAGACCCGACATGCGCAGCCATTTGCGCTCACCCGAGTTGATGAACTGATCGAACATGATCTGCGCACCGTTGGCGAAATCGCCGAACTGGGCTTCCCACAGGGTCAGCGTGTTGGGTTCCGCCAGCGAGTAGCCATACTCGAAGCCCAGCACCGCGTATTCGCTCAGCATCGAGTCGATAACTTCGAACCGGGCTTGGCCTTCGCGGATGTGGTTGAGCGGGTAGTAGCGATCTTCGTCGGTTTGGCTGACAAAGGCCGAATGGCGCTGCGAGAAGGTGCCGCGCGTCGCGTCCTGCCCCGACAGACGCACCGGGAAGCCTTCGGTGACGAGCGAGCCAAAGGCAAGCGCCTCGGCCGTGGCCCAGTCAAACCCAGTCCCCGTCTCAAACATCTGTTTCTTGTTATCCAGCAGGCGCGAGACGGTCTTGTGAAGCGCAAACCCGTCTGGCGGCGACACCAGAGCATTGCCGACTTCGGCGAAGGTATCGGGCGACACTGCGGTCGTGCCGGGTTCGTACTCCGCCTTCTCCTGCTCAAAACCTGACCAGCGACCATCCAGCCAGTCGGCCTTGTTAGGTTTGAACACTTTACCCGCTTCAAACTCTTCGTTGAGGTGGCTTTGGAACGCGGCTTTCATATCCTCGATCTCGCCTTCGGGCATCAACCCGTCTGCGATCAGACGTTCGGTATAAAGCTGCAAGGTGGTTTTGTGGGTCTTGATCGCCTTGTACATCACCGGGTTGGTGAACATCGGCTCGTCGCCTTCGTTGTGACCAAAGCGGCGGTAGCAGAAGATGTCGATCACGACGTCTTTGTGGAACTTCTGACGGAACTCAATGGCGACGCGTGCAGCATGCACTACGGCCTCGGGGTCATCGCCGTTAACGTGGAAGATTGGCGCTTCGACCATCAGCGCAAGATCGGTCGGATAGGGCGAGGTGCGCGAGAAGTGCGGCGCGGTGGTGAAGCCGATCTGGTTGTTCACGACAAGGTGGATCGTACCGCCCGTGCGGTGACCACGAATGCCCGAAAGCTGGAAACATTCCGCAACCACACCCTGACCGGCAAAGGCCGCATCGCCATGCAGCAGGATCGACATCACCTTGGTGCGGTCGCCCTGATCGTTCAACTGGTCCTGCTTGGCACGCACCTTACCCAAGGCGACGGGGTTCACGGCCTCAAGGTGGCTGGGGTTAGCGGTCAGCGACAGGTGAACCTTGTTGCCGTCAAATTCACGATCTGCCGATGCGCCGAGGTGATATTTCACATCGCCCGAGCCATCGACATCCTCGGGCTTAAACGAGCCGCCCTGGAATTCGTGGAAAATCGCACGGAACGGTTTGCTGAGCACATTGGCCAGAACCGACAGGCGGCCCCGGTGGGGCATACCGATCACGACCTCTTGCAGGCCCAACTGGCCGCCACGTTTGATGATTTGCTCCATCGCAGGGATTAGCGCTTCGCCGCCATCAAGGCCGAACCGCTTGGTGCCCATGTATTTGACGTGCAGGAATTTCTCGAACCCTTCGGCCTCGACCAGCTTGTTGAGGATCGCGCGGCGTCCGGTCTTGGTAAAGGTGATTTCCTTGCCGTACCCTTCGATCCGCTCTTTGAGCCATGCCGATTGCTCGGGGTCGGAAATATGCATGTATTGCAGCGCGAAAGTGCCGCAATAGGTGCGCTTCACCAAATCCATGATCTGACGCATCGAGGCGACTTCCAGCCCCAGCACATTGTCGATGAAGATCGGGCGATCCATATCGGCATCGGTGAAGCCGTAGCTTTGCGGGTTCAGTTCGGGATGGGGCAATTCTTCGCGCATGCCAAGCGGGTCAAGATCAGCGGCGAGATGGCCCCGGATCCGGTAGGCGCGGATGATCATCAGCGCACGGATCGAATCCAGCACGGCGCGCTTGATTGCGCCCTCGTCAATCGCAACGCCCGCATCAGCGGCTTTCTTCTTGATCTTCTCGGCAACGGCCTTGCCCTCGGTCGCGGGCCATTCACCTGTGAGGGCCGCCGTCAGATCGTCGGATGAAACCGGAGGCCAATCGCTGCGCTCCCAGCTTGCACCGGCAGCTGATTTCTTGACGTCCTGCTCGGGATCACCCAGCGAGGCAAAGAACGCAGCCCATGCCGTATCGACCGAAGACGGGTCTTGGGCGAAGCGTGCGTAAAGCTGCTCGACATATTCCGCGTTGGCGCCTTGCAGGAATTGCGAGGCGTTGAACTGATCATTGGGGGATTGTTCGGTCATTTTGTAACCTCGGAGGATAAGTTAAATCAGCGACAGTTCGCGAGTGTCGAATTGCCGACATGCCGTGTTGAAACGAGTATCTTGCCGACAGAGCGACATGTGTCGGCGCTGATGCGATCGCGTTCGTTCTGTGTCAGGGCGCGGTCTGTGACCATTGCGCTTTGGCCCGTTGCCGGGTTGACCATAGCCGCCCGCACCCGTGCGGGAGCGCTGATCAGGTTGGTATCAGTGGCAGTGGTCGAGGGGCGCACGACAGTCTTGCCGGACTGGATCGCATAGGGGCTGACATAGCCCTCTGGTGAGACATCAGCGGGGGCCACAGAGGCATCAAACGCACGGTCTGGATGGCCCGGGGCGGTGCAACCCGTCAGTGAACCGGTCGCCAACGCGGCAAGGACGGGCATGAAATACGAGTGCGTCATGCTGATGCTCCTTGCGGGGACGCTGCGCGACCTAGGATAGAGAAAACGAAACTCATGTCAGGCACTCGACTACCAGCACTTTGACCCCGGGCGTATTGTCCTTTGGATTGGTGATATAGGAGCTTTTTACGAGCGCGCCACGTGCTGTACACATTCGCACTGGCGCTTGGGCGACCAATCGCGGGTTTGCGGCTGCCCCATCAAACCAGACGTAACTACGCGGTGTGCCGATTTCCACGCCCGCAACGGCGTCGCCATTGATGCCAGTGAGGGATTGGAACATTGCATGCGATTGGCCATCGACGGGAACCGCCGGGCCAAGCGGATGATTGGAGGTGCTGATATGCGCTGGGGCAAGTTCGGCGCCGGGACCAACAGCCCCCGGTCTACCCTCGGACGCGCTTTGCGTCACACATCCCGCAAGCAGCGCGCAGAACACCAGCCCCGCAAAGGGGTGGCGCGCGCGCATGGCGGTGTGCAGCAGCATCGGGTCGCCCTCCGTTTCGCCGCGCCGCACCCCGAAAGGCGCGGCGCGATTGGCCTTAGCCTTTGATCGCCTTCATGACCGCTTCGCCCAGCGTGGCAGGGCTGTCTGCCACCACGATACCGGCCGATTTCATCGCTTCGATCTTGGATTCGGCATCGCCTTTGCCGCCCGCGACGATCGCACCGGCATGACCCATGCGACGACCCGGAGGGGCCGTGCGGCCTGCGATGAAGCCCGCGGTGGGTTTCCAGCGACCTTTTTTGCGCTCAGCGGCGAGGAATTCGGCGGCTTCTTCTTCGGCCGAACCACCGATTTCACCGATCATGATCATCGAAGTGGTTTCCGGATCGTCGAGGAACATGTTGAGCACGTCGATATGCTCGGTCCCTTTGATCGGGTCGCCGCCGATGCCTACTGCGGTGGACTGACCCAGACCCATATCGGTGGTCTGTTTCACAGCTTCATAGGTCAGCGTACCCGAGCGCGACACAACACCGACCGAACCACGCTTGTGGATATGGCCGGGCATGATGCCGATTTTGCAGGCGTCGGGCGTGATGACACCGGGGCAGTTCGGGCCGATCAGACGCGATTTGGAATCGATCAGCGCGCGCTTGACCTTCATCATGTCGAGCACCGGAATGCCCTCGGTGATGCACACGATCAGTTCCATCTCGGCGTCGATCGCCTCAAGGATGGAATCTGCTGCGAAGGGCGGGGGAACGTAGATCACGGTGGCGTTGGCTTCGGTCTTGGCTTTCGCTTCGTGGACCGAGTTGAAGACCGGCAGGCCAAGATGGTCTTGACCACCTTTGCCCGGCGTTACGCCACCAACCATTTTCGTGCCATAGGCAATCGCCTGTTCCGAGTGGAACGTGCCCTGCGAGCCGGTGAAGCCCTGGCAGATGACTTTGGTGTTTTCGTTAACGAGGACTGCCATGGGATTAACCTTTCACCGCTTTGACGATTTTCTCTGCACCATCGGACAGGTTGTCAGCCGCGATCACGTTCAAACCGGAGTTCTTGATGATGTCTTTGCCGAGTTCCACGTTGGTGCCTTCAAGGCGCACAACAAGCGGCACTTGCAGGCCGACCTCTTTCACCGCAGCGATCACGCCTTCGGCGATGATGTCGCAGCGCATGATGCCGCCGAAGATGTTGACGAGAATGCCTTTGACGTTCTTGTCCGAGGTGATGATTTTGAACGCCTCGGTGACTTTCTCTTTCGTTGCGCCGCCGCCAACGTCGAGGAAGTTGGCCGGTTCTGCGCCGTAGAGCTTGATGATGTCCATCGTGGCCATCGCCAGACCGGCACCGTTCACCATGCAGCCGATTTCACCATCGAGCGCGATGTAGTTGAGGTCGTATTTCGACGCTTCGAGCTCTTTGGAGTCTTCTTCGCTTTCGTCGCGCAGATTGGCGACATCGGGCTGGCGATACATTGCGTTGCCGTCAAAGCCGACTTTCGCATCGAGAACCTTGAGGTTGCCGTCGGTCATCACGATCAGCGGGTTGATCTCAAGCTGCTCCATGTCCTTCTCGATGAAGGCTTTGTAGAGATTGCCGAGCAGCGCGACCATTTGCTTGACCTGCACGCCTTCAAGACCCAGCGAGAAGGCGACGCGACGGCCGTGGAAGGCTTGGTAGCCCGTGGCCGGATCGATCGAGAAGCTCAGGATCTTTTCGGGGGTCGAAGCTGCAACTTCTTCAATGTCCATGCCGCCTTCGGTCGATGAGACGATCGAGACGCGCGAGGACACGCGATCAACGAGCAGCGCAAGGTACAGTTCGCGGGTGATGTCTGAACCGTCTTCGATGTAGATGCGGTTGACCTGCTTGCCTGCCGGTCCGGTCTGGTGCGTCACCAGCGTTTTGCCAAGCATTTGCTTCGCGAGTGTTTCAGCCTCTTCGACCGATTTCGCAAGGCGCACGCCGCCTTTTTCGCCCGCTTCGGGCTCTTTGAAGTGGCCTTTGCCACGTCCGCCGGCGTGAATTTGGGCCTTCACGACCCAAAGCGGGCCGTCAAGCTCGCCTGCTGCAGTTTTTGCGTCTTCGGCCCGTAGCACAACGCGGCCGTCAGAGACCGGTGCGCCATAGCTTTTGAGAAGCTGTTTGGCCTGATACTCGTGGATGTTCATCCTCAGATACCCCATGCTGGTTGCTGGTGCGATTGGCAGGGGTTCTAGGGTGTTTACGCAAGGCAACAAACCGAAATCGCTAAGTTTGGCTGCCATCTTGGCGAAAATCCGACATTTGTGATCACGCGCCATCTGGGTGTGATCACAAATGCATATTTTCAGCCTGTGACCCGCTTGCACTGGCGCGACTCGTAAAAATCGAGTCACCTGCGCGCGCAGTAATTGAACAGAGTATGACAGCGCTATGACGCAAGACACGCAAATGCCCAGTTGGGGTGTGGTTTCGACCGTGGATGAGCCTGCGCCCCTTGTTGCGGCCTTCGTCGCGCATCATCTGGCTGCGGGCGCGCGCGAGGTGCATGTCTTTTGCGACCGCCCCAATCCCGAGGCCGAGGCATTGCTGGCAGATATCGACGGCGCGCATGTCCACCATAGCGGCGAAGATGGTTGGGAACGCGGCTGGCGCAAAAAACGTCCCGCGCGTCATCAAGGCCGCCAGAAATACAATGCGACGCGCATTTTGAACGAGACCAAGCTGGATTGGCTCGTGCATTGCGACGCAGATGAATATGTCCGCCTTGAGCGCCCCTTGGAATGGGAGCTGGAAAAGACCGGCCCGCAAAAAGCTTGGATCCGCTTTGAGGTGGATGAGCGCTGTTATCTGGACGAGGCACCGGGTGCGACGATTTTCGAGGGTGCGTTTCGACGCAAATGGGACGGGTTCGAAAAAGAGGGCTTGCTGTTTTACGGCACGCGAAAGCGGTTTTTGAACCGCGGTGTGGGCGGGCATATCGCTGGCAAGCCGATTGTGCGCTCGGGGCATGGATATGCGATTGGCGTGCATTTTCCGCTGTCGCATTGGGATAGCAAGATTAACGATCTGCCCTATCGCCCCAGTTATAACGCGCGCCTGCTGCATTTCGATGGGCTGACGCCACTGCACTATATTCTCAAGATGTTGCGCCGCGCCACGACCAAGGTAAAGGGCGAACCCGTACCCTATGTTGGCCCGCGTACCGCCCAGTTTTCCGAGGCTGCCGCGCGCGCAGACGATCCCGAAGGGCTGCGCGATCTGTGGTGGCAAGTTCAGGGCCTGCGCGATTACGAAGCGGCAGAGCTAGAGGAGCATGGCTTGCTCACGCGTCCCGATGTCCCAATCGTGGGCGAGGTGAACGCGTTGTTCGGAGGCAAGGTTGATCTGCGTCCGGCAGCGTTTGATCGCGCCTTGATCGTGCATGAGGCCGATCTGATCGCGCGGCTTAATGAGACGTTTGGCTTTGATCCGATGCCCTTGATGAGCGCATGAAAAAGGGCGTGCCCAGTGGCACGCCCCAAATACTTTGAGCGATAAGGTCAATCAGACCAGCGAGCCGTCGATGGCTTTGCAAGCTTCGACGAGGCCCTTCACGGCATCGACCGATTTGTCGAACATCACTTGCTCATCTTTGTTGAGCTTGATGTCGATGACCTTCTCGATGCCACCGGCACCGATCACGGTCGGCACGCCAACATACATGCCGTCCAGCCCAAGTGCGCCTTTGACGAAGGCGGCGCAGGGCAGAACGCGCTTTTGATCTTTGAGATAGGCTTCAGCCATCTCGATGGCCGAGGTGGCGGGCGCATAAAAGGCCGAGCCGGTTTTCAGCAGGCCGACGATCTCTGCGCCACCGTCACGGGTGCGCTGGATGATCGCGTCAAGCTTTTCTTGGGTTGTCCAGCCCATCTCGATCAGGTCGGGCAGCGGGATGCCACCGACGGTCGAGTAGCGTGCCAGCGGCACCATCGTATCGCCATGACCGCCCAGAACGAACGCGGTGACATCGCGCATCGAGACGCCGAATTCGAGGCTCAGGAAGTGACGGAAACGCGCCGAATCCAGAACGCCAGCCATGCCGACGACTTTCTCTTTCGGCAGGCCCGAGAATTGTTGCAGCGCCCAAACCATCGCATCCAGCGGGTTGGTGATACAGATCACAAATGCGTTCGGTGCATGTGCCCCGATGCCTTCGCCGACCGATTTCATCACCTTGAGGTTGATGCCCAACAGGTCGTCGCGGCTCATGCCCGGCTTGCGCGGCACGCCAGCGGTCACGATGCATACATCTGCACCTGCAATATCGGCGTAATCGGTGGTGCCTTTGAGCGAGGCGTCAAAGCCCTCGGCAGGACCGGATTCCGCGATGTCGAGCGCTTTGCCCTGCGGCGTACCTTCGGCGATGTCGAACAGAACAACGTCACCAAGTTCTTTGATTGCTGCGAGATGGGCGAGCGTGCCGCCAATCTGGCCTGCGCCGATAAGCGCGATTTTGGGTCTGGCCATTTGGTCCTCCGAGTGGATGGAATGGAAAAATCTGACGCCGATCACCTAGCTCTTTGCCAGCCCGAGGGCAAGGGTTCTGCGGCGCGGCATGACCCCGAGGGCAGGAATGTATGCGATTGTATGCAGAATTAAGGGGCACTTGCGGTATGGGGGCCACGCGCACATAGCCTCTTCGAGGCGCGCGGTTTCCAATCGGTTGGCTGCGTGGCATGCACTGATCGCGCGCATTGAGGCGGCGATTCTAACGAGGTTTGGGCGCAATGTTGGAACTGACGACATCGGGATGGGCGATTGCGCTGCTGGCGGCGGTGATGGTTGGCCTGTCCAAGGGCGGAATCCCGATGGCGGCTTCGATCTCGGTGCCGGTGCTCGCCGTCGTGATGAACCCGGTCGAGGCGGCAGGGCTGCTGCTGCCGGTATATATAATTGCGGATATGTTCGGGCTTTGGGCGTATCGCAAAGACTTCGACAAGCGCGTCTTGCTGATCATGATTCCGGCCACGACGATTGGGATCGGCATCGGCTGGGCCACTGCCGAGATTGTGCCCGAACGCTATGTGACGCTGTTGGTGGGCGTAATTGGCGTCGCGTTTTCGCTCAACGCTTTGTTGCGTCATCGCATGGGCGCACGGCAAGAAGCCAAGGTCGCACCGGGTCTATTTTGGGGCACGATTTCAGGCTTTACCAGCTTTGTCAGCCATTCCGGCTCGCCACCCTTTCAGGCCTATGCAATCCCGCTGAACCTGCCGAGACAAATCTTTGTGGGCACGTCCACAGTGTTATTTTCCTATGTGAATCTTGCCAAGCTTGGCCCCTATATCGCGCTGGGCGAGGTGAATTGGCATAGCCTTGGCACGGCGCTGATCTTGGCGGTTCCGGCATCGGCCGCGGTGTTTTTTGGGGTGTGGCTTGTGAAGCGGATGCCCACAGCGATCTTTTACAAAATCGTGATCTGGGCGCTTTTGCTGGTTTCGCTGAAGCTGATTCAGCAATCACTTTTCGCTTAGGCGGGCGCGCCCCTTGCGGGCAGGCGATCACGCACCGTTTCAAACGCTTCGCCCGATGCGATCAAACAGCTCATCCCTGAGGTGTGGGTCACAAGAATCGTCCAACTGCCCGACTCTGCGACGAACAGCTCGAGCACCGAATTGTTTGCTGTCAGCGCAACCGCGCGCCGGGTTTCCAAATAGCGCGATTGCAACTGTGCGATCAGATCGTTGCG
>JAFGWK010000174.1 GCA_016937195.1 Paracoccaceae bacterium | reverse complement strand
GCGGCGACCTCAGCCGCCTCATCGGCTGCCGCCTCTGCCTCTTCTTGGGCGACCTCAAGCACGGCCTCAACCGCGACCGCAGTAGCCGTGGGCGAAATCACCGCATACGCGCCAGTATCGGCAAGCGACAGCGACTCACGCCGCGTCATCCGCCAGCCCGCATAGCCTGCAATCGCCATGAAAAGCACACCGATATATAGGAAAAACCCGTTTGGCCCGACGATCCCCATCAGCCACCCCGTCACAACCGGTCCGCTGACGGCCCCCAGCCCGTTAATGAACATCAACCCAGCCGAGGCCGAGGCCATATCGGAATAATCCAGATAATCATTGGTATAGGCAATCAGCAGCGAATACAGCGGGTTCGCCACTCCGCCAATCAAAGCGGCGGCAAACAACAGCACGATAAACGGCGGGCTAAACAGGAAAACGATACCTGTCATCGCGCCACCGACCAGCGCCGCGCCTGCGATCAAAACCCGGCGATCCATCCGGTCCGAGGCCCAGCCGATCGGATATTGCAACACCATGCCCCCAACATAGATCGCGGCGACGAATTCCGAGATCTGGCGCACGCTTAGCCCCGCAGCCGTGCCCCAGACCGAAGCCATCCCGAACATCGCCGAGAACACGCCGCCCAGCAGGAAGATCCCGATCATCCCAAGCGGTGAGGTCTTCCAGAGCCGCTTGAAGGTCATACGCTGGATGGTTTCAAAACTGGGTGCGGGCGACGCCGAGAGCAGGATCGGCGTGAACGAGATCGACACCAGCACCGAGGGAATGACGAACAGCAAATAGCCCGCCGGATCGCCGACGTTCAGCAAGCCTTGCGCCGCGACAATCCCAAGCATCTGCATGATCATATAAAGCGAAAGCGCCTGACCACGCGTTTCGTTCGTCGCGCCCGCGTTCAGCCAGCTTTCAGCGGTGATATACACGCCCGAAAACGAGAACCCGATCAGCACCCGCATCACCATCCACGCCGGCCAGGACGGCCAAGCGGCATACAGCACCAGAACCGCAGAGATCAGTGACCCAAGAGCTGCAAAGACGCGCACATGCCCCACCCGCGCGATCAGACCCGGCACCATCCGCGAGCCAAACAGGAATCCCGCGAAATAGGCCGACATGACCAGCGACATATAGAACGTGTCGATGCCCTCGATACGGCCACGAATACCAAGCAACGTGCCCTGCATCCCGTTGCCCACCATCAACAGCAAAATCCCCAAAAGCAGGGGCCAGGTTTGGCGCAGCACTGTCAACATGATGGTTCCTCGGGGTTTGGCGTGAAAAGAACGCTCCTCCAGTGGCGGCATCTAGGACCCCATCGCGCGAGTCACAAGCACGATTACGACCTTATGGGATCAGAAGCGACGAATCCCCGTAAGAGAAGAAACGATACCCATTTTTAACCGCATGATCGTAAATTTCATGTATCCGATCCTGTCCCATCAGCGCAGAGACCAGCATCAAAAGCGTTGATTTGGGCAAATGGAAATTGGTCATCAACGCATCGGTGATGCGAAACGAGAAACCGGGATAAATAAAGATGTCGGTGGCGTCGCGAAACGCCACGATATGCCCCGCAGCCCCGCCCGGCGCGCGCGCGGCCGATTCGATCAGGCGCAAGGCCGTGGTGCCAACGGGAATGATGCGCCCGCCTGCGGCCTTGGTGGCGTTGATTTCGGCTGCGGCCTGCGCGCTGACCTCGCCCCACTCCGCGTGCATCTTGTGGGTGGTCACGTCATCGACCTTCACCGGCAAGAAGGTGCCTGCGCCGACATGCAAGGTCACTTCGGTAAACTCCACCCCCTTTGCGGCCAGATTTTCCAACAATTCAGGCGTGAAATGCAGGCTGGCGGTGGGTGCGGCGACCGCTCCGGAATGACGCGCAAATACCGTCTGATAGTCGGATTTATCGGCCTCATCCGGGGCGCGCAACGCGGCGATATAGGGCGGCAAAGGCATCGCGCCGGCCTGCGCCAAAGCGGCGTCGAAATCCTCGCCCTCAAGATTGAAGCTCAGGCGCAACTGGCCATTTTCAATCGCCACAACATCCGCCGAAAGCGCATCCGAAAACACGATCCGCTCACCCGGTTTGACCTTGCGCAACGGTTTGGCCAGTGCCGCCCATTCGCCCCCCGGAGTGGGCTCTAGCAGCGTGACCTCAATCTTGGCGCTCACCTCTCCCTGCGCGGATTGGCGCGTACGCGAACCCGTCAGACGCGCCGGGATCACCTTGGTATTGTTCAGGATCAACCGGTCTCCGGGGCGGAAAATATCCACCAGATCAAACACATGGCGATCAGAAATCGTATCCCCCTGCGCCAACAACAACCGCGCGGAATCGCGTGGGCGGGCGGGGCGCGTCGCAATCAGCCCCTCGGGCAGGTCGAAGTCGAAATCAGCTAGTTGCATCCGTTTACTCGCTTAACACCGGCGGGGGGGCTGCGCGAAACAGCTCTCGCGAGGCGCCCGGCGCCAGCACGGAAAGCGGGTTGATCGAGACCTTGGGTTGCGTCGCGCTCCCGCCCAAAGAATAGGAAAAGCCGAACAGCCCTTCGCCTTTCTTGGCAAAGATCTGCCCGATCCCATTGATCAGATAAAATGGCGAGATCACGCCCTTCATCTCCAGCCTCCCGTTTTGGGGATAGTAATTGCCTGCCATCGTCACCCCCATCGAGGCTCCGACAGCCGCGCCCCTTGTGACGCTGACCCCCTTGGGCGTCAAGCGAAAGGCCCCGTCCACGGTGTTGAACAAAATGCCCTCCCCGCCAAGCTGCTCAAGCAGCCCGACGCCCGAGGCCGCCGAAAGCAGCGAGGCCAGAACCGGGGCATCTTTCACACGCAAATCTTTGATCTGCACTTGCCCGTCGTAGCTTTTTTGCCCCAACGGCGTCAGCATCAGCACACCCTGCCCGCCCCGCGCCTTGGAAAATATCCCCGTCGCTGCCAGCGTGGCCCCTGCATCGCCAGATTGTATGCGCACCGCCGAGCGCCCATCCTTGGCAGGCACCACCGTGCCCGCAATCGGGCTTGCGCCGTTCACCCGGGCTTGGAACGGCCCCGAAAAGCCCGCGCTGGTCGTGAAATTGCCGCGAAACCCAGTCAGCGCGATACCATCCGTGACCTGCACCCGATCCAGCGCGACCGAAATTTTCGACCCACCTGCGCCAGAGCCAGCCCCAGCACCACCCTGCCCTAGATCCGCCTTGGCCAGATCAAGCTGCCCGGAATGCACCTCGACATTCACAGCCCGCCCCGCGCCTTGCCCGACCAAATCGGCGCTCCCGGTGAACCAATTCCCGATCTTCAGGGCAGAAAACTTCGCGCGTGCCAAAGCACCGCCCGCCGTCAAATCAATCCCCCCTTTGGCGCTCAGTCCCGGCGCATCCAAGGCGATTTTGGAAATTTTTGGCGGTTTACCAAGGCTACCAGACACTGCCAACATGCCCCGAGAGGTCGCATTTTTTGACCAACCAATTTGCGGGATCGACAACTGCACCCCTTTGAGATCGCTGGTGAAATCAAACAAAGTCGGCGCGTCTTTCGTCAGATCCAGCGCAATCGACCCCCATCCCGTGCCGCGCACCATCCCCGAGGGCAGCCCCACCCCAAAGGCTTGCAGCGCAGCAGGCGTAATCTCAAGATAGCCTTTGACACTGGAATGGCCCTTGGCGGCGGGCCCAAAGCGTTGGTCCCACGCCGCGTCAAAGGCGACATCTGACAGCGTTCCCTTGCCAGAAATCACCATGCCGGCATTGTCGGCACGCAATTGCAGCTTTTCGGCGCGCAGGGGCCGCCCCGGCACCAGCGTGTCGCTATTGACCTCGGTGAGGCGCGCAGTGACGTCAAAGCCGATCTCATCGGCGGGCACATTGGGTTTGAGCGGCAGCTTGATCACCGAGCGCGCCTCGGCCCAGCCTTTGGCGATATCCGTCCCCATCCCGGCTTTTTTCAGAAACTCGAAGGGCGGCTGGTCTAGCAGCGACAGCGCCGCAGGGATCGGCGAGCGCGTGATCAGCGTCACCACGGCAGGCGCAGGTTTGATACGGATATCGGGCACGACAAGCTGAGTATCGGCCACCTCGATCCGCCCGCCGGAGGGGGCGGTGATATGGCCCTCCTCGACCTTAAGCGCCTGACGAAATCCGATAATCGTGGCATAACCGCGCCCCTGCTGCACTTGGGGCAACGTGCGGATCACGCGCACATCTGCGCCGCGAAATTCGTAGTTCAGTGCGACGCGCGGCTCTACGCCTGGCTGCAAACGCACGGCCGCATGAACCCGGCGCAACTGGCCGGTGGTGACGTTTTTCTCAACCCATTCGCGCGTCTTTGGCACCAAGGCGGGCGGCCAAAGTTGCAACAAGCGAGTCTGGTCAATCTGATCAATCCCGGTATCAAGCGAGACACGCCAACCATCGCTGCGCGCCGCCGCAAATCCTTTGGCCGAGATTTTCGTGTTCTCATCGGTCAGTTCAAGCTGCCCCAGATCAATGCGGAACGGATCGAGCGAAAGCTTGAAATCCGCCGCCCCTTGCGAGAACCGCGCGGGCGTTTCAAACAGACCTTGGGGGTCGAGTTGCAGATCGGAAATCGCGATCTGACCGGGCAAAGATTGCGGAATTCCGTTTTTGATATCGCGCAAGAACATTTGCCCACTGGCGCGCAACCGCACCGCACGACTGTCAAGCGCAAGGTCGCTGAGAGCGATGCGTTGAAGGGCGCGATCATAGGTCAGATACAGTTTGCCAGAGCGCAGCGGGATCGGCTGAACACCCGGACCGGGTTTGATCGAACCTGCGCCAATTTCAAGCATCGCATTCAGCCCCGTCAGCGTGCCCGCGTCATCCAACCCCGAGCGCAGCGCGCCCGAAATTGGCGCATCAAGCACACCAAGGGCGGCCAATGCCGGAGACTGCGCCGCCAGATCACGCGCAGGAAGACCCGTTATGGCCGCGCCGAAACTCGCCTCAAGCCCCTGTTTTTGCGCCGTCACGGAAAGGGCTACCTGTGCGGGTTTTTGCCCCGCCGCCTGCCCCGTATCGCCCAGAGCCAAGCCAAGTGTAACCGATAGTTCCTGCGCGCTTTGCACCAGCTTGATATTGCCCTGCGAGACTCGCCAAACGCGATCAAGGCGCTCATCCATCATACGAAGCTGAATGTTTTGCGCAGTGATCGTGCGCAGATTGCGCAAAGCGGGCACCTCAAAGACGCGTTTGAACGCCTCGACGCCCTCGGACGCACTGCTGGCAGAGAGCGAGCTAAACATCTCGCCCCCGCCCAAATCCAGATCAAGCCGCCCGTCAGGCAAGCGATGCAGCGCCAGACTTGCCCCGCTAATGGTAAACGAACGCGGCTCAATCTTGCCTTTCAGCAAAGGCTCGCTCCAAAGCGTTGCGCGCAGCTCGGGAAGCAGGGCAATGGGCAGCCCCGAGGGACGTTCGAGTTGCACCATGCGCGCGCGGATCCGGGGGCGAAGCCCCTCGGTGACGACAAGATCAATTCCGCCGGTAATCGCGATCTTCAAGCGCCCCTCAAGGGCCGCATTGGCGCGCGTTTCCAGCTTGCTCACGATCCATTGCGGTGCTGCAAGCGGGCGATGTGTGATCGCGAGATAAGCAAAAAGCACTGCGAGCGCCACAAATGGCCCCAGCAGCAAAAGCGTCAGGCCGAACTTGCCGCGACCGCGTCCATAGGATGGCTTTTTTAGCTTACCCTCAATGGCTTGCGCAGCATCTTTAATGTTATCATCAGACACATGACCGCCTGGCGTGCGCCCGTCTGGCACCCGCGACAGCTCCCGCTTTTGGGACTGGGGCGTGTCTTGCTCCATCGTCATTCTTCGGGGCGTCTCCTTAGCATCCACCTCAAACAAGCCGCGCGGTGTGCGCGCTCGCAGGTGAAGGTGTTTGACTTGCCCCACCTTCCTGCCTCGTGGTTAATAATCACTCAAGCCCGGCTCAAAAGTAAGCCCCAACCTACATCGGAGGATCAAGACGTGATCGAACTTGGCAAAAAAGCGCCGGATTTCACCCTTCCCGCGACCGGAGGCGCGGCGTTTGAGGGCGCAAAACTGCTCACGCCCGAGGGCGAGCTGACGCTGTCGCAGGCGCGGCCAAAAGCGGTGGTTTTGTATTTCTACCCCAAAGATAACACGCCCGGCTGCACAACCGAGGCGCTTGATTTCACGCGTCTCGCGGATGAATTTGCAAGCGCGGGCGCGGTGGTGATCGGGGTGTCGAAGGATAGCCTGAAGAAACATCAGAACTTTTGCGACAAGCATGATCTGGGGATTTATCTGGCGTCGGACGATGGCGGCGAGACCTGCGAGAATTACGGAGTCTGGGCTGAGAAATCTATGTATGGCAAGACCTTCTGGGGCATTGTTCGCGCGACCTATTTGATTGATAGCACAGGATGCGTGGCACGTGTCTGGCCCAAGGTCAGCGTCAAAGGGCATGCCGCCGAGGTTTTGGAAGCCGTGCGCGCGCTGGCCTAGCGGCGTAAAACAGCAGGGCAGCAAGGTTTCGCGCATACGTGACAACCCCGTGAGATCACAAGAAAAACACGGGAAATCGCATAGAATTTTCGGCGAAAAACCGCCGATCGTGCGGGCGTGAGGGAACTGCGACCGGATGCCTCTGCGAAAGCAGTTGCCCGATCCGGTCGCAGTTGCTACTTCCCTAAGCAGATTGGTGGCGTGGTTTATCCACAGGGCGGAGGAGCCCCTTGCTGCCCCCGTTCGCGGCCTTCGGGCCACTCCGCACGAAAACCAGAAAACAGGATCGACGGCTTGCCCAGACGCATTCTCGACCGCCTGAATACGCGCCTAGAGCGCTGGCTGCCTGAACAGCGGCTCTTTTTGAAATCCGACAGCGCGACGCGTTTCGTGCGGTTGCGACCCCTGACGCAGGCAAGTGTGCTGGCGATTGGTGCGGGTCTGTTTGCTTGGGCCACGTTGGCCTCATCTATGCTGTTCATCGAGGGAATCTCCTCTGGGGGGGCAGCACAGAACGAAAAGATCGCCAAAGCCGCGTTTGAACGTCGCCTCGATACGCTTTCGAAAGAACGCGACACGCGCGCAGCAGAGGCGCTTGCCGCGCAGGATCGTTTCCAAACGGCCATGACACAGGTGTCGAAAATGCAATCGGCGCTGCTCTCATCTGAGGAGCGCAAGCGCGAGCTGGAAACCGGGATCGGCGTCATCCAATCCACACTGCGCCGCACGATGGATGAGCGCGACGATGCGCGCGCCAAGCTGGCCAAGGCTGAAGGTACGGGCGCCAAAGGCGGTGCCACGCAGGCCGCACGCGCGCAGGATATGGCCAAGACGGTCGATTTCCTGAGTGCCGCCTTGGGCCAGACCGCGCAGGAACGCGACAGCGCAAATGCCGACGCCAAAACCGCGCAGCTTGCCGTAGACCGCATCGCGCTGCAAAAACGCCTGATGGAAGAGCGCAACGACGAGATTTTCACCACCTTGGAAGGGGCCGTGAAAATCTCGATGGCACCGCTTGATAAGGTGTTCAAGCAAGCAGGCATGGATCCAAATCATGTGCTTGCGCAGATCAAAAAGGGCTATTCGGGCACCGGAGGCCCGCTAACCACGATCTCGCTCTCCACCAAAGGCACGGCAGATCTGGGTGGCGATACCGCGCGCGCCGAGGATATCCTGCGCAAGCTTGATGATATGAACATGTATCGCATCGCCGTCGACAAGCTGCCCTTCGCGATGCCGGTCAAGGCGCATTTCCGCTTTTCCTCGCCCTTTGGCTGGCGCTGGGGCAAAATGCACGAGGGCGTCGATATGGCCGCCCCGACCGGTACACCTATCTATGCCCCCGCTGACGGAGTTGTGATCGCAGCCGAGTGGGAGCGCGGATATGGCAACCTTATCAAGATCCGCCATGAGTTCGGTATCACGACTCGCTATGGTCACCTGTCCAAAATCCTTGTGAAGCGCGGTCAAAAGGTGTCGCAAGGCGAGCAGATAGCTGATATGGGATCTACCGGACACTCCACTGGACCCCATCTTCACTATGAAATTCGGATCAGTGGCAAAGCAATCAATCCGATGACCTTCATCAAGGCTGGCAAGAATGTTTTCTAAAAGCAAAATCCACGAGCCCGGAACCAAGCCGGGTACTGACACTGACAAACACGCCGCGACCGGTAGCGCTCCGCAGCCGCCCTCGCGCCCTGCTTCAGGCGAGTTTGCCCCCTCAACATCGCCGCGCGTGAAACCCTCGCCCTCGGTGCTGTCGTCGGACCTGACCATCACAGGCAATCTGAAAACCAGCGGCGACATCCAGATCGAGGGTGTGGTCGAAGGTGACATCCGCGCCCACCTGCTGACCGTGGGCGAAACGGCCACGATCAAGGGCGAAATCATTGCCGATGATGTTGTCGTCAATGGCCGTGTGGTGGGCCGCGTACGCGGTCTGAAAGTGCGCCTGACCTCGACCGCTCGGGTCGAAGGCGACATCATCCACAAGACCATCGCAATCGAAAGCGGTGCGCATTTCGAAGGCTCGGTTCAGCGTCAGGACGACCCGCTGCAAACGGGTCAGGGCACGCCCAAGCTGGCCCCGCCGCGCACGGAGGCTGCTGCCGCGCCCGCAGCGCCAGAAACGAAATAAGCGCCCCCTTTTCAGGGAACGCAAAAAGGGCAGCTCTCGGGCTGCCCTTTGTCATTTTCGAACGCATTTTGATCAGCTGGTGAGGTGGCGATACATGTGCCAGCTCGCATGACCCAGCACTGGCAACACGATCAGCAGCCCCAGAAACATCGGGATCATGCCGATGAACAGACTGCCCGCGATCACAACGCCCCAGACCCCCATCGAGACCGGATTTGCCGCGACAGCGCGCATCGAGGTCAGGATCGCGGTGATGATGTCGACCTCGCGCTCCATCAATAGCGGCAAACCGATCACGGTGAAGGAAAAGAGCACCAGCGCAAAGCCAGCCCCGATCGTCGAGCCAACCGCCAACATCACCAGCCCCTGTCCCGAAAACAGAATCTCGGGCGAAGAGCTGACATTGGTAAAGGCCGATAGCCCCATGAACAGCGCGAACGTCGTATGTGCCACGAACACCCAAAACATGAACATCATCAGGATCAGCATCGCCATTGACGGGATTTGGCGATCCTTCTGCGAGACGCAACACGAGATCACCTCGCCCCAGATCAGCGGCTCGCCCGCTTCGATCCGGCGGCTGACCTCATACAGCCCGATTGCGGCAAAAGGCGCAAGCAGCGGAAACCCCAGTGCGAACGGGATCAGCCACCACTCCTGTCCTTCTGCAGCAAATACTAACCACAAAATGATCCCGCCCAGAACGTAAAACCCCGAAAACGCCAGCCCAAAAGCGGGCGCGCGCATGAAATCGCGCAGACCTGCGCGCAAGATTTGTGGAATTTCGGACACCGAGACATCGCGGAACTGCGGCAACTCTGATGGCTGAGACATCACTTCTGGCATTTCTCTCTCCCTGACTACGCGCGCCCTCTCCCAAAAGCGCGTGGCATCAGGTTGCGTCACGAACCCGTGATCTGTCGAGAGAATTCAACGTTGCGACGCGGCATCACATCCGCCCGGTCACCCAAAGTGAAAGCCGATACGGAAGGCGTTGCAGCAGCTTAAGCCCCCAGGTCAGGCGGCGGGGAAAATGCGTCTCAAATGCGCTGCCTGCCAGCCCGTCTGCGATGCGGCGCGCGGCTGCGTCGGGCTCCATCACGAAGGGCATATCGAAATCGTTCTTTTCCGTGAGGCGCGTGTTCACAAACCCCGGCGAGATTAGCCGCACGTCGATCTCGGGCGCGTATTCGACGCGCAGGCTTTCCACCAGATTGATCACCGCCGCCTTGGAGGCCGAGTAAAGCTGCCCTTTGGGTAGACCGAAATACCCCGCAACCGAGCCAAAGATCACCAACTGCCCGCCCTCGCGCAGCAATCCCTTGGCGGCTTGGGCAAACCACAAAGTGCCCAGCAGATTAACCTCGACCAGCTTGCGCGCGCTGTCGCGCTCGATTTGATCGACATGGCCAGGATCATACAACGCCGCAGTCGTGATCATCGCGTCCAACTTGCCGTTGGCCAAGATCTCACCGCGCGCGTCGTCCAGACTTTCCGGGTCCGAGATATCAACCGGCACGACCTCGCCCTGCCCGAGTTCCGTCGCAAGCGTTTCAAGCGGCTCAACCGAGCGCGCCGAGAGCACCAGCCGCGCGCCCCGCCGCGCCAATTCGCGCGCCAAAGCCTGCCCGATGCCCGAGCTTGCGCCCACGATCCAAATCCGTTTGCCGTTAAAATCCATGCCTGCCGCTCCTTGTGTTACAAAGGATACGCGCGAGGGGGGCGCTTGGTTTCATCGCAAGCGTTGTAAACAGCGCACCACAAGACCGTCCAGATCTTCAGCGCCTGACACCTCGATCACCGGCTCAGAGCGCCCTGCCAACCATTCGCGGTGGCGGGCAAGCGAGCGTCCCGAAAAATACGGTTCGTCATAGCTCGCCGCCCATTTCAAAAATGCAATGTGGTTGTGATACATATCGCCGCCCGGCCTAATGCGCGCACCGAACTTCTCGGCCTCGCGCTTGCGCAATCGCGCCAGCCGGATCGGAGTGGGCGCGCTGAGAAAGATGATCGCATCCAACCCGCCAAGCGCCAACTCGCCCCACCCATCCAAGGAGCCAGACAACACCCACCCCCCATCTTCCCCTTGCGCCACCTGATCGGCGGCAATCAGGGCCAGACGATCCTCGACAGGGCGTTTCTGCGTAAAGGGTGGCTCGGAAGGTGCCCAAAAATAGCTGTCGGTATCAAGATGAGGCACGTTCAGCGCCTCGGCCAGCGCGCGCCCCAATGCCGAGGTGCCCGATCCTGCGGCGCCGGTGATATGAACCCGCGCCGCCATCTGATCAGTCCTCTGCCTGCGCGTCGGCGCGGCTTTTTCCCTCGACCCCAAGCGCGAGGGTCGCGGCCATGAACCCGTCCAGATCGCCGTCCAGCACCCCCTGACTATCGGAGGTCTCATAATTGGTGCGCAGGTCTTTCACCATCTGATAGGGCTGCAAGACATACGAGCGGATCTGGTTGCCCCAACCCGCATCGCCCTTATTCTCATGGGCCTCGTTGATGGCGGCGTTACGGCGATCCATCTCCATTTGGTAGAGGCGCGATTTCAGCGCTTTCATCGCGATATCACGGTTTTGGTGCTGCGATTTTTCCGAGCTTGTCACAACGATGCCGGTCGGAATGTGGGTGATGCGCACCGCCGAGTCTGTGGTGTTGACGTGCTGCCCGCCCGCGCCTGAGGAGCGATAGGTGTCGATGCGAATATCGTTGGGTGCGACCTCGATCTCGATATTGTCGTCCACCACCGGGTAAACCCAGACCGAGCTGAACGAGGTATGCCGGCGCGCTGCCGAATCATAGGGGCTGATGCGTACCAGACGATGCACGCCGCTTTCGGATTTCAGCCAGCCATAGGCATTGGGCCCGGTGATTTTATAGGTCGCCGATTTGATGCCTGCTTCGTCGCCCGCGGTTTCCGATTGCAACTCGACCTCATAGCCCTTTTTCTCGGCCCAGCGGACATACATCCGCGCCAGCATCGAGGCCCAGTCGCAGCTTTCCGTCCCCCCGGCCCCCGAGTGAATTTCGAGGAAAGTGTCGTTGCCATCCGCCTCGCCATCCAAAAGCGCCTCGAGCTCTTTTTTGGCGGCCTCTTCCTTGAGGACGCGGAGCGATTTTTCGGCCTCGGCGACGATCTCGTCATCGCCCTCCATCTCGCCCATCTCGATCAACTCGACATTGTCGGTCAGTTCTTGAGCGATGCGGGTGTAGGTTTCATATTTGTCCAGCAATTGCTGGCGGTCGCGCATCAGTTTTTGCGCACGCGCCTGATCGTCCCACAAGGTGGGGTCCTCGATCATCGCATTGAATTCCTCAAGTCGGTGCGGCGTGGTTTCCAAATCCATGCGCTGGCCCAGCAGCGTCAGGGATTTGCGGATCGCATCGGCAATATTTTGCGTCTCGGCGCGCATGGGTCATCCTTTGAAACTCTTGGCGCGGTGATACGAAATCGCGAGCAAGGCCGCAAGCGCTGCGCGCGCGCATTTGGGGCGCTGCCCCCGGCGCGTTCCGCGCCTCCCCCGGGATATTTCTATCAAGAGGAAGAAGGGGTATTATATTTGGCCATCCGGCTTGGACATGAAAGGCCAGCCCCGGGGCGCGGCGTCTAATACAGCCCGCCCGCACTGAGCGTGCCGAAATCGGCTTTTTTCGGGATCACCTTGGTTTTGCCGGTCGAGGTGGTGATGGTCTGATCGCTCTCATCGGTTTGCCCTTGCTCAAAGAGCGGCAGGTTCACGCCCATGCCAAACCCACCATCCACAACCAGCGCGCCCAGACCCGACATATCCTGACCGGGGCGCAGATATTCGGCCTGCACGAAGTCGCCGGTGGCGCTGTCGGACAGCCGCTCGCCCGTGTAGCGGTTGAATTTGGCCCAAGTGCCACCTGGGGGCACCTTGAAATTGGTACCGCCGAAATCCTTGACCGCCTCTTTCATGAACTCGTTGAACACCGGCACACAGAGCGTGCCGCCATAGGCGTGTTTGCCCAAAGAGCGCGGGTTGTCATAGCCCATGTAGCACGAGGCCACGATGTTAGAGGTAAAGCCCGTGAACCAGACATCCTTGGCGTCATTCGTGGTGCCGGTTTTGCCCGCAACCGGCACCGGTAGGTTCACCCCGGTCCCCGAGCCGCGTTTGACCACACCCTGCATCAGCGAAATCATCTGATAGGCGGTGATCGGGTCGATGATCTGCTCGCGATGGCTGGTGATATGGGGCCCGCGCCCCTCGGGGAGGTTAGGGTCATTGCAGGTGTCGCAGGTGCGCGTGTCGTGGCGATAGATCGTGCGCCCGTAGCGGTCTTGCACGCGGTCCACCAGCGTCGGTTCCACCCGCTCGCCGCCATTGGCAAACATCGCATAGGCCGAGATCAGGCGGAACATCGTCGTTTCCTGCGCCCCCAAAGCATTGGCGAGAAACTGGCGCATATTGTCGTAAACGCCGAATTTCTCCGCATAGGCCGCAATCGTATCCATGCCGATTTCCTGCGCGATGCGGATCGTCATCAGGTTACGCGAATGTTCAAGCCCGGTGCGCATCGGCGTGGGGCCATAATAGCGGTTCGAGGCGTTTTTCGGACGCCACATGCCTTGGGGGGTGTTCACCTCGATCGGGGCATCAATCACGATGGTTTCAGGGCTGAAACCGCTATCAAGCGCGGCGGCGTAAACGAAGGGTTTGAAGTTCGAGCCCGGCTGACGTTCGGCCTGCGTGGCGCGGTTAAACACCGAGGATTGATACGAAAACCCGCCCTGCATCGCCAGAACGCGCCCGGTATTCACATCCATCGCCATAAATGCGCCCTCGACCTTGGGCACCTGGCGCAGGGTCCAGCGGATGAACGACCCATCGCTGTCTTTGGTCATCGCGCGCACTTCGACGACATCGCCGGTTTCCAGCAGATCCTGCGCCTTCTTTGCGCGCGGCCCCAACTTGCCATCCCCGTTCAGTTTGCGCGCCCAAGTGACATCTTCGGGCGGAATCCAGTGACCGTCGGCGTCTTCCTTGATGCCCTCAATCCCAATGCGCGCCGAGTTGCCCTCAAAGCCCAGAACCACCGCAGGATACCAGCCCACCACATCACGCGGGGCTTTATTCGTGGGCACATCGGCCAAAGCGGCGCGCCAAGTGGCCTCATCGCCCAGCTTGTCTTGCGCGATCTTTGCACCCGTTCCGCGCCAGACCCCAAGACCACGGTCATAACTTTCCAGCGCGCGCTGCAATGCCTTGCCTGCAAGTGCCTGTAGATCGGGGTTCACGGTCGCGCGGATCGTCAGACCACCGCCGAAAAACTCTTCACGACCGAAGCTTTTGGACAGCTGGCGACGGATCTCATCGGTGAAGTAATCGCGCGGCGGGAGTTGCTCGCGAAACGGCGGGTAGTCGCCATTTTGCACAGACTTGAGCGGCGAGGCCTGCTCTTTATCGAGCATGGCTTTGTCGATCCGGCCATCCTCATACATCCGGCGCAGCACATAATTGCGCCGTAGACGGGCCTTTTCCATATCGCGCACCGGGTGCAGCGCCGCGGGCGCTTTGGGCAGAGCGGCCAGATAGGCGGCCTCGCCGGGCGTCAGTTCCGAAAGGGTCTTGTCGAAATAGGTCTGCGCCGCAGCCGCCACCCCATAGGAGTTTTGACCCAGATAAATCTCGTTGAGATAGAGTTCGAGAATGCGATCTTTGCTGAGAACGTGCTCGATGCGCGAGGACAGTATCAATTCCTTGATCTTGCGCTCGATCTTGCGATCTGACGACAGCAGCAGGTTTTTCGTCACCTGTTGCGTGATCGTCGACGCCCCGCGCACATCGCGCCCGCCCGTCTTCACCGCCGTAATCACCGCCGAGGCAATGCCGCGCGGATCAAAACCGGGGTGATAGTAGAAATTCTTATCTTCGGCCGAGATAAACGCGCCCTTCATTAGATCGGGAATATCCTGACTGGGCACGAATAAGCGGCGCTGCTCGGCGAATTCGTCGATCAAGCGGCCATTGCCATTATAGATGCGCGAGATCGTCTTGGGGCGATATTGCGCCAATTGGTCGGTGCTGGGCAGATCGCGCGAATAGATCCAAAAGATCGCTCCGACCGTGAGGGCGGCAAAAACCAGCCCGGTCACAACCCAGGAAAACACACCACCAATGGAGCTAAGAATGAAACGGACCAAGAAATATCCCTCGCAAGGGGCGTCGATCGCCCCGGTTTGACCTGCCTATACATCGCGTTTACGTGACGGTCAAAGTAATGCGCAATCACGCAATCGGGAAGTGGGGTGACAGTCAAATCTTAGCCAGATGCGCGGATGCCCGCGCGTCACGTCACGATTTGTCCCGCTACTGGCGCAACAGTTTTGCCTCAGCGGCATCCGATTTCGCCCAGGTTAGCACCCCGCGCGTGATCGCATCCACCATGCGCGCGCGCCAATCCGGATCGCGCAAGCGCTTGCGATCCGCTGGCGAGGACAAAAACCCAAGCTCCAGCAAAACCGAGGGGATATCGGGGGATTTCAGCACCGAGAAATTCGCACCCTGCACGGGGTGCTTGTGCATCCTCAACCCCTCATGCTTGATCGCGCCTGCCAGCACCTGCGCCAGCCGGACCGAACGCGGCTGGGTCTCGCGCCGTGCCAGATCAACAAGGATATGCGCGACCTGATCGCCCTGCCCCTCAAGATCGACGCCCGCCAGAATATCATCGCGATCATGACGCGCGACCAGCTTGCGCGTCGCTTCATCCTCGGCGTGATCGCCCAAGCGGTAAATCGTGGCTCCCGTCGCGACCCCCTCGGCAATCGAATCCGCATGCAGCGAAAGGAACAAATCCGCCCCGGCTGCACGCGCCACGGTCACCCGCGTCTCCAGTGGCACGAACACATCCTGATCGCGCGTCATTACAACCGTCATCCCCGCGCGGCGCAGCTTGTCGCGCAACTGACGCGCAAACCCCAAAACGATGTCGGCCTCATGCAAGCCGCCATCCTCGGCCCCCGGATCAATCCCGCCATGGCCCGGATCAAGCACGATTTTCAGCGGACGCGAGCCGTCTTGACGGCGATGGGGGGCGGCAACCTCGGCGGGTTGGGGTAGGCCCCAAAGGGCGCTATCGGCCGCGCCTTTTTCCGCCTTGAAATCTGCCGCGGGAACCGTGCTCAGCGCAAGCCGGATTTGCGGGTTGTCACCGCTGCGTTCCTCGGCCGAAACCAACACCATCGGGCGCGACAATTCGGCCACCATGCGCGACCAACCGGGGCGAAACGCGCCCCAGCGCAGATCGGTGATCGTACTGGCCTTGCCCAGCAGTGTCTTGGGATCATGGCCAGTAAAATTCACTTCACGGAAATCGACCACAAGCCGGTAAGGATTGGCCAGAAGGAAGGCGCGATAGGGCACCGGCTGACTGATCCCGAGCGCAATATCGGTCTGCCCGCCACCTTGGCTGATCTTGGAGCGCGCGGGATCTAGCTGCGCCAGCGCCGACAGCCCCTGCGCAGGCGTTTGCGCCCATGCGGGCCCCGCCAACGCCAGCAGCGCTGCGAGAAGGGTAAGGAAGTGCCTGATCATGCCTGTGGTCCCGCTCTTTTGCGCAACACTATAACGAGGCGGTGCGCGAGGGGCAAAGCCTCAGCGCGCGGCCATAAATGCCGCCAGACGTTTCAGCCCTTCGGCGATGCGTTCAGGCGCTTGCGCGTAAGACAGCCGGATCGTGGTCGCACCGCGCTCGGCATCGAAATCCACCCCCGGCGTGATCGCAACGCCGGCTTTTTCCAAAATCTCGGCGGCGAAAGCGGCGCTATCGTCTGTCAACGCGGACACATCGGCATAGATGTAAAACGCCCCATCAGGCGGTGCGATGCGCGAGAACCCCATCTTGGGAAGCTCCTCTAGCATCATCGCGCGGTTTTGCGCATAGGCAGCGCGGTTTTGTTCCATCTCGTCAAGGCTTTCGAGGGCCCCAAGGGCTGCGATCTGCGAGGCATGGGGCGCGCAGATGAACATATGCTGGGCGAGGCGTTCGATCGTGCGCAGATGCGACTCTGGCACCACCATCCACCCCACGCGCCAACCCGTCATCGAGAAATATTTCGAGAAACTGTTGATCACGAACACATCGTCGGAAATCTCCAGCGCCGAGACCGCGCGGGCGTCATATTGCAACCCGTGATAAATCTCATCAGACACAAAGGCGATGTCGCGCGCCGCGCAATGGCTCATCAGCGCCTCTAGTTCCTCCGCGCCCAGCATCGTGCCAGAGGGATTGCCCGGCGAGGCCACGATCAACCCGGCAAGATCGTCGGGAATTTCGCTGGGCGTGGGCTGATAGCGGTTTTGTGCCTCGGTCGGGATCGAGACGGGCTCAATTGACAGCCCCTTTAGGATCTGACGATAGCTGGGATAGCCCGGCGCGCCCAAGCCCACCTTGTCACCTGCATCAAACAGCGCTGTGAAGGCCAGCAGAAACGCCCCCGACGAGCCCGAGGTGATCACCACACGCGCAGGATCAAGATCAACATCATACCAACGCTTATAAAGTGCTGCGATCCCCGCACGCAACTCGGGTAGACCAAGCGCCACGGTATACCCCATCGCCTCTTGTTCCAACGCCTGCGCCAGACGGGCGCGCGCCGCGGCAGGCGCGGGGGTGGCGGGTTGACCGACCTCCATATGCACGATGTCGCGTCCGCCTGCCTCAGCTTCCGCCGCCAGCCGCATCACATCCATCGCGAGAAAAGGCTCGACCTGACCCCGTTTCGACTGCCGCATGTTCATTCTCCCGATTTAGTGACCGACCGCAGGCGGGTTAGGCCCTGCGCCCTGCCCCGTCAATGCGGTGTGACGTCCGGCCGCTGTCACTAACCCTTGAACCTGCGTGCGCAAAAGGCCAGTTTGACGCGCAATAGCACCGAACAAAGGAAACGCCCGATGCTTCGCACTCTCCTGGCCGCCACGGCCTTTGCAGCGCTTGCCAGCGCCGCGCCCGCGCAGGACTTCGATTTCTCAAAAATGAGCGCGCCGCAAAAAGCCCAGTTCGGTGACGCGGTGCGTGACTATCTGATGGCCAATCCGCAGGTTCTTGTCGAGGCGATCAACGAGCTGGAATCCAAGCAACGCGCCCAGCAGGCCGATAATGATGCGCAATTGATCCAGACCAACGCGAAAGACATTTTCAACGATGGTCATAGCTGGGTCGGTGGCAATCCCGATGGCGACATCACCATCGTGGAATTCACCGATTATAAATGCACCTATTGCAAAAAGGCGTTCGGCGAGGTCAATGACCTGCTCAAGAATGATGGAAATATCCGCTTTATTATCAAAGAGTTCCCGATCCTCGGGCAGCAATCTGAACTGGGGTCGCGCTTTGCTATCGCGGTGCAGCAACTTGATGGCGATGCCGCCTATGAAAAGGTGCATAACGCGCTGATGACGATGCGCGGCAATCTCACGGTAGACAGCCTAAGCAAGCTTGCCAAAGATCAGGGGCTCGACGCCGATGCGATCCTCAAACGGATGAACGAAGAGACTGTGAGCGACGTGCTGCGCGCCAATTACCAACTCGCGCAGCGCATGTCGATTTCGGGCACGCCCGGATTCGTGATCGGCGATCAACTGCTGCGCGGCTATGCCCCCGAAGCGGCGATGGCGCAGATCGTGGCCGAAGAGCGTAAAGCCAAAGCCGCCAAGTAAAGCGCGACATGAAAACGGGGGGCCAAGCCCCCCGAATATTGGATCAGAAACCGCAGGCCCAAGGGGCTGCGGTTTTTTCGTGCGGTTTTATTCGGCGGCGTCTTGCGCTGCATCCAGCTCGGCGGCGCGCTTCTCGACCAGTTCGACGATATGCTCGATCATCTGGTCGTTGGACAGCTTGTGGCTTTGCTTGCCCGCGAGATAGACCATCCCCGAGCCAGCACCACCGCCGGTAAAGCCGATATCAGTCATCAGCGCCTCACCGGGGCCGTTCACCACGCAGCCGATGATCGACAGGCTCATCGGTTGCTTGATGTGCTCCAGACGTTGCTCCAGCGCCTCGACGGTCTTGATCACGTCAAAGCCCTGACGTGCGCAGCTTGGGCAGGAAATGATCTGCACGCCACGGGTGCGCAACCCAAGCGACTTCAGGATCTCGAATCCGACTTTGACCTCTTCGACCGGATCAGCCGAGAGCGAAACGCGCAGCGTATCGCCAATGCCCATCCACAGCAGATTGCCCAGACCAATCGCGGATTTCACAGTGCCAGAGACCAGCCCGCCCGCCTCGGTAATCCCAAGGTGAATCGGCGCGTCTGTCGCCTCGGCCAAGCCTTGATAGGCGGCGGCGGCCAGAAACACGTCTGACGCCTTCACCGAGATTTTGAACTCGTGGAAATCGTTATCTTCCAGCAGCTTGATATGATCGAGACCGCTTTCGACCATCGCCTCGGGGCATGGCTCGCCATATTTTTCCAGCAGGTGCTTTTCCAGGCTGCCCGCGTTCACGCCGATACGGATTGAACAGCCGTGATCCTTGGCCGCCTTCACCACCTCACGCACCCGGCTGGCATCGCCGATATTGCCGGGATTGATGCGCAGACAAGCCGCGCCCGCCTCGGCCGCCTCAATCGCGCGTTTGTAGTGGAAATGAATGTCCGCCACGATTGGCACCGGGCTTTCGCGGCAAATTTCGCGCAGCGCACGGGTGCTGGATTCATCGGGCGTCGAGACGCGCACGATATCGGCGCCCACATCGGCGGCGCGGATGATCTGGTCAAGCGTCGCGCGCACGTCCGAACTGTCGGTGTTGGTCATCGTCTGCACGCTGATCGGCGCATCGCCCCCAACGGGCACGTTGCCAACCATGATCTGACGGGATTTGCGGCGGTAGATATTGCGCCAAGGGCGCACCGGGTTGAGCGACATCGCCCCCTCCTTTGCGGATTTCGCCCCAGACATAGGCCAAGCCCTGCGCGGGCGCAACGCTTGGGCTCCAATTGTGAGCGGCTAATTACGGCTGCGTGGCGTCGGGCTGGGCATTGATCGGGCCAGCATCGGCCACCGCAATCATCTTGGCCAGATCCTTATCCTGCCCCAGATCGGCGACCGGATAGCTGTCATCCAGATTGCTGGGCGAGAGGGTGATATTCTTGGTTACTTCGCCGCGTTTACCGACCGGACCATGCGTCACCCCATTCACCGCGAAATAAATCGCGCCGGATTCGCCGGTGCGCATCGTCGGGGCTTCGGCAAGCTTGGGCAGCGTGAAACGCTCGCCCGCATCCATGACCTTTTCAAAGATCGTCGCGCCATCGGCGGATTTGATGCGCACCCAAGACGGGCGCACAGCCATCACCACCACTTGCGGCGCATCCGCGCCAAGCGCTTTGGCGACAGCCGATTGAATACTATTCTCACCGCCCGTTGCGCTGGCCAGTTGAGTGGGCGCACTCCCCGAGAAATTCGGCGTCAGATCGGGCGCAATCGCCCCCGCAGCTTGACGCAACAAGCTGTTCGTCGCGTTCGGATCAATCGAGGCAATCGGCCCATCGCGCGAAATCAGCACCGGCGCATCCAGCGCAGCGGGGCGATAGATACGATCGGTAGCCTCGGGCTGGGGCGTATCCGGCAATGTGTCGGTCTGCGCCAACTGCGTGCCCTGCGTCACCGAATCAAGCGGGTCGAGATCGGCCACAACACCAGGGGCCTGATCGACCGGAGACAACTGCACGCGCTGAACTTCTTGCAAGACGGTCCAGCCGCCATAGCCAATGCCCCCCGCGATCAGCGCCAACACCAAGAGCGAGCCAACAGCGCGCGGCTCGACATGGGCCCAAAAGGCCTTTTTCTTGGGAATGAAGGTAGCGTTGGGATTGGCCAGTGCATGCGCAACATCGGTTGGATGGCGCTGCGGCTTGGGGCCAGAGGCCGCCGCAGCCATTCCATGAATCGGCTCATAGCCGGATTCTTTCGAGAACCGCTGGAACGCCCATTCGGGATCAAGGCCAAGATAGCGCGCGTAAGAGCGCACATAGCCTGCGATGAACGAGGGCGTATCGAACGCCTCGATATCGCAACTCTCGATGGCGGCAATATAGGCAGCTTTGATACGCAGCTCGCGCTGAACATCCAGTAACGACTTGGCCAGCGTTGCACGCTCGCCCCGCATCACGTCGCCTAGGCGCAGTTCGAAATCGTCAAAGCCCTTCGGCTTAGCGTCGTCCTGCGTCGAAGGTTTAGCCCTCCGCCCGATCATGCCGCTTGTCCCTGCCCCAATTTTTTGCCCGTTTAGCCTGTCTCGATTCGCGGCATATAGCCACTTCGATTAAGAAAGACTTATCACAAGCAAGAGAGCCGCGCACCCGCAGAAATCGGTTAAGCTGATGCTTCGGCGCGATTTAGCTCACAACGAGACCAAAGCTGATCAATCCCCTTGACCAACCCATCAATCATCCCAAGGTCGTGTACCGGCGAGGGGGTAAAGCGCAAACGCTCCGTCCCTCGGGGCACTGTGGGGAAGTTGATCGGTTGCACATAGACGCCGAATTCCTCGAGCAACATGTCCGATAGCGCCTTGGTGTGCTTGGCATCCCCAATAATCACCGGCACGATATGGCTGCCATGATCAATGATCGGCATCCCCATCGCCTTCAGGCGCATTTTCAGCACTTTTGCGTGCAACTGCTGCTGATCACGTAGCTCTTGCCCCGCTGCCGTCTTGAGGAACGCAATCGAGGCCGCCGCCCCGGCGGCAATCGCCGGTGGGATCGAAGTGGTGAAAATAAACCCCGGCGCATAGGAGCGCACCGCATCCACCATCTTGGCGCTCGCAGCGATATAACCGCCAAACACGCCAAAGGCTTTGCCCAGCGTACCGTTGAAAATATCGATGCGATCCATCTCGCCCAGTTGCTCGGCAATGCCGGCCCCGCGCGGGCCATACATACCCACGGCATGGACCTCATCGAGATAGGTCAGCGCGTTGAATTCTTCAGCCAGATCGCAAATTTCGGAAATCGGGCCGAAATCACCATCCATCGAGTAGACCGACTCAAACGCGATCAGTTTGGGCGCAGCCGGGTCATCAGCCGCCAGCAATTCGCGCAGATGGGCCACGTCATTGTGGCGGAAGATCCGCTTGGAACCACCATTGCGCTTGATCCCCTCGATCATCGAGGCGTGGTTGAGTTCATCGGAGTAGATGATCAGCCCCGGAAACAGCTTGGGCAGGGTCGAGAGTGTCGCGTCATTGGCGATATAGGCCGAGGAAAACACCAACGCGGCCTCTTTCTGGTGAAGATCGGCAATCTCGGCTTCCAGACGGTTATGATAGACCGTGGTGCCCGAAATGTTGCGCGTGCCGCCAGAACCAGCGCCCGTGGCGTCCAGCGCCTCGTGCATCGCGTCCAGCACGACAGGGTTTTGCCCCATGCCAAGGTAGTCGTTGCCACACCAGATGGTGATATCTTTCTGGGTGCCGTCTTCCTTGGTCCAGACCGCCTTTGGAAAAGCCCCCTTCTCCCGCTCGATATCGATAAAGACGCGGTAGCGACCCTCGGCGTGCAGCTTGCCAATCGCCTGATCGAGCCCCTTGTCATAATCCATCTTGCGCATCCCTTGCTATTCCGTTCGCTGGGGTTAGCCCTAGTCGGGCTAATCAAGCGTTACTTTGACCGATGTCAAATTCCTCTCCCGAGGGGCAAAAATGTCTAAAAGATGCGCGAAAAGCAAACATTCATTTTTCACAATTTGTCACGCCCTCGCGTCAGCCGCTCTGGACAGTGCCGCGTGGCGCCTTACGCTATGGCCAAACAAAGGAGGTCCGAATGGGTCTGAACGACGTGCTAACCGAAATCGATTCCGGTCTGGAAGAGGCAATGACGCGGCTGTTTGAGCTGCTGCGTATCCGCTCTATCTCCACCGATCCGGCGTATAAATCCGAAACCAAAGACGCCGCTGAATGGATGGTCAAGGAATTGAATTCGCTTGGCTTTGAGGCAGAGCTTCGCCCCACGCCCGGCCATCCGATGGTGGTGGCCCATCACCGGGGCGAGGGCCCGCGCCTGCTGTTTTATGGCCATTATGACGTGCAGCCCGTCGACCCGCTGGAGTTGTGGGATACCCCCCCGTTCGAGCCCGAGATTCAAGACACCCCCAAGGGGCGCGTGATCCGTGGACGCGGGGCCTCTGATGACAAGGGTCAGTTGATGACCTTCATCGAAGCCTGTCGTGCCTATAAGGCGGTGAATGGCACCCTGCCCGGCAATCTGACGATCTTTTTGGAGGGCGAAGAGGAATCAGGTTCGCCCTCGCTGATCCCGTTCATGAAAGAGAATGCCGAAGAGTTGACCTGCGATCTGGCGCTGATTTGCGATACCTCGATGGTTTCGCCCGGGGTGCCCTCGATTGCTGGCCAGTTGCGCGGGATGCTCAAGGATGAGTTTACCCTGCGCGGGCCGCGCATCGATTTGCATTCGGGCCATTACGGCGGCCCCGCCCTAAATCCGTTGCGCGAAATTTCCAAGATCGTCGCCAGTTTTCATGATGATCAAGGCCGCGTCGCGGTCGACGGGTTTTACGAGGGCGTTCACGAGGTCTCGCCCGAGCAGCTAGGCGCGTGGAAAACCTGCGGCTTTGACGAGCATGAGTATTTGTCCAGCGTCGGCATGACCAAGGCGCATGGCGAGGCGGGCTATTCCGCGCTGGAACAGCAATGGGCGCGTCCCACCTTGGAAATCAACGGGCTTTGGGGCGGCTATCAGGGCGCGGGCTCGAAAACCGTGATTCCGGCAGAGGCGCATTGCAAGATTACCTGCCGCCTTGTGGGCGATATGGACCCCGATCATGTGCGCAAAGCGCTGCGCGCCCATGTCGAGGCCCGCCTGCCCATCGACGCCAAGATCACATGGGATAATGATCTTGATGGTGCCCCGGCTGCGGTGATGAACACCGACCGCCCAGAATTCGAACAGGCCCGTCAGGCATTGTCGGATGAATGGGATCGCGAGGCCGTGATCACCGGCATGGGGGGATCGATCCCGATCGCTTATTACTTCAAATCGATCCTCGGGATGGATGCAATGTTGATCGGCTTCGCCAATGATGATGACGCGATCCATTCGCCTAATGAAAAATACGATGTGAACAGCTTCCACAAAGGCATCCGGTCTTGGGCGCGAATTCTGGATCGTATCGCCAAATGACGAGCGCCGGGGGCTTCGCGCCCCCGGACCCCCGCGGGATATTTTTGTCAAGAGGAAGATCTTAACGGCTTTGCTTCCTCTTGATCTAAATATCCCGGGGTGAATTTGCGCAGCAAAGAGGGGCAGAGCCCCACTTTCGCCCTACCCAATCATCGGACTCGCGCCGCCATAGGCCTCGTCATAATGCTGCTTGAGGCGCTGTAAAGCGATGCGCAGAACGATTTTACCCGAGCGCGCCGACCAGCCCAGCCGCTTTTCCGCCGTCTCCAACCCCTCAAGGAAACAGCAGCAGCGCAAAGCCATGTCACCTAAACCCGGCCCAAGATCACGCAACGCAAGGGCAACGCGTTCGCGCGCGCGTTCAGAGCCGCCGCCGCCCTGCGTCAAATCGGGGCGATACTGGCTGCGCCCGCCGCCACCGGTCAGAAAGCGTTCCCAGTTCTGCCCCACGCGCGGCCCCATCTGCGCCAGCTCGAAATCCTCGCGTAGCTGCTCTCCGGCGGCCACCAACTCGGCGCTTAGGAACGGCGCGCCATCCTTGTCACGCCGCCGCGCCAAGACCCCCAAAGGGCTTTCGGCCAGGTTGACCCGCATCCGGCGACGCTGGCCATCGGGCGCAACAGTTTCGCGCGTATCAAAGTCGCTATGTTCCGCACCAAAGGGCTGCACACCATCATCGCTTTCATCGCCAACGGGTTGATCTTGTTCGAGTAACCGCTTGAGAACTGCACGTCCCGCCTGCGTCACGCGATAGCTGGTAACGCGCCCTTCATGG
>JAFGWK010000173.1 GCA_016937195.1 Paracoccaceae bacterium | reverse complement strand
TGCACCAAGATCACCGGCCCCTTGGCCAGCACTCCAAGCGCCAGCGCAACGCCCAGCCCGATCACCGGCCCAAGCCGCAATCCGCGCTGCAATGACCAGATCGAGAGCATGCCCATCAGCGTTGCCGCAGTTAGCATCGTGTCAAACATCGTGGTCGAGCCATAAAGCAGAAACAGCCCGGAGGTCGCCAAGATCAGCGCCGCCAAGCCACCGCGCTCGGGCGCATCAGGCCAAATCGCGCGCGCCAGACGCCCAACCAGATAGACTGACAGCAACCCGAAAGCGGGCGCCACCAACCGCGCCGCCCATTCGCTTTGCCCAAACGCCGTCCATGCCAGATTGACCAGCCAGAACAGCAGCGGCGGCTTATGCGAATAAATCTCGCCATTGAGATGGGGCACGAATTTTGATCCGCCTTGCCACATCTCCCACGCGACCGTCAGGTAGCGCGTCTCGTCGATTGCCATCAGCGGGCGCATCATCATCAGCACCGTCGCAAACAGCGCAAATGTAACCAGCGCACCGATCAGCGTCACACGCCCGGGATTGGAGGTCATTGGCAAAGCTTCCTTACTGGCATTTCGTGTCAGATGTGCTTGACGCAACTATCTTCCCGCCTGTCAAGTCCGCGAGATGCTGTGCATCCGAAAGCAACGGAAAATATTTGGGAACTTCTTTGCTCAAAAAGGCGTTATAGTTCGACGCGTGAAATATAGGGAGATGTATTCGCATGAAGAAGATCCTTGTCGTTCTACCGCTTGTGATGGGCCTTACGGCTTGTCAGGCGACCTCTCAAAATCAATCAGCCGCGACGGGCGCAGTGGCCGGGGCCGTTTTGGGGGCTGCTGTGTCGAAGGACGGCGACCGTATTAAGGGTGCAGCCCTTGGTGCCGCTGCTGGCGGCGTCGCCGGAGCCCTCATCGGGCAAGCGAACCAACCCGGGCAGTGTCGATATCGTGATGCCTACGGGCGAGAGTATATCGCACCTTGCTAATAGTCCTCCAAGAGTGCATCGTTTTCGAGACTGGTAACCCTCGAAAACACCGCTCGGGCCTCGTGTCCGGGCGGTTTTTTATTGCCTGACGGTCTTGCGCTGATTGTCGCAGGGCCATTGCCCCGCCCCCTGCAGCCCGTTATCTGGCGGAGCAAGCGCAGGACATGATATGACGGAAACCATCCCACAGACGCCAAAGCAAATTCTTTCGCGCGTGGCCGCCCCGCAGGCGCGCCGCCTGAAAACCGCGGGTTGGCTGTCGGTGCTTGCCGCGCTGATCTGGCCCGCGCAAGCAGCCCTTGTCGGGCTTGTGCTTGGGGATCTGGTGTCACCAGGCGTCTCCCCCCCGCTTTCGCCGCTGATGGGCGCAGCTGGGTTCATCGTCCTCGCGCTGGTGCGCATCGTGTTGGACTGGATGGCGCTAAAGCTAAGCGCGGATGCCGCCGAAGCAATCCTGACGGAAGCCCGCAAACGGCTGATAGGCCACGCCGTGCGCCAAGCGACCGGGGCGGCAGCGCTTTCGCCCTCGCAGACCGCTTCGCTGATGGCCGAAAAGCTGGCAGCGCTTGGCCCTTGGGCGACGCGCTATCAACCCACCTTCATTCGCGCACGCGTCGTCCCGCTTGCCTTTATCATAATCGTGATGACCCAAAGCTGGGCCGCGGCGGCGATATTTCTGCTCGCGGGGCCGTTGATTCCACTGTTCATGGCGTTGGTCGGGATGGCCGCGCAGGATGCTTCGGAACGTCAGATGGTCGAGATCGGCGCGCTCAACAAGCTGCTGATCGACCGGATCGCCGCAATCACCGATCTGCGGCTTTTGGGGGCCGAGGGACGCTCGCGGGCCGATCTGGAGGTCAAGACCGAAGACTTGCGCAGCCGCACGATGGCGGTGCTGCGCGTGGCGTTCTTATCCTCTACCGTACTGGAACTGTTCGCTGCGATCGGGGTGGCGATGGTCGCCGTTTATGTCGGGTTTTCCCTGATTGGCTGGATGCAATTTGGCACATGGGGCGTCCAGATGACTCCGGCGACCGGGATTTTCCTGCTGATGATCGCGCCCGAATTTTTCCAACCGTTGCGCGACTTGGCAGCTGCTTGGCATGACCGCGCCGCCGCATTGGCCGTAGCGGGCGAGTTGGACAGCGCCGAGACCGAGATAGCCAAAGCCAGCAAAATGTTGGGTGAGGGTGGCGCTGGACAGCCCTTGGCCAGCGCCACGCTGCGCTGGTCTGGTTTGCAGATCCGCCCCGCCCAAGGGGCCGCGCCCATCGAGATGCCCGATGGCACGATTGAACCCGGTGAGGCGGTGGCGATCACTGGCGCTTCAGGGGCAGGAAAAACCACGCTTTTGACCACGCTGGCAGGGCTGATCGTGCCCGAAGCCGGTGAAATCACGCTTGGCGACACACGACTGGACGATGCCAGCGCCGATGATTGGCGCGCCGCATTGGGCTGGATTCCACAAACCCCGCGCTTTGCCGATATGACCCTGCGCAAGCTGATCACGCTAGGCCAAGAGGGCGATATCGACGCGGCGCTGAATGCGGCGGCGGCTGGTGAGATCGTGGCATCGCTACCCGAGGGGCTAGAGACGCGGCTTGGCGATATGGGCGGTGGTGTTTCAGGCGGCGAAGCGCGCCGTTTGCTGATCGCGCGCGCCCATTTCGCCCATCGCCCCTTGCTGTTGGCCGATGAGCCCACCGCCGATCTGGACCCAGACACCGCCGCCAAAGTCATTGCCGGGCTGGTCGGGCTGCGCGCGCAGGGCGTGACCTTGATCGTCGCCAGCCACGACCCCGC
>JAFGWK010000016.1 GCA_016937195.1 Paracoccaceae bacterium | reverse complement strand
TAGCACCACCGGCGGCCAGCGTCGCAGCAAGGCGATCACGGAAATCGGGATGCAGATCTGCGCGTATAACATTGGCGTCGGTGTGCCCTAGTGCTTCAAGCTGCGCCATCAGCGGTTTGGCACCCGCCTTGGGGATCAGCATGAATACCGCGGCGCCACCTTTGGGCAGGTTGGTCCCCGCATCGCGCATGAAGTCGTCGTTGATCCCCAGATCGGTGGCATGCCCGGCAACCGCCCCGGTGCCTGCGCCAATCGCGGCCCCGATCACTGGAGACATAAACACCAGCCCCAGCAAACCGCCCCAAACCGCACCGCCAAACGCCCCCATCGCGGTGGTGTTTCTCATTTGATGCAAACGCACGGCCCCATCGTTTTCGCGCGTCACAACAACGATATCTTCGGCACGAAATAGACCCTGTTTATGCAAATTTTGCAGTGTGTCGCGCAACTCAAGCGCCGCCTCTTCGGTTTCACGGGCAATCACAAGCAACTCGGACATCGGGCAACCTCCAGACAGATATAAAAGGGCGAGACCCTAGTCCCGCCCTTTCAAAACGTCTTGATGATGTAAGAGTTCCCTTATTCCGCCGGAACGGCTTGGGGTTCGTCCGAGAGCGGATGCGACAGGTGAACAAGCATCTCTTTCGGGCAGACCTGCAGGAAGTTGGCCTTTTCACTCTCCCAATGTTGCAAGATATCGGCTGCTTTGCGCGAACCGGTTTCGGCTGCGTGACGCTCTATCAGGCCTTTGAGTTGGGCTTCCCAATGCGGGTGACCCAAACCGCAGGTGACAAGGCTTTCGAGGTTCATCAGATCCTCGGCTGCGCCATCAGGGTCATAGAGATAGGCCATACCGCCCGTCATCCCCGCGCCGAAATTCGGCCCGATGGACCCGAGGATCACCGCAATCCCGCCGGTCATGTATTCACAACCGTTCGAGCCGCAGCCCTCAATCACCACCTTGGCCCCCGAGTTGCGCACGCCAAATCGTTCGCCCGCGCGCCCTGCAGCAAACAGATACCCGTCGGTCGCACCATAGAGCACCGTGTTACCGATGATCGTGTTCTCGGAAGCGACCAGCGGGCTCGTCATCGGCGGGCGCACAACAATCGTCCCCCCCGACAGGCCCTTGCCGACATAGTCATTGGCATCACCCGACACCTCGATCTTAAGGCCCGGTGCCGCGAACGCGCCAAGCGACTGACCACACGATCCGGTCAGCTTGACCGTCAAATGGTCGGGCTGCAGCGCATTGCGCATCCCGAAATTCTTGACGATATGGCTGGAGGCGCGCGTGCCGATGGTGCGCAGCGTGTTGCGTACCGCATAGGACAGCTGCATCTTCTCGCCCTCTTCGAAGAAGCGCGCACCGTCGCGGATAATCTCGGCGTCCAGCGTATCGGGCACCCAGTTGCGCGGCTTGGAGCGGTCGTAAACGATCTTGTCCCAGCCATCGACGGTAATCAGCAACGGGTTCAGGTCAAGATCATCAAGATGCGCCGAGCCACGGCTGACCTGCGTGAGCAAATCAGCGCGCCCGATCACCTCATCCAAACTGCGCGCGCCAATCGAGGCCAGCAGCTCGCGCACTTCTTGCGCATAGAAGGTGATGAGGTTCACGACTTTATCCGCCGAGCCAGTGAACTTGGCGCGCAGTTCCGGGTCTTGCGTACATACACCCACGGGACAGGTGTTGGACTGGCACTGACGCACCATGATGCAGCCCAACGCGATCAGCGCCGCGGTGCCAATGCCGTATTCCTCGGCGCCCATCATCGCCGCCATCACGATATCGCGGCCCGTGCGCAATCCGCCATCGGTGCGCAGGGTCACGCGCTCGCGCAGATTGTTCATCGCAAGCACCTGATGCGCCTCGGTCAGGCCCATCTCCCACGGCAGACCGGCATATTTAATCGAGGTCGCAGGCGAGGCCCCCGTACCACCATTATGCCCCGAAATCAGGATCACATCGGCCTTGGCCTTGGCCACGCCAGCCGCAATCGTGCCAACGCCCGAAGACGCCACCAGCTTGACCGTCACCTTGCAGCGCGGGTTGATCTGCTTGAGATCGTAGATCAGCTGCGCAAGGTCTTCGATCGAGTAGATATCGTGGTGCGGCGGCGGGCTGATCAGAGTCACGCCCTTGGTTGAGTGGCGCAGCCGCGCGATCAGGTCAGTGACCTTCATCCCCGGAAGCTGGCCACCCTCGCCGGGCTTGGCACCCTGGGCGACCTTGATCTCGAGTTCCTCGCAGTGGTTGAGATATTCGGCGGTCACGCCGAAACGGCCAGATGCCACCTGCTTGATCTTCGCCGACGGGTTGTCACCATTGGGTTCGGGCACGAAATGCGCCGGATCTTCGCCACCCTCACCGCTATCAGACTTTGCACCGATCCGGTTCATTGCAACGTTGAGCAACTTATGGGCCTCGGGCGAAAGCGCCCCCAGCGACATGCCCGGCGTCACGAACCGCTTGCGGATCGAAGTGATGCTTTCCACCTCTTCGATCGGCACCGGTTTACCCAGCGATTTGATATCCAGCATATCGCGGATATGGATCGGCGGATTGGCCCGCATCATCGCGGAATATTGCTTCCACAGATCATAGCTAGCCCGATTGCACGCCGTTTGCAGCATATGCATCGTCTGCGCGCCCCAAGCATGGGTTTCACCGGTGCGGCGCGCCTTATAAAGCCCGCCGATGGGCAGCACGTCCTGCCCACCTTTCCAGCCCTTCGCATGGACTTCTTCCAGCTTGTGCTGAATTCCGTGCAAACCGATGCCGGAAATGCGCGAATGCATGCCGGGGAAATATTCCGCAACCATCGCACGGCTTAGGCCGACCGCCTCAAAATTCAGACCGCCGCGATATGAGGACAGTACCGAAATGCCCATCTTCGACATGATCTTAAGGAGGCCTGAATTAATCGCATCACGATACCGGCGCATTGCATCGACAAGCGAGCCCTCGATCAGCCCACGCGTGATGCGGTCCGCAATCGTATCTTCAGCCAGATAGGCGTTCACCGTGGTCGCACCAGACCCGATCAACACCGCGAAATAATGCGGATCGATACATTCGGCGGCGCGCACGTTGATCGAACAGAACGTGCGCAGGCCCTTCTTTGTCAGCCCGCTATGAACCGCCGAGGTCGCCAAAATCATCGGCATGGCGACATTATCGGGGTCTTGGTTTTCATCGGTCAGCACCAGATGTAGCGCGCCTGAACGCACGGCATCCTCGGCCTCATTTCGAATCCGCGTCAGCCCCTCTTGCAGAGTCTCCTGATTTCCGCCCGCCGCAAAGGTGCAGTCGATCACCGTGACCTGTTCGCCGAACTGATCCAGCATCGCGTCGAATTCGGAATTGGCGAGGAACGGGCTGTCGAGTAGCCAGATCTCGGTTTGCGAGCTGTCCTCATCAAGCACGTTCTTGAGGTTGCCAAAGCGCGTCTTCAGGCTCATCACCCGGCTTTCGCGCAAGCTATCAATCGGCGGATTGGTAACTTGGCTAAAGTTCTGGCGGAAGAAGTGGCTTAGCGGGCGGTATTGCTTGGATAGAACCGCCGGAGGCGTGTCGTCGCCCATCGAGGCAATCGCCTCTTTGCCATCCTCAGCCATCGGCGCGAGGATTTGCTCGATCTCCTCAACCGAGAAACCCGCCGCAATCTGGCGTTTGCGCAGCTCAGCACCCTCGAATTTCGGGGCCTCGGGCACGTCGCGCAGCTGTTCGTTCAGATCTGTAACCTTGCTGACCCATTCCGAGAAGGGCTGCGCATGGGCCAATTTATCTTTCAGTTCCGCATCGTGATAGAGTTTGCCATTGGCCATATCGACCGCAATCATCTGACCAGGACCAAGCGCGCCTTTTTCGACAACCATCGACTCGTCAATCGGCACCATCCCGGCCTCAGAACCTGCGATCAGCACACCATCGCCGGTGATCACATAGCGCAGCGGGCGCAAGCCGTTGCGATCCAAACCGCCGCAAACCCAGCGTCCATCGGTCATCGCCAAAGCGGCCGGACCGTCCCACGGCTCAATCACAGCGTTGGAATAGGCATACATGTCCTGCAATGCCTGCGGCATGGTTTCGTCGTTTGACCACGGCTCGGGCACCAGCATGGTTTTCACCATCGGCGCGGTGCGACCCGAACGTACCATCAGTTCAAACACCGCATCCAGCGCACCGGAATCCGAAGCCCCGGCGGGGATGATCGGCTTGATATCCTCGGCACTCTCGCCAAAGGCGGTCGAGGCCATGCGGATCTCATGGCTCTTCATCCAGTTGATGTTGCCTTTGATGGTGTTGATCTCACCGTTATGGGCCAGCATCCGGAAGGGCTGCGCCAGCCACCATTGCGGGAAGGTGTTGGTGGAATAGCGCTGGTGATAGATCGCAAAAGCCGATTCAAAGCGCTCGTCTTTCAGATCGGGATAGAATTCGGCGACCTGCTCGGCCAGCATCATACCCTTGTAGATGATCGAGCGGCAGGACAGCGAGCAGATATAAAGCCCGGCGATTTGCGCTGCCACGGCGGCTTTCTCGATACGGCGACGGATGATGTACAGCTCGCGCTCGAACTGTTCTTGGTCGATATCCTTGTCGTTGCGGATCAGGATTTGCTCAATCTCGGGGCGCGTCGAGTTCGCCTTTTCCCCCAGCACAGCCGTGTTCACCGGAACGTGGCGCCAGCCGTAGATGTAATGGCCCATCCGCAGAACTTCGGATTCGACGATCGTGCGGCAGCGCTCCTGCGCGCCGAAATCGGTACGCGGCAAAAAGACCTGCCCGACAGCGACCATTTTCTCCATGTCGGGCTCATGGCCCGTACGGCGGATCTGGTCGTAAAAGAACGGGGCGGGGATTTGCACATGGATGCCAGCACCATCGCCGGTCTTTCCATCAGCATCCACAGCGCCGCGATGCCAGATCGCCTTGAGCGCGTCGATGCCGTTTTCAACGACCTTACGTGAAGGTTTGCCGTCGATGGCGACCACAAGACCAACACCACAAGAGGCCTTTTCGTCGTCTTCTTTCCACAGCGAATTTTCATGCATCCACTGGCGTTTGGCTTCTTGGGCTGCAACCCAGGATTCATCATATTTCGTCATGTCCGGCCTCCTTCGGAGAAAGCGTTAAACCTGTGTCTTCTAGATCGGCGCACCAAAGTTTGGCAGCGCTCGGCAAGGTTTGGACGGCGCTCATCCGCGCCTGCCCGCAGGGGAAATCCCCGTCATCATCATATCGCAGTCATATTCGGGCGTTTCGGTGGAAAAACCCGGATCGCCGGGAAAATCAAACCGCGCGGGGCTGTCGTCAAAAGACTGTTTTTCACCCGAGGCGTTTTCGTAACTTTCCGGCCCGCTTAGAAAAATCCTGTGTTTCCGACTGATATATTGCACGCCTTGGCGGGTGGACAGCTTTTGGCCCTGCGCATCATATGCGCTAAGATTAAAACTGCATTTTTCCAGCGGCACGCCATCAATCGTGACGCTTTCGCCCGTTAGCGTATCAGCCCCCACATAGCGCAGAGTTTGCGCGAAATTGTTATGCGTGATGAAATCGTAGTCATCGCGCCCCGAGGCCAACAAATCGCTAAACGACGCGTTGTCTTTCGAAGCGGCCTGATCAAGCAGATCAATCTCGCCGGTTTCCAACGAATAGGCCTCTATCCAGCGCGTTTCGCGATCAATGTGACTGAGAAAATAGGCGCCCTCTCCATCGGCATATGACACCCATTGATCACCCGCATCATCCGCCGAACAGGTGTAAAAATTGGCAACCTGACAGTTATGAAGCTGCGCGGTCATATAAACTTCGCAGCCTTTAGGCGGGATGAAATTGGCTGCATGCGCAGGCAGGGCGGCCAATAGCCCCCCACAGATTGCCCATATAATTGCACCCGTGTTCATTGTCGTGTCAGCCCTTTTGGAAATGTCGCTGCTGCGCGATCACTCTGCCGCGACAGCCGCTACATTTTCGAGATAGCGCAGGATTTCGGTCCCCGCCTCACGCCCGTCGCGGATCGCCCAAACCACAAGGCTTGCGCCGCGCACGATATCGCCCACCGCGTACACGCCGGGAATCGACGTCGCATGGGTGCCAAACTCGGCCTTAACCGTACCCCAGCGGGTCGTTTCCAGTTCGGCCGCATCCCATTGCTCGGGCAGGTTCTCGGGTTCAAACCCAAGCGCCTTTATCACCAGATCGGCTGGTTCATCATAGATGCCGCCTTCGATCTTTTCGGGGCTTTGACGACCCGAGGCATCGGGCGCACCCAGACGCATCTGCTGAACCGAGACCGAAGCCACCGGATTGCCAGAGAAGCCCGCAGGCGCTGCAAGCCAGACGAACTCAACGCCTTCCTCTTCGGCGTTTTGCACTTCGCGCTGGCTGCCGGGCATGTTGGCGCGGTCGCGACGATAGAGACATTTCACCGAGGTTGCGCCCTGACGGATCGCCGTGCGCACGCAGTCCATCGCTGTGTCGCCACCGCCGATGACCACGACGCGCTTGCCTTCGGCGTTCAACGTGCCGTTTTCAAATTCGGGGACCTCGTCGCCAAAGCTTTTCTTGTTCGACACCGTCAGAAAATCAATCGCGCGCACAATTCCATCAGCAGTGGCGCCCGGATCGGTCAGCTCGCGCGTCTTGTAGACTCCCGCTGCAATCAGAACGGCGTCATGCTTGCCCCGGATCGCATCAAAAGAGATATCCGTGCCGACATTGCAGTTCATCACGAACTCGACGCCGCCTTCTTCAAGCTGTTTCACGCGCTGCATGACGATGTCTTTTTCCAGCTTGAAACCGGGGATGCCATAGGTCAGCAAGCCGCCTGCGCGATCATAGCGGTCGTAGACGGTGACCTGAACGCCAGCGCGACGCAGCACATCTGCCGCCGAGAGCCCGCCGGGCCCAGCGCCGATAATCGCCACAGACTCCGCACGGTCATTCAGCGGCTTGATCGGCTTGACCCAGCCCATATCAAAGGCGGTATCGGTGATGTATTTCTCGACCGCGCCGATGGTGACGGTGCCGTGGCCGGATTGTTCAATCACGCAATTGCCTTCGCACAGGCGATCTTGCGGGCAGATGCGGCCGCAGATTTCCGGGAAAGTGTTCGTAGCTTGGCTCAGCTCATAGGCCTCTTGCAGGCGGCCCTCAGCGGTCAGGCGCAACCAGTCGGGGATGTTGTTGTGCAACGGGCAATGCGACTGGCAATAGGGTACGCCACATTGGCTGCACCGACTGGCCTGCTCGGCGGCTTTCTCGGCCGCGAATTCACGATAGATTTCATCAAAATCATGCGCGCGCACATCCGCGTCACGCTTTTGAGGTATCTCTTTCGCCGTTTTCACGAACTTGAGCATCGGCTGCTTGGCCATGTCGCCGTCTCCCTAAGAATACTGTGGGTACGACTTGCTACACTGCTTCGCAGATCAGTAAAAGTAAGTAATGCTGACTTAAATACGAAATAATTCGGTTTCTACGCGCCTCTTTCTGTAAATTCTTTAGTTTTTATGTCAGTATCACTTACCTTAATGCAGGGCGTGCAAGAAAATCAACGCAAGCCTGCCGCTACGCAGACTGATTCGTCACCTCAGCCCAACAGGCCTGTCGCAGAGAGTCCTAGAAGAAGTCCGCCAAAAAGGATGCGGTAGATCGCGAAGGCAGTAAAGCGATGCGTCTGGATGAACCCCAAAAGCCACTTTACGGCGATAAAGGCCGTCACGGTTGAGACGACAAAGGCAACACCCATAGACGTCCAGTTTTCACCTTGAGCACCGCCGCCACTCGTAAACTGTTTCAGCAATTCATAACCACTGGCCGCATACATCGTTGGAATACCGACGAGAAACGCGAATTCCGTCGCCGCGCCTCGGTTCGAGATGCCAAGCAGCATTGCCGCAAAAATCGTCGCGGCAGAGCGCGAGGTGCCGGGGAATATCCCCGCCACGATCTGCGCCAAGCCCACAGCAATCGCAACGCGCCATAAAATGACACTGCGATCGGGCTGATTCTCGGCCAGCCGCTCGGCGGCGATCATCCAGAAGCCGCCAATCACCAAGGCCCAGGCAATCGGCTGGATCGTCGTCGGCAGTTCGAACCCCAGCTTTTTCACGATCAAGCCCAGCACGGCGGTGATCAGAAATGCCACCGACAGCTTCACCAGATAGTCCCGATTGTCAGGATCGCGCCAGTTGGTCAGCAACTCGACGATGCGGCGCCAATAGATCAGCGTTACAGCCAAGATCGCACCAGCCTGAATAACGATGTTGTAGGTGTCCGAACGCGCGCCGAGCCAATGCTCGGCCAGCAGCAAATGCCCGGTGCTGGAAATCGGAAGGAATTCGGTGATGCCTTCGATTACGCCAAGCAGGACGTCATTAATATAGGTCAATCTGAGCAGCCTCTGTTTTAGGGTCGGGTGCGCAAACAGCGCTCAATCACAAAGACTTATGCAGGTTTTTCGCTGATGCTTTGATCGCATCATACTGACCGGCGGGACGAAAGCGCCATAGGTAGTCGGGCAGGATCGCATCCATCGCAGTTGGCGTAATCCCCAGATCGGCAAACCCCTTGGCACCCTCGGCAACGACATTATCGGCGCGCAGGTTCTTTACCTGATCGCGTGTCAGGATACGGTTGACAATCAGCCCCCCCGTCACCGTCTGCACCAGATCGAACACGCCCCCCATAAGGCCTGCCAGCCAGAACGGCAGAGAGGCCACAAAGCGGCGACGATTGATCACGCCGAGCATTTTCTTGACCAGATCACGGAAGGTCTCGATATCGGAGCCGCCCAGTTCATAGATGCCGGGCGCGACATCCCCGCTTACCGCCATCGCTGCAACCTTGGCGACGTCATCGACATAAACCGGCTGGAACTTCGTATCGCCACCGGTAATCGGTACAGCGGGCGTAAACCGCGCCATGGCGGCAAATTTGTTAAAGAACCCGTCTTCACTGCCAAAGATAATCGACGGGCGCAGAATCACGGCATTCGGATAGGCCTCAAGCACAGCAGCTTCACCCGCGGCCTTGCTGCGGGCATAGGCGCTTTCGCTTTCGGCATCCGCACCGATCGCGGAAATCTGCACCAGCTTCGCGACGCCCTGCTCAGCCGCGATGCGTGCAACATTCGCAGCCCCCGCCGTCTGAACCGACTCAAACTTGTTCTTGCCCTCGTTCACAAGGATGCCGACGCAATTAACGACCGCATCAGCCCCGATCATCGCAGCACGCACGCTGTTTTCGTCGCGTATGTTGCACAAAATTGGCTCAACCTGCCCAACAGCACCGTAAGGCTTGACGAAAAGCGCCTCATTCGGCCGACGAACGGCAACCCGGATGCGCCAACCTTCTTTTGCGAGCCTGCGCGCAATATACCGCCCGACAAACCCCGAACCGCCGTAGATCGTGACCAGCTTGGACATGCGCATAGGCCTTTCATTGCAAAGAATTGGCCTCCTGATTACCGCCTCGCCCCCACAGGAACAAGACTAAAGGCGACGAACATGCTAGTCCCGCAAGAATTCGTGCTGCGCCCCGTTGACAGTACCTGCGCTGCTCTGTAAATCGCGCTTCACGACACCTGCCCAGGTGGCGGAATTGGTAGACGCGCACGGTTCAGGTCCGTGTGCCGCAAGGCGTGGAGGTTCGAGTCCTCTCCT
>JAFGWK010000172.1 GCA_016937195.1 Paracoccaceae bacterium | reverse complement strand
CCCCTCAGGCACTGGGCGCACAACTTCTATCGGCGCAAAGTGCTGTCAGCACGACCACACAGCCTGCACCGCTTCAGGCTGCTGGCCCGCAGTCTAGTGTTGATCCGGACCTCGCAATGACAAGCATGCCCGTTCATGTAAGTGCCATTGGTAAGGTCGCTAGCGGGCCGATGAGTGCCCTGATTCTTGGAACACAATCAGGGCCAGAAGCCGTCGAACCCTCAATGCTTGAAGCTGCCCTGTCTCGCGATGTTTCTGTCGTTGACGAGACACGCTCAAATGCACGGCTGGATCGACTTGCAACGTCATCTGCGCAGGCGTCTGATTCGAATTCTCAAACGAGTGCAGCAACCCCGCAATCGGCGAGCGCAATGCTATACAGCATTCCGCAAGCGGCCCTGAATATCGCGGCGCACATACAGGATGACGAGGCTGGATTCGCTCCGGGCGAAGACGTTTCCTTCGGTGCCGCCGTTGCGGCCCATGCCAGTACCGCCGCGCGTAGCGAAGTAACGGCAAACATCGGCTCGACCGTCCTCACCGTAGCCCAATCCGTCAGCCGTCAAATTACGGCCGCCGTTGTTCAGATGGCCGATCAGCCTGTGGAGATCGCACTTTCCCCTGAAGAGTTGGGAAAGGTCCGTCTGGTTTTGCATGCGTCAGAACACGGCATGGTCGTGACGGTGCACGCTGAGCGGCCTGAGACGCTTGATCTTATGCGGCGCAATATCGGACTGCTGGCGACCGACATGCGCGATCTGGGCTATAGCGAACTGAGTTTCAACTTCAACGATCACCCTCAACATCATTCTGGACAGGCCGGATCCAAAGCCACAACGCAGGGCCCCAACAGAGACGAAAATCGCAACATTGATACCGCCGTCCCCATTCTCTCCCCCCCCAAGACCCCGAATGACGTGACTGCCTCCGGGCTTGATCTGCGCATCTAGGAGACCGCTATGACCACTATTTCCCCTCTCACCGCGACCGCAACACCCACGCCCCAGTCGAGCACGGGTTCGAGTTCCGAAATCAGCGCAGATTTTCAGACCTTTCTGACAATGCTGACCGCGCAGATGCAAAACCAAGATCCGCTGAATCCGGTTGATAGCACGGACTATGCTACGCAATTGGCGACGTTTTCGGGGGTCGAGCAACAGGTGAAAACCAATGATCTTCTCGAAACTCTGGCCGCGCAACTCGGTGCTTCGGGCATGTCGGAATTGGCCGGGTGGGTTGGGATGGAGGCACGCACAGAAGCGCCCGCTTGGTTTGATGGGAGCACGCCTGTGACGCTGGCCCCCACCCCCGTTCGCGGCGCAGATCAGACTGTGCTGGTTGTGACGGATGCCAACGGCAACGCCGTCTCGCGCGAAGCCATCTCGCCAACCAATGAGCAGCTATCATGGACGGGGCAAGACAGTTCTGGCGACGCGCTTCCAGAGGGGCTCTATTCATTCAGCCTCGAAAGCTACAATGGCGGAACCTTGATCGATACGAGCACCGTCGAAACCTATGGTCGCATCACCGAGGCGCAGGGCAGTGCAGACGGCACGCAACTGATCCTGAGGGGCGGGACGGTGATCTCGACCAGCGCCGTAAACGCCTTGCGCGAGGGTTAAAGAAAATCGCCCAGAAGCATCCCAATCATAACAAGCCCCATCGCGCCCGCCCCCAGTAGTACATAGGGCCAACGGCGCGGAGCTGGGGGTATGACGGTCGGCTCGGTCTGCCGGCGCAAACTCGCCTTAAGCAGATCAGGCAATTCGGGCCCGAAATGCGCCAGCACCTGAACTGTGCGGCGTAAATCACGCAGCGCTGCACGCGGCCCCAAGTTTTCACGAATGTATTTCTCAACGACCGGATGGGCCACTTCCCACATATTGATGCTTGGATGAAGCGACCGCGCCACACCCTCGACCACCACCATAGTGCGCTGCAATAAGATCAGCTCCGTGCGGGTCTGCATCCCGAACCGCTCGGTCACTTCAAACAGATAGGCAAGCAAGCGCGCCATCGAGATATGCCCGGCATCCATCCCGAAGATCGGCTCGCCGACTGCGCGCAAAGCCAGTGCAAAATCATCGACGCTCTGATCGGCAGCCACATAGCCCGCCTCGAAATGAACCTCGGCGACACGACGATAGTCGCGCTGAATGAAGCCCATCAGAATCTCGGCATAGACACGGCGCGTATATTCGTCGATCTGCCCCATGATACCAAAATCATAGGCCAGAATATCGCCATTTGCCGCCACTTTAAGATTGCCGTGATGCATGTCCGCGTGGAAATACCCATCGCGCAGCGCGTGACTGAGAAACAACTGCAACACATGTTCACCCACCGCGTGCGTGTCATGCCCGGCAGCCTCAAGGCCCGCGCAATCACCCATCGGCAGACCCTCGGCCCAGTCCAGAACCATCACGCGCTTGGCCGACAGATGCCAGATCGGCTGGGGCACTTTGAACCCCGGATCGCCCTTCGTATTAGCCCCGAATTGCGAGGCGGCCGAGGCCTCCAATCGCAAATCCAACTCGCCCATCACCACTGATTCGAAATGCTTGACGACGTCGGTGGGGCGCAAACGGCGTGAGGCTGGCGAGAGCCGCTCGATCATGCTCGCGGCAAAATGGAACGCGTCTATATCGCGACTAAACGCACGCTCAATCCCCGGGCGCAGAACCTTTACCGCAACTTTTTCACCGGTATCGGCACGCCGCGCCGCATGAACCTGCGCGATCGAAGCCGCAGCGACGGGTTCGGAAAATTCCATGAACAGTTCATCTGCGGAGGCCCCCAATTCTTCGGCGATCATCCGCTTTGCAATCGCGCTATCAAAAGGTGGTAGCTTGTCCTGCAGCACCCGCAATTGGTCTGCCAGCTCCTCACCGACGACATCAGGCCGCGTCGATAGAATCTGCCCGAATTTGATATAGGCGGGCCCCAGCGCCGTAATTGCGCGCGTCACCGGCGGCAGGGATTCATCGCCCTTGTAGCCAAGCCACGCGAAAGGCCAGCTGATACCGTAGGCCAAGGCGCGCAACCGGGGCGGCGCGTCCATCGCCTCAAGCGCCTGATGCATCGCCCGCGAGCGCACGAAGGTCGCGCCGGTACGAATCAAGCGCCAGATATTATGCGGTCCGCGCATTTATAGCTTCCAGCCGGAATGGAGCGCCGCGATCCCTAGCGAGAGATTACGATAGCTGACATTGCCAAAACCCGCGGCGCGGATCATCGTCGCAAAGCTTTGCTGATCGGGGAATTTGCGGATCGATTCGACAAGATATTGATAGCTGTCACGATCCCCGGCCACGATTTCACCCATCTTCGGAATGATGTTGAAAGAATACAGATCGTAAGCCTTCTGCATCATGTCATTCGGGATCTGACTGAATTCCAGCACCATCAGCCGCCCGCCGGGGCGCAACACGCGGTAGGCCTCGGACAAGGCATCTGCGATGCGGGTCACATTTCGAATCCCGAAAGAAATCGTGTAAACATCAAAGCTATTATCAGCGAAGGGCAGCGCCATCGCATCCCCCACCACCCAGTCGAGATTGTCGGCCATGCTCTCGGCCTCGGCCCGCTTGCGCCCTTCGATCAGCATCGGTTCGGTCATGTCGCAAACGGTGGCATGGGCCTGGCCTGCGCGCTTGAGGAATCGAAACGCCACATCGCCCGTTCCGCCTGCGACATCCAGCAATTTCTGGCCCGGACGCGGTGCCAGCCAATCCATCATCGCGTCTTTCCAAACGCGGTGAATCCCTACGCTCATCAGATCATTCATGATGTCGTATTTCGAGGCCACGCGCGAGAAAACGCCATGAACCATCCCGGCTTTGGCGTCCTCCTCCACCGTCTTAAAACCGAAATGCGTCGTCTTGGAGGTGTCTGCGCTCATGTTTTCGCTCTCAAGCCCTTGCCGATCCTGAATTCTCCCCCTTCTTATAGGAGCCCTTCCCGCCATTACAATGCGACAGGAGTGAACAATGCCCGAACTGCCCGAGGTCGAAACGGTACGACGCGGCCTCGCCCCGGCGATGGAAGGTGCGCGGATTGAGCGGGCCGAGGTGAACCGCCCCGATCTGCGCTGGCCCTTGCCCGAACGGATGGCAGAGCGGCTGACCGGCGTCACCGTCAACCGGCTGCGGCGACGTTCGAAATATATCCTTGCTGACCTTGATACGGGTGAGAGCCTGCTGATTCATCTGGGCATGTCAGGGCGCATGATGGTGTCAGGCGTGATGCTAGGGGAGTTTCATCTGGATCATCCCGCGCCGCTTAAACATGACCATGTCGTGCTGCATATGGAAGGTGGCGCGCGGGTAACGTTTAACGATGCCCGCCGTTTTGGAGCGATGGATCTGGTACGCACTGATCGTGAGGCGGCGCATTGGCTGCTGGCAGGGTTGGGGCCAGAACCCTTTGGCAACGAATTCCATGAGGACTATCTGATTGAGGCGCTCAAGCGCCGCGCCACGCCGATCAAATCCGCACTCCTCGATCAGCATGTCGTTGCGGGGCTGGGCAATATTTATGTGTGCGAAGTGCTGCATCGCGCCGGAATTGATCCGCGCCGTCAGGCGAAACGCATTTCCAACCAACGCATTGCCAGCCTCGTGCCGATCATTCGCGACGTTCTAAGCGAGGCGATCGAGGCAGGCGGCTCCAGTCTGCGTGATCACCGTCAGGCCGATGGTGAACTGGGATATTTTCAACACAGCTTTCATGTCTATGACCGTGAAGACGCCCCCTGCCAGCAATGCGCCACGCCAATCCGACGCATCGTACAGGCCGGACGTTCCAGCTTTTTTTGCCTGCAATGCCAAAAGTGACGTCACGCGTTGGCGCAAACAAGACGCTTGATCTGGCCTTCTCACCTGATAGGACTCCCGTTCAAAGTTAAGGAAAGGCAAGACCGAATGGCCTACCAGACCCTGATCGTCGCGATCGAGGATTACGTTGCCCTGATCCGGCTGAACCGCCCAGACGCGCTCAATGCGTTGAATGCCCAATTGTTGGGGGAGTTGGCGGATGCGTTGAAATCGGCGGACGAGAACGACAAGGTTCGCTGCATCGTCATTACCGGCTCGGAAAAGGCGTTTGCCGCTGGCGCTGACATCAAGGAGATGTCGGAAAAGAGCTTTGTGGACATGTTCACGTCAGACTATTTCGGCCCCGAATCCGAAGCCATCACCCGCATACGCAAGCCGATCATCGCTGCGGTATCGGGTTACGCGCTTGGCGGCGGCTGTGAATTGGCCCTAATGTGCGATTTCATCATCTGTTCGGAAAGCGCGAAATTCGGCCAGCCCGAAATCAACCTAGGCGTCATCGCAGGGATTGGCGGCACCCAGCGCCTGACGCGCTTTGTGGGCAAGGCAAAGGCGATGGATATGCACCTCACCGGGCGCTTCATGGATGCGGCTGAGGCCGAGCGCTCGGGGCTCGTCAGTCGCGTTGTGCCCACTGCCAAGCTGATCCCAGAGGCCATGGCCGCCGCGCAAAAGATCGCTGAGAAATCTATGCTCGCCGCAGCCGCCGCAAAAGAGGCCGTAAACCGATCTTATGAAACGACGCTGCGCGAAGGCATTCTGTTCGAGCGCCGCCTGTTCCACGGGCTGTTTGCGACCGAAGACCAGAAAGAGGGTATGGCGGCCTTCCTTGAAAAGCGCGAGCCGCAGTTTCGCGACAAGTAAGTCGTTCGGAGCAGAGTTTCACGATCACGCATACGGGGCTTCGGCCCCGTTTCGCATTTTCAGGGCTTTCCTTTGCATCGTTTTTGCCTTAGAGACGCCGCTTACATGCGCGTGGAGCCCGCTCAGGCTAGAATCAACTAGGTTCGCTGGAACCCGGGCTGTCGTGCAATTTTGATATTTGAACAGACCCGGAAAGTAGAAGAGCACCATGGCAAACACGCCCCAGTCCAAAAAACGCGCCCGTCAGAACGAGCGTCGTCAAGACATCAACAAAGCACGCCGTTCGCGTATCCGCACCTACCTGCGTAAAGTCGAAGAAGCGATCGCTTCGGGCGATCAGGAAGCCGCAACCACCGCGTTGCGCGCAGCTCAGCCTGAATTGATGCGTGGCGTGACCAAAGGCGTCGTCCACAAGAATACCGCATCGCGTAAAATGTCGCGCCTCGCGTCGCGCGTGAAGGCGCTTTCAGTCTAATTCGCGAAAAGCGATTAAAACATTAGAAATCTGGGCGCCATTTTGGCGCCCTTTTTTGTTTTAATAACATTTTCATACACTTGCCATATCAGTGTTGCTTTTTTGCGCAGCTTCGTCAGATTCGTTTTTGGAAATCTGCCGTCAAGCGAAAAGGTCAGTTGCCTGCCCGCTCGCCAAGTTGCTAGTTTCACCAAGCGATTCATGTCGCCTTGGGGGACATAACGTATTTTTCTGCTAACGAGGACGGTGATAAGTCTGCCGTTTTAATAAAGTAACGCCGCAACCTCGACCTAGAAAAATACGATTCCGATTCTATAGGGCCCTTGCCCTTTGGCTTCGGCAGCTAATGCTGCCACCGGCTTTTGTCGGGCGGTCAGCTATGTCCCGTTGCGTGGTTAAAGCGGCTGCCAACCGTTTTGATCGTTCTCCGCCCAAGGTGACTAACGTCGCAACTGATGTGTGTATTTGATGGGCGGGATCATGACGGACGAAACCTGGGGGCAGGTCTGCAATCAGCTTCAAAAGGCTGTTGGACAAAATAACTACACGACTTGGATCGCACCGTTGGAGCCTGCGGGCCTCACCGATGGTATCGCGTCGTTTAACGCGCCAACCAAATTCATGCGGGACTGGGTGTCGCGCAATTTTGCCGAACCGATCCTGCACGAACTGCGCCATGCTGGCGTGATCGTAGAGCGCATCGAAATTCTGGTGCATAAGCATCGCCCGGCCAATGCGGCACCGGCACCGGCACCGGTGCGTGCGAACGCCCCTGCAATGCGCAAACCCACCAATACCGGTGACGCAGCGCTCCCTAGCGCGCCACTTGATGGTCGCTTCACCTTTGACAGCTTTGTTGTCGGCAAACCTAACGAGTTGGCTCATGCCGCCGCCAAACGCGTGGCCGAAGGTGGCCCCGTGAGCTTCAACCCGCTGTTCCTGTATGGTGGTGTTGGCTTGGGCAAAACCCACCTGATGCACGCAATCGCGCATGATCTGCATCAGCAGCGTCCCGATCTGCGCGTGCTGTATCTTTCCGCCGAGCAATTCATGTATCGTTTCGTGCAAGCCTTGCGTGACAAGCAGATCATGGACTTCAAAGAAATGTTCCGCTCAATCGACGTTTTGATGGTCGACGACGTGCAATTCATCGCAGGCAAAGAAAGCACCCAAGAAGAATTCTTCCATACGTTCAATGCGCTGGTCGATCAGGGCAAACAGATCGTAATTTCGGCAGATCGCGCTCCCGGTGAAATCAAGGATCTTGAGGAACGCATCAAATCGCGCCTCTCCTGTGGTCTTGTGGTTGATCTGCATCCGACCGATTACGAGTTGCGTTTGGGCATTTTGCAAACCAAAACCGAGAATTACCGTGCCGAATATCCGGGACTGCAAATCGCGCCCGGCGTGCTGGAGTTTCTTGCCCATCGCATCACCTCAAACGTGCGCATTCTCGAAGGGGCGCTGACGCGTTTGTTTGCTTACGCATCGCTGATCGGACGCGAGATTTCTCTCGATCTCGCACAGGAATGTCTCAAGGATCAGCTGCGCCAATCCGAGCGCAAGGTCACTGTCGAAGAGATCCTGCGCAAAGTGGCCGAGCATTACAACGTGCGCCTGTCCGATCTGGTAGGACCCAAGCGCCTGCGTGCCATTGCCCGCCCGCGTCAGGTCGCGATGTTCCTGTCAAAATCGCTCACCACGCGGTCGTTGCCCGATATCGGGCGTCGGTTTGGCGGTCGCGATCACACCACGATCATGCACGGCATTCGCAAAATCGAAGAGCTGCGTGCGTCCGATTCGCAACTCGCCGAAGATATCGACATGCTTCGTCGTCTTCTTGAAAGCTGAAACGGCCACTCGGGCTTGACCCTTGGTACAAAGCAACCGAATGTCTCGGAAAATCTATTGTGCCGGCGCGGTGAGGTGCTACGTTGCCTTCCCCGGACATTCATGAGGGATCGACATGAAATTCAGCATTGAACGCGCTGTGCTTCTCAAAGCCGTTTCGCAGGCCCAATCTGTGGTCGAACGCCGCAACACGATCCCGATCTTGGCGAATGTCCTGATCGAGGCCGAGGGCGACACCGTGCAGTTTCGCGCAACTGACTTGGACATCGAGGTCGTCGATAAGGCGCCCGCCAAGGTCGAACAGGCTGGCGCAACGACCGTTTCGGCGCTGATGCTGCATGAAATCGTGCGCAAACTACCCGATGGGGCGTTGGTCGCGATTGCCGATGATCCCGCAGCCGGACGCCTGAGTGTACAAGCAGGACGGTCGAGCTTTAACCTCGCCACGCTGCCGAAAGAAGACTTTCCAGTCATGGCAAGTTCGGAATACGCGGCGAATTTCGCGGCCAAGGCCGGAGTACTCAAGCGCCTGTTCGACAAATCGAAATTCGCGATATCGACCGAAGAAACGCGCTATTACCTTAACGGTGTCTACATGCATGTGGCCACTGGCGAAGATGGACAGGTTCTGCGCTGCGTGGCGACAGATGGCCACCGTCTGGCACGCATCGACGCAGGCCTGCCCGATGGCGCATCCGATATGCCCGGTGTCATCGTCCCGCGCAAAACGGTCAACGAAATGCGCAAGTTGCTGGATGATGACGATCAAGAAATCGCGGTCTCGGTATCGGAAACCAAGGTCCGTTTTGCAACGCCTGCGATCACGCTGACCTCTAAGGTGATCGACGGAACATTCCCCGATTACACGCGCGTCATTCCCGTGGGCAATACCCGCCAGTTGGAAGTCGATGCCAAGGAATTTGCCAAAGCGGTAGATCGTGTGGCCACGGTGTCTTCGGAACGCTCGCGCGCGGTGAAGCTGTCGCTTGAGGCCGACAAGTTGGTTCTATCGGTTAATGCGCCTGATGCGGGTGCCGCCGAGGAAGAGCTGGTCGTGGCCTATAATGACGAGCCGCTCGAAATCGGGTTCAACGCGAAATACCTGCAAGAGATCGCCGATCAGGTGGATCGCGAGAATGCAGTGTTCCTGTTCAATTCCTCGGGCGATCCGACCTTGATGCGCGAGGGCGGCGATACCTCGGCGGTCTATGTTGTGATGCCGATGCGCGTGTGACGCCTGCCGGGTGCCTCCGGCGGGAGTATTTTTAGCCAGATGAAAGAGTGCGATGCTGCGTGAACTGACAATTTTGCAGTTCCGCTCGCATCGGCGCGCCGAGATTGCTTTTGATGGTCGGCCCGTAGCAATTTGCGGTCCGAACGGTGCGGGAAAGACCAACATCCTTGAGGCGGTATCGCTGCTTTCGCCCGGTCGCGGGTTGCGACGCGCAAGTGCGGATGACTTGATGCGCCGGGATGAGGCGGTGGGCTGGAAACTGCGCGCGCGCACCGAGGCTCATGATATCGAAACCTCTGCCCTGCCCGGTGAGCCGCGGCGCGTGGAGATCGACGCCAAGACCATGCCACAGATCGCACTGGCGCAGATCTTGCGGGTTTTGTGGCTGGTGCCTTCGATGGATCGGCTTTGGATCGAGGGAGCCGAGGGGCGACGGCGGTTTTTGGACCGCATGGTGATGAGTTTCACCCCGTCCCATGCCGAAGCGACACTGACCTACGAAAAGGCGATGCGCGAACGCAATCGGTTGCTGAAAGACATGGTGCGTGACCCGGCTTGGTATCATGCGCTTGAGGGCCAGATGGCCAAGGCGGGGGCCGCCATTCGTGCCAACCGCGCCGATGCACTGACCCGGATTGCAGCCGCCCAAGACGGGGCGGCGACGGCCTTTCCGGCAGCCAGTCTGGCGCTCGACAATCAGGGGCCGAACGACCTTGCCGCAGCCCTAGACGCCAATCGCGCGCGCGATATGGCGGCCGGGCGCACGCTCGAAGGGCCGCATCGTGCCGATTTGATCGCTATTTACGCTGAAAAGAAGGCTCCGGCGTCGCTATGCTCAACGGGCGAGCAGAAGGCCCTGCTGATATCGCTGATCCTCGCCAACGCACGCGCGCTTGCGGGGGAGCAGGTGGTGCTTTTGCTTGATGAGGTTGCCGCCCATCTGGACTCAGCCCGACGCGCGGCGCTTTATGACGAAATCTGCGCGCTGGATGCGCAGGTGATGATGACGGGAACAGGTGCGGAGCTGTTCGACAGCCTTGGTGCGCGCGGGCAGTTTTTGGAAGTGAGCGAGGGCCCGTTGGGCTCACAGGTAGTGGAGGGCACGACATGACCTATCCGGTGCAGCGCATCACGCTGATCACATTGGGCGTGCAGGATTTGGACCGCGCCAAAGCGTTTTATACGGCGCTTGGCTGGCAACCTGCGCAGGAACAAGAAGGTGTTGTTTTCTACCAGTTAAACGGGTTGGTTTTGGGTCTGTTTGATCGTGCAGCACTGGCTGAAGATCAGGGGCGCGCCAGGGCAGAACTTGGTACGGGCGCGATGACATTGGCACAGAACTTCGGCACACCGGAAGATGTGGATGCCGCCTATGAAATAGCCCTTTCCGCCGGAGCAACCTCCCTCAAACGCCCCGAAAAGGTGTTTTGGGGGGGATATTCGGGCTACTTCGCAGACCCTGACGGACACGTCTGGGAACTCGCGCACAACCCCCTCTGGCCTTTGGCCGATGATGGAGGCCTGACCCTGCCATGACCCTTACCTTGGCGCAGATTGCGCTTTATTCCGGCGCGCTTATCGTGCTGTTTCTGACCCCCGGCCCGGTCTGGTTGGCGCTACTGGCGCGCGCCATGTCTGGCGGCTTTGCAGCGGCTTGGCCGCTCGCCCTTGGGGTGACCGTTGGTGATATGATCTGGCCCGCACTTGCTATCTTGGGCGTGTCATGGCTGGTGCAGGAATTTAGCTATTTCCTGATCGTGCTGCGCTGGGTCGCCGTGGCGGTGTTCATTGGCATGGGTTTTTTGCTGATCCGCCATGCCGATCACAAAATCAGCTCGGACAGTCGCCTGACACGTCCGGGAAAATGGGCCGGCTTTGTTGCGGGACTGATCGTGATTATCGGCAATCCCAAGGCGATCTTGTTTTATATGGGCATCTTGCCGGGCTTCTTTCCGATCGCGACGATGACATGGGTCGATATCGTGCTGGTCAGTCTGATTTCTGCCATCGTGCCGTTGACAGGAAACCTGATCCTTGCTGGCTTTGTCGACCGCATCCGCAGCTTTGTTGCAAGCCGGGGAAAGATGGCGCGGCTCAACCGGATTGCGGGCGGATTGATGATCTTTGTAGGTCTTCTCATTGCGGTTACCTGAACACGCTAAATCTTGTGTCTCAGGCGTGACATTCCCCGACCCATCCCCTATAAAATCCATAGATAAATAAGGACGAGCGGGCATGGCCGAGAATACTCCGAACACGAGCGCTTATGGCGCTGATTCCATTAAAGTTCTCAGAGGCTTAGAGGCGGTTCGCAAACGTCCGGGCATGTATATTGGCGACACCGATGACGGGTCGGGTCTGCATCACATGGTTTACGAAGTCGTCGATAATGGCATCGACGAGGCTCTGGCCGGTCATGCGGACTATGTTCACGTAAAAATTCACGCCGACAGTTCGGTTTCTGTGCGCGATAACGGGCGCGGTATTCCGGTCGGAATTCACACCGAAGAAGGTGTTTCCGCGGCTGAGGTCATCATGACTCAGTTGCATGCGGGCGGCAAATTCAACAACACCGATGATGATGGCAACGCCTATAAGGTTTCTGGCGGTTTGCACGGGGTTGGCGTTTCTGTTGTGAACGCGCTGTCGGATTGGCTTGAGCTGACGGTCTGGCGTGATGGCAAAATCTACAAGGCCCGGTTTGAGCATGGCGAATGCGTCGAGCATGTGCATGTCGTGGGCGATGCGCCAGGCGAAAAGGGCACCGAGGTGCGCTTTTACGCGTCCAACAAGGAAACTGATCCCGAGGGCACATTCTCGAACCTCGATTACAGCTTTGCGACGCTGGAAAAGCGTCTGCGTGAGTTGGCCTTCCTCAATTCCGGTGTGCGCATCCTCATTGAGGATGATCGCCCTGCCGAACCAGTGCATGTCGAGCTGCATTACGATGGTGGTGTACGCGAGTTTGTGAAATATCTTGACCGCTCCAAGACCCCTGTGATGCCCGAGCCGATCTATATGGTCGGCGAAGTGCGCGGCATCGGCGTTGAGGTCGCGCTATGGTGGAATGACAGCTACCACGAGACGGTGCTCCCCTTTACCAACAACATTCCCCAGCGCGATGGCGGCACCCATATGGCCGGTCTTCGCGCGGCACTGACCCGCACGATCACGAAATATGCGCAGGAAAGCGGCATCGCGAAACGTGAGAAGGTCGATTTCACCGGTGATGACGCGCGCGAAGGGCTGACCTGCGTTCTCTCCGTTAAAGCGCCCGATCCGAAATTTTCCAGCCAGACCAAAGATAAGCTGGTAAGTTCCGAAGTCCGCCCCGCGGTCGAAAACCTCGTGAACCAGAAGCTGTCTGAATGGTTTGAAGAAAACCCGACCGAGGCCAAGCAGATCGTTGGCAAGATCGTCGAAGCCGCATTGGCACGTGAGGCAGCTCGTAAGGCGCGAGAATTGACCCGGCGCAAGACGGCGATGGATGTGGCGTCACTGCCCGGCAAGCTTGCCGATTGTCAGGAAAAAGATCCGGCCCTGTCCGAAGTCTTCCTCGTCGAGGGGGACTCCGCAGGGGGATCGGCCAAGCAGGGTCGTGAGCGGAAAAATCAGGCGGTTCTGCCGTTGCGCGGTAAGATCCTCAACGTGGAGCGCGCGCGCTTTGACCGGATGCTTGGCTCGGATCAGATCGGCACGCTGATCACCGCCCTTGGCACCGGGATCGGCCGCGATGAGTTCAACATCGACAAGCTGCGCTACCACAAAATCGTCATCATGACGGATGCTGACGTGGACGGCGCACACATCCGCACGTTGCTGCTGACCTTCTTCTTCCGCCAAATGCCCGAACTGATCGAGCGCGGCTATCTCTATATCGCGCAGCCACCACTATATAAGGTCGCGCGTGGCAAGTCCGAGGTCTACCTCAAGGATCAAACGGCGCTGGAAGATTACCTGATCGAACAGGGTGTCGATGGCGCGATCTTGCGGCTCAACACTGGCGAGGAAATCTCGGGTCAGGATTTACGCCGCGTCGTCGAAGAGGCGCGCGTGATCAAGCGCATCCTTGGCGCTTTCCCGACCCATTATCCGCGCCACATTCTGGAACAGGCGGCGATTGCGGGGGCTATGTTGCCCGGCAAAATCGACTCGGACGCCCAAGGTGTCGCCGACGCGGTAGCCAAGCGTCTGGATCTGGTCGCGTTGGAATATGAGCGTGGCTGGCAAGGCCGTCCGACGCAAGATCACGGCATTCGCCTGACCCGCGTGCTGCGCGGTGTCGAAGAGGTGCGCACACTTGACGGAGCCATTCTACGCTCGGGCGAGTCGCGCCGTTTGGGCCAGCACACCGAAACGATGACCGACGTTTACGACCGCCCCGCCAAGCTGATGCGCAAAGAGCGCGGAATTCTGATCCACGGTCCGCTTGAATTGCTTGATGCGATCCTGACAGAGGGCGAAAAAGGCCTGTCGCTGCAACGCTACAAAGGCTTGGGCGAAATGAACCCCGAACAGCTTTGGGAAACCACGCTCGACCCGTCCGCGCGCACGTTGTTGCAGGTACGGATCGAGGACGTAGCCGAGGCCGAGGATATCTTCTCGAAGCTGATGGGCGATGTGGTCGAACCCCGGCGCGAATTCATCCAACAAAACGCACTGACGGTCGAAAACCTCGATTTCTGATTAGCTGTAGGGCAGCGCATAGTGTTTCGCGCTGCCCATAATATTTCGCAAAACACCCATAAGGTTTCGTTTCGGCCTATCTGCCCTCCAAAGCGATCAAGGGCGATTCGGGGCTCAGATTTTGCATTTTCTGGATGGCAAAAACGGAATTTCACTGCGTGAGAAATTGAGCTTTCTTCTAGCAGATTAAGAGAGCCGCTAGCGAGCCAAATGCGGTGCGAAAGAAGCGTTGATCGTTTGCGTATCGTTCCAGTGTCCGCCGCAACTTCCGAATTTCCAAAGAGTCGGAATTCAGACCATTCGACTGTTTTTCCAGAACATCTTCGATATCGAACTAAAGCGCGCGGAGGGTTTCTCCGGACGCGTCCTCCGAGACACCATCTTCGATCAACTCATTAATAAATATCTCGCACCAGAGAACAGGCGTGCCGGTTTTCTGGTCATAACAATCGCGAGCAAGTCCAAATTCGAACACCCCGATACTGGTGAAATGCTAACACCGGAAGAATTCCTTGATCTTCTACAGGCTGAAGCGAAGCGCATTGAGGAACAACTGAGCTTCCAAGTGCGTGTTGGAGTGCGGTTCCTCGACCTTCGACCGAGAGTCAGCAAGGGCTGAACTCGATCCGATTTCTCAATACCCCGAGCCTTTTCGCTCGTGATCAACAGCCACACCCTGAGCTGGATACAGCCTCATGCGCGGATTCTGAAGCGAACAGGGCATGCCGAAATTGCTGTTGCAGCTTTATGAGCCCAAGAATTGCAGCCGGAAGTGATCTGCTACATTAACCCCATTCTGGCTCCCAGCCATGAACCACGATGGGGTAGGATACAGCACCGAACACCTTGTGGTCTGACCACGTTTGCTAGCAGGCTGATCCCGTCTCTCTTCACTGTCTCGAACAGTTGACGGCGGCCCGTTGTCGGGACCGCGAAGCCGCATTCGTCGACGCGATGATCATTCGTCGTAGGCTGCTGTCACAATGATCTCGACTTTCAGCTCTGAACGCGCAAGTCTGGCTTCGCCGCAGGCGCGCGCGGGAGCCTCGCCTTCAGGCACCCAATCGTCCCAAACTGCATTCATTGCATCGAAATCAGCCATATCAGACAACCAGACGATCGCTTGCAGGAGCTTGTCGCGCGACGATCCTGCGCGTGCGAGCAGGGCATCAATTCTCGCAAGACAATCCTTAGTCTGCTCGGTCACGTCGACGCCTGCACCAATTTGCCCGCACAGATAGGCAACTCCATTGTGGCGCACGATCTTACTCATTCGCGCCCCTGCCTCAATACGTTCAATCATGCCGTTTTCTCCAAGCCATCCGGTTGTTTCATCTGCGCAAGTTCTCCAAGTGTCACTGGCTTAATCGGAGGCCGCAACCGGTAATACCCAGTCGCCTCTGGAGATGCACCATTCGCCTCGGCGAGCAGCCTATTGACCGTCAGACCGCAGTAACGCCCCTGACAAGGACCCATACCCGCGCGATTGAAAGCCTTGGACTGGTTGGGCCCGGTGCATCCGAGCGCAGCTGCACGACGGATTTCGCCCGCCGTAACCTCTTCGCAGCGGCATACGATAGTGTCATCTGCAAGAGCCTCGGAATAGCGCGGGAAGGCCGCATCAAGGAACGGCCGCACCACATGCTCCTTCGCCAATGCCCGACGTGTCGGGACCGCACGCCGGTCTCGTTCGGCGACTACCATTCGGCCCAAATCGCGCGCAATTTCGAATGCAGCGAGGCGTCCCGCATGTTCAGCGGCAATTGCGCCACCGATCCCCGCACCGTCGCCAGCAATAAAAATATTTCGTGCGCTTGAGCGGCCCCAATCGTCAATGCGCGGTCTGAAACAGTCCTGACCGGCGTCCCAGTCATGCTCGAGCCGCAGAGCTCGGCTTGCCTGGATGTTCGGGACCACACCATGATGCAGGAGAACCGTGTCGCAGGAGATCTCATGCATCGTCTGCTTCGCTTCGAAGCGGACCTTGCCAACTTGCCCCTCGCCCTCGATTGATATCTCGCGGACGCGCTTGTGGCGTGAAACTCCGGCTTGGCGTAGCTCGGCCAGCAGCCCCATTCCCTTTGCGAGCACCCGCCACCCCATCAACGCGCGTGGCAAATGGCGGGCAGGACCGACAATCAAACCCTGCGTTTCAAGTAGAGCGAGCGGCGGCGCCCCCGCACGCACCATCTGCACCGCCACGAGATAGAGTAGCGGCCCCGACCCGACCAGAACCGCACGGCGCGAGATCAGCCCCGATTGTTTGAGCAGAATCTGAGCTGCACCCGCCGTCATCACGCCCGGCAAAGTCCAGCCCGGCAAGGGCATCGGACGTTCCAGCGCGCCGGTCGCGATCAACAATCGCTTCGCTTGCAGACAGTCCGCACGTCCGTCGCGCGTATAGCTCAACTCACCATCAGGCGTGATGTCCCACACAGTCGTGCGGGGCATGTAGGTCACACGTTCGGCCCGCGTGGCGCCAATCAGACTTAGGCCATGAAGGTAATCTTCGCCCAGAATCGTGCCACGCGTAGGCGCTGCACGCTCCACATCGCGGTAGATCTGCCCGCCCGACCGCGCCTGTTCGTCTAGCATCACGACCGTCAAACCGGCGGCACTCGCCTCGGCCGCGGCAGCAAGTCCCGCAGGACCCGCACCAATGATCGCCAGATCGTATTTCTTCATCACACACCTTCCTTCGGACCAGCTGGGCTTGCGACGAGCCCTTCGCGCACCTCGACCATGCAGGCCTGCCGGGTTACGCCGTCGATCTCGACGAGGCAGTCAAAACACGCTCCCATCATACAAAACGGGCCGCGCGGCGCACCGGACACCGGGGTCTTGCGGAGGCTGCGCAAGCCCGCCGACAATAGTCCCGCGGCAAGCGACATACCCTGCGGCAATTTATAGTTATGCCCGTCGAAGGTGACCCGCACCTTCGGCGCGTCGGCCTCGATGATCGGTTCAAACAGCGAAGCGTTTTTCACTGAACTTCTCCAAGTCTGGGGCGTCTGCATCCTCTTCCAGCCAGGCGGGCAAGAAGCGCGCATGCGCGGCTGCAAGGGTGATGCCGGAATGGCAGGTGATCATCGCAACACCCGGCATGGTTTCGGATTTCTGGTAGATCGGCAGGCCATCTGGGGTCATCACACGTAATGCGCCCCAACTGCGCACGAGCTGCGCATTCGAAAGCTCCGGCATGACCGTCACCGCGCGCTGCGCTATGGCCGCGATCGTCTCGACAGTCACACTGTCATCGAAGCCGACTTCTTCCTTACTATCGCCAATCTGAATGCCGCCTTCGTTCACCTGCCGAATAATGCCTGAGGGACGATTCATGAGCTTTGGCAACTTCTCAGTGATTAGGACCTGACCACGCTGCGGTCGGATCGGAGCGCGAAAACCCAATTCAGGCCCAAGCTCCTTCGCGCCCAGCCCAGCGGTTAGGACGACCTTTTTCGCCATCACGTTGCGACCCGAGGCGAGCGTCAAACGACATCCTTCCTCGACCCGTATAACCCGGTCACCGTTGATCACAGTCGCGCCCGCCTTGCGGATTGCGTCAGAGAGGCCGCGCAAGAGTAGGAGCGGGTTCACATGGCCATCTTGGTGATGCAGGATCGCGCCCGCCACTTTCGGGCCGATCGCCGGCTCCTCGCGCTTTAGCGCGTTATGCCCGAGAACCTCGAACGGGTAGTCGCCGCCGAGTTCAAGCTTGAGTGCCTCGTATTGCGCGACCTTGTCGGCAAGGCTCTCCTCGCTCAGATGGAAGTCATAGCCACCCTCCTGCTGCAAGCTAGGATCGTAACCTGTCTCATCGGAAAGCTCTTTGGCGAAGGCACCCCATGCAGCGGCTGATCGTTGCGACCAACGCGCATAGTGCGGCGCGCCCATCCCCTTGGACTGGACCCAAACCAGACCAAAGTTCCCGCGGCTAGCCCGGAAAGCGTCATCTTCGCCGTCGATTACGATAACCCGCAGTCCGCGTCGCGTCAGACCATAAGCCACCGACAGGCCGACGACACCGCCGCCTATGATTGCGTAATCCGCATCCATCATTTTGCTCTTTTCGGATCGATTTCAGTGTCGGGCGGGCCGATGCGCCTATGCGCGCCGACCCGCACCTCGCTTAGTTCGCAGTTTCGGCGGCCTCGGCCTTTTTGAGGATCGCATCGCCCCAATCCTTGCCGATATCGTTGAGGATCACCGGCCAAACGTCGGCACGCACCTTCTTGGCCATAGCCGCGAGCTGCGCATCGCTGAGTTTTACGATGGTCGCGCCCGCATCCGCGAGCTTCTGTTCGTTCTTGCCTTGGTCTTCTTGAGCCACGCCCCAACGCGTTGCCTCGAATGTCTTAGCCGCTTCCTTGAGGGCGGCTTGGTCCTCAGACGAAAGCGCATTGAGCGACTCGTTCGAAATGATCATATACCAGACCTCGAAATGGGTATTCGCGGGGACATATGTCTTGGTCACATCGCGGAACGATGCGTAGTAGCTCTCGGCCCCCGAGCCGATCACCCCATCGACCACGCCGGTCTGAACGGCGGTAAAAGCGTCCGAGAACGGAATTGGGGCGGGGATATAACCCAACGCCTCGCCCAGAAGCTGGAAGCTTTTGATCCCCGGAACCCGGACCTTAATGCCTTTCTTGACATCAGGTTGGCCCGGCGAAACCGCTTCACGGTTCAACGCGATCCCACCAAAATAAACCGGATAGGCGGCCAGCATCGTAATGTCCTGCTTTTGGTAGAGTTCCGCCATCGTGTCGCGAATGACCCCACCCGGCCCGTAGATCGCCTTGGCCTGTGCCCAATTCTCGGCCAAGTAAGGGAAAGAGCTGATCTGCATCCGGCGATCCGCATCGGTCGCAGCAGGCTGAACTGCCATGTCAACCGCGCCCACGGAGACCCGCTGTTGCACAGTGGTGTAGTTGCCCAGTTCCGAGGATGGGAAAAGCTTGATCGTCACATCACCATTGGTGGACGATTTTACATCATTAGCAAACGTAGCCAGTTCCTTGTTGATCGTGGCATCGGCCGGGCGCACATCGCTCAGCTTGAGCTCCTTGGCGAAGGCCGGTCCCGCAATTGCCACGATCGCGGCCGTGGCTGCACTCAGAAGATAGTGTTTCATCATTTGTCTCCCTGTTATGTTTGGTTGGATGTTATGTTTGGTTCGATCAGTAGCCGAATACGCTCGGCAGCCAGGTCGAGAGGCCGGGCCAGAAGGAGGTAAGAAACACTACCGGCACATAGCCCGTCACGATCAGGATCATCGCCGGAGGGATCACCTTGGTGACCTTCACCTTCCCGATGCGCGCACCGAGATAAAGGATCGAGGCATATGGTGGAGTCACCCCGCCCATCGCCGTGTTGACGCCCATAATTGCTGCGAATTGCACCGGGCTAACACCGATTGCATGCATCAGCGGCAGCAGCAGAGGGGCGATGAGAATGATAGCTGTGACATCGTTGACAACCATGCCTACTAAGAACAACAGGATGTTGATCAGGATTAGCAAGATTGTCTTGTCCTGCGTGATTTCGAAGATTGCCTGCACCAGTTTCTGTGGCACGCTTTCGAGAACGAACATCTGGCTGAGGATCATCGAGAATAGGATCATCAGCATGATCGCACCCACCGCAGTAGCAGCTTCCTTGCCTGCCTCGAGGAAATTCGACCAGCGCAGGCCCTTGTAGATCAGGAAGCCCACAGGGATCGCATAGATCACGGAAACCGCCGCGGCCTCGGTTGGCGTCATCACGCCGCCATAGATACCGCCCAGAATGATCACCGGCATCAACAGCGCTGGAAATGCGTGGATACCGCGCCGCGCCACCTCCCCCGACAGTTCAGAGAAGCTCGGTTTGTCATCAAGGATCAGCGGAAATTTCCGCGACATGATGAGATTGACCACCGAGAAGTTGAACATAATGAACAGTCCCGGCAGCAGCGTTGAGAGGAAACATGCAAGGATTGAAGTGTCGGTCACCCATCCATAGACGATCATCGTCACTGAAGGCGGGATCAGCAGCCCAAGGATCGAGGAATTGGCGATGAGTGCAGTAGCATATTCGCGAGGGTAGCCGCGTTTCTCCATTTCGGGAATCAGGAGAGGCCCGATCGCTGCAATGCCCGTCAGCCCCGAACCGGAGATAGCTCCGATCACCGCGCATGAGACAGCAGCGACTACCCCCAACCCGCCCCGCACGTGCCCAATGAAAGTATTGACGAAACGGAGCAGTGAGGCCGCTATCCCGCTTTCGGACATAATCGTTCCAGCCAGAACAAAAAGCGGGATAGCTAGCAGAACCGGGTTACCCAACTGCTGCATTCCCCAAAGAACATTGCCCTTCATGATCACATCGCCGACGAAATACATCACCATCAGCGCGCCCCCGAAGCAGTAAGGCAACGGAACGCCGAGCGTGAGCAGGATCACGAGGGTCGCGACGGCCAGGAGTGCGACTTCAACCATAGTGGAATTCCCCGTTTTTGATGTCGCGGATGTGAGTGATCAGATGCAAAACCGTGAAAAGCATCATTAGAGCCATGCCGATCACCAGTGATACGTCGGCATAAAAGGTTGGGATGTAGAGCGTGGGACTCGTCCGCCAGACCCGCCACGAATAAGCGGTAAAATCCCATGCCCAAGCCAGTAGCCAGAGGCCGACTATCAGGCTCGCAACCTCTCCTATGACGGCGAGAACCGCATGTTGGCGCGGCGTCTTGAGAAATATCTCAAGCACGTTGGCGCGAATGTGAGTGTTTTCGCGCGAGGCGTTCACAGCACCTAAGATGTAGAGCCACATCGTGGGATAGAGCATCGTCTCATCTAGTCCCATGACTGGAATCTGTAAGACGTAGCGTGTGATGACCTGCACGAACTGCCCCATTGCGACAGAACAGATCAGTGCTGTCAGGACATATTTCGCGATTCTTTCCATTGAACCTCCCTGCGGCCCGGAGGCCTCCCTTTTCTCCGCTAATTGACGAGAAGCCTCCTATAGATGCAAATTGAAAAAATCGCTGATTTCATAAAGTCACCTTATGGGGAGCATATGAACCTTACCGTCCGGCAACTACAGACTTTCCGCGCAGTAATGCGGTTCGGGTCAATTTCCGAAGCCGCGCGCAATCTTGGTCGCACGCAACCTGCAGTCAGTTCCATGATCGCGGGACTTGAAGATGAACTGGGTTTTTCGCTTTTTGATCGCGGCCCAGGGCGCTTCCGACCTACTCCCGAGGCTTTGTTTTTCGCCGAAGAGGCCGAGGCAATCCTCCTTAGAATCGACCGGACACGTGCCAATCTGCGTAGCCTCTCGGCTCATAACCATGGGCGCCTAAAAATAGCCTGCCACCCTGCGGCCTCAGGGGTTTTCCTGCCACGCATCCTTGGCGATTTCTTGCGGCAGAAGCCAGATGTCGAAGCGACGCTAATGATGCGATCGTCAGCAGTGATCGAGGACCTTGTAGCCTCTCAGCAGTTCGATGTCGGTTTTTCTGAAACACCAGAGCCGCGAAACTCTATTCGTCAGGAAGACTTCGAACTCGAATATCTGTGCGCAGTTCCCGAGGGAGACTCTCTCGCCAGCGCGGGAGAAATCACACCCACGAATCTGAATGGCTTACCTATGGCAACACTGTTCGATGAACATCCAAGCTACCTTCAAACAACTACAGCCTTCGCATCACAGAATTGCTCACTGAAACGGCGTTTTGAGCTTCAAACTTTCCTACCTGGTTTAACGCTCGTCGCTTCCGGCCTTTGCTATATGATCTGCGACATGATCACCGCAGATAGCTATTTGCGCTCTCCTCCGCAGGGCCCGAAGGTAGTTTTCCGGAAGTTTCGACCACGCATCGCAAGCGGTATCTCAATACTTACGCCAGCTCACCGCCCTGTGTCTCTATTGACCACAGAATTTTGCCGCAAGCTTTCCGAGCAGGTAAGAATGCTAGAGGTTCGGATGACAGAAAGCCTTTGATTGCCTACCCCCGCTAGCCTCTCGTTCATAACAAAAGGCTGCGGGTTTGGTTTTGATAATCGTCGCTTTCGGCTTGGCCAAACGCGCCAGGCACGGAGCCCTCACATTGCTCAAACATCCGGCGCGCTTTCAGCGGGGTTTTGCTCTCCAGCGATGAATGTGAGCGCCGTTTTAATCAGAGCGCCAGCTTTCGCTGTGCATCGCCAAGGTTTCAAAGATCGCAGCGGTCGTCGTCGCTCAAGTGCGCAGCTACATCTTCTCCTCAATAGCACCGGCATCCCCCCGTCACTTCGTTCACGGCATGCCGTCAGAGCGACTACTTCTTGGACGAATTTCGACCGTAGATGAGGTCGCCATCTTCAGATAGCCCCACACCCAGGCCAAGCTCTCGTCGGCGCGCGAAAAACGCTTGCTCTTCTGGGCTAGGCTTCGACATGGCGTCGGCAAACTGGTCAAGGTCGAACTGCTCTTTCTTGGAAGACGTATCCTCCGAATTGGCAGTGCTTTCTTCATCTTGCTTAGTCATGCCAGTAGTCCTCTGCTGACAGCGGTTTACCGAGATCGACATCGATGTCCGAAACCAAAGCCTCAAGTCGGTCATACAATGCTTGGTCGATGACCCGCAGATCCAACGGGCGCGCTACGATATCAGCCTCAAGAAAATCAAGCACCGAGAGAAGACTTGGATCTGTCGCGAAAGCACGGTGCACATCGCCATGCCTGCCGACGCTCGCCTCTCCGCGCCAGACAATCTGATCTTTCGCACGCGAGTTCAGCCGCTTCGACTTCCCGTTCAAAGCCAGAGCTTGATCGGGTCGACCAGATTCCGAGGCATCTCGAATGATCTTTCTCATGGCAAACTCCCGAGACGGTTATCGCCTGCCCCAAACGGAAGGTAGTCGATTCTCGGACGCTCGTAAAATTTTATCGCGAAGGCCGGCGGCGGTGAGGTGTTTGGTTCTGGTTCGACGTGTGATCGCGCGCCATCTGCGCCGCACTTACCAACACCCTCGTCCAAGCCCCATCGGCCATGCCTCATGGGGGCGCTCGAGCTGCCGCGGCTGCATTTTCAACTCGGACCAGATCTGGGCGACGATCGGCGCGCGCAGAGGCACAGCGTCGAGGAGATCGCGGGCTACGAGGAACGGTTCGAGACGACAATCGCACGCGACAAGCGCACCGTCGCTCAGCGCGCGCGTGACGCGCGCCCGATGGAAATCGATGACTTTGCGGCCCTCGCCCGGGGCGACGCCAAGATCTACGATCTTCCGATCCGTTGCGCGCCCGAGGCGTGGAAGATGCCCAAAGGGGCGTTCAATCACGCGAGCTGTGGTCCGAGCTGACGAGGCGTCACAGTGTCGGTAGCGAAAAACAGATTAATCCCTTATTCTTCGCTAAACGCAATTACGGACAACTCCACGGAATGTCAGAGCCCGGTCGGACGCTTACAGGAAGGGTGGTCGGCGGGGTTCAAACGATCCTGTCGGTCTTCGGTCTTTGCGGCGTGGTGGATGCGGTCACAGGACTGGGGCATCTCGCGATCCGTCTCGTCGCCAATTACCTGATCCTTTCGAAGTGGATCATGGACCAGATATCCGCGCTCCTTCCCCTCTCGCTACCAGATTACCTGTTTCACTACTTCCTACTCGGCGCGCCTTTTTGGACGCCGATCTTTTTCGGGCTGAGAAGAATGATCGGCGGAGCAATCCCGACTAGATACGCCCCGGTTCTGGTCTGGTATGCTCTTCGCACCCCTAGCTCCGCCATCGTTGCGGCGGCTGCGGCTGCGCCGCCCGGCACATCGTTTGCAAATGTGTTTTTCGAACGGGACAGCCGGAAACAGACAGAGGCACTCGAGGCTTGGCGCAATTTCAGGCACAATCATCCGTGGAAATGGATCAAAGTATCCGTTGCAGCTAATGCCATACGGCTGCTGTTCATCACCCTTATATTTCTGGTCTTTGCGCTATTTTTAGGGGTGCCGGTAATCGTCGTCCTGTGTTGGCCGTATTTTCTATACGACGCGCTACGAGCGAGACTTCGACATTGGTTCGCGTCGAAAGGACCGTCGCCACAGGAGGCCCCAATTACTCAGGGCAAAGCGGATACGCCGGATCCCTACGTGCGCCTCCGTGATCGTGCGCTCGACCGGTTCGCACTTGTCCTTTTTCTGTTCGCAATGTTCACAATAATCACCTTGGGTATTGAGCAGCGAGGTGGTCTCGAGACAATTTGGGACGACTTCCAGAAAGATCTTGAGCAATCACTCCCGTAGCACCGATCCGGGATCACATCCGCCACGCTCCCAAAGTTTACTTGGCGCATAGTCGGCTACAGACTACCGATAACATTTGGCGAACGGTAAAGAATTTGAATAACTTCTCTTCAACTGCGGCAGCCGCTTTCATTTCGATATGCTTGTTTCTCTCCACCGTGATTGGTGTGTCGGCTCAGCAGATCGAGTGGAGCGATGTCGACGTCGATCGCTACCAAATCAATGAGCAGGCGATCGGGCAAGCCTCGCGCGTTTTGGGATTTGTCAGCGCGCAAAATGCGGCTGTCGACACGCTCGCGCAGCAATACCCGCAAGCGGCCGACGACCTCATCAAGCAAAAGCTCCTGTTCGAGGCGAAGTTCGGTTAGCTTTGTAGAGCGCAACCGTAAGACATGGGGCTGATTTCACTTCCCAAAAGCAGAAATTTGTGGTTTGAGTCAATTTGACAAATAGGTGTTTTTCGGCCTTTGGAAATCGTGAAATTCATGCGAAAATCTATGGGGCGGAAGCGAAAACCTTTGGGCAAATACCGCGAAATATTTTGCGCGGCAACTGGCCCGAAAATTCAACAAAATGGAAGTTGAGCGCGAAGCGTTTCGCGCCGCCCTACATTAGCGACTGTAAATTGCGAAAGGGCCGCTCTATTCGAGCGGCCCTTTTCATTGCTGTATAAGTCTTTCTACCAGCGCTTTTATACCGGCGGCTTGCCGCGAACGGCACGCGCGACCATAGCGATCACGAACAGGATCAAGAAGACCACGAACAGGATTTGTGCGATGCCTGCGGATGCACCTGCAATGCCGCCAAAACCAAGAGCCGCAGCAATCAATGCGATGATGAGGAACGTCAGGGCCCAACCTAGCATGGGGAATCTCCTTCTAGACTTGTTACTACCGATGAATGACGCGTCTCTTTGCGTCTCATGGGGAGTTAACGAGAGCTTGAACGAGAAGTTCCCGGAAAAGAATCCTAGAAACTGACGGAACTTTTCGCCGCAGAGAAGGTTTCGCGCGCTCGCCCGGGAGCGCTCTCGACACAAGGAACCGTTCGTACACTGCCGCGTTATCCTGCTATATTCGCAGCGTAATTCTTGCGCTGCGCCAAAGGAGTGACGATGCCTGCCGACGAACACCAAGATCACGAAACGAAGGCCTCTGAGCGTAGTGTTTCAGAGCTTCTGGCGCATTTCGTCGACCAAGCCCGCGAGATCGCGCGTGCCGAAGCCGACCTTGCACGTGCCGAGGCGATGCAACGTATGTCACTGGTACGAAACGCAATTATCTTCGCCGGGATCGCATTGATCGTCGGGATTGGCGCGATCGGGCCATTGGTACAATCGGGCGTTTACGCGCTCGAATGGTTCGGACTGGACAAAGGCCCTGCGACGCTGATTGCAGGCGCGGTGCTCGTACTGCTCGCGATCATCCTTGCGTTGATAGCGATTGCGCAAATGCGCCGCGCCGGACGCCCTCCAAAACGGATCAAGGAAAACCTGTCTGCCGATGTGCAGACCATAAAGGAGACCTTCAAATGAGTAAGAAAGCGAAAATCAAAGACCTCGAAAACCGCCTGCGTGATGATCGTGCAGATCTGGCCTCAACTCTGGCCGATCTGACAGGCCGCATCGCCCCCGACTATCTGTCCGAGCAAGTTTCGCAAATGGTACAAGACTATGCGCGCCCGATGGCCAAGAAAGCCGAAGAAACAGTGCGCGCCAATCCACTGGCGTTCGCTCTGGCAGGTGCTGGTTTGGCTTGGCTCGTGTTGAGTGCGCGCAAGGGCGAGGGCGGCACGGCGGACACTTCTGACTCAGAAAAGGACCCTATTATGGCCCAAGATGGCCTGTCAGACGATTGGCTCGATGAAATCGACGCGCTGCGCGACAGGGCTTCCAAGCGCCTGCAGCAGCTTGAAATCGACGCTGCGAGCAACACCAAAAAAGCTGCTGACTACGCAAACGAGCGTGCCCGCATGGTCAGTGAGTTTGCCTCGGACCTACGGGACTCGCTACAGGCTGG
>JAFGWK010000015.1 GCA_016937195.1 Paracoccaceae bacterium | reverse complement strand
CCCAAACACGCAGGCAAAACCCCGCTCTGCTCACTTTGGAGGAATCGAATAGGTCATGCTTGCGCGCGCCACCGGACGCGCGTCACCGTCCGAAAACATCAACGCCTCACCCACCGCCAACACGCGCCCCAGCTTCAATATCCGCACCCGCGCGATCAAATCGGCCCCCGCCACCGGCTTGCGCATGAAGTCGATGCTGGCATTGGTTGTCACCGCCAGCGCCACCGGGCCCAGCCGCGCAAGGATCGCCATATAGATGCCGACATCGGCCAGCGCAAAGATGTTGGGCCCCGAGACCGTGCCGCCGGGGCGCAGATGGCGCTCGGCCACGCAAAGGCGCACCACCAGCTCATCCTCGCCCAGCGCATCAATCGCGAAATCGCCCTTCACCTGCGGAAACGCCTGATCGAGAAATTCCGCCAGTTCCACGCGCTCCATTGCCAACCCCATACTCTCTTCCCTCTCTCCCTTTGCCGTCCTAGTGTTTGCCCCAAAGAGGAGGAGTTTCAATGAGCGATCTGGTAATCCGCGAGGATAAAGGCGCAGTGGCGCATCTGACAATGAACGCGCCGGGCAGTTTGAATGCGCTGTCCGATGCGATGCTGGCGGCGCTAAAGGCGCGCTTTAGCGAATTGGCAGGTGATGACACGATCAAGGTCGTGGTGCTGAAAGGCGCGGGCAAGGCGTTTTGCGCAGGCCATGACCTCAAGGAAATGCAACGCGGGCGCGAAGGCGGCGATCACGGGCGTGCCTATTTCGCCGATCTGTTCTTTCGCTGCGCCGAGGTGATGCAGATGATCCCCGCCCTGCCCCAGCCGGTAATCGCGCAGGTCCATGGCATCGCCACGGCGGCAGGCTGTCAACTGGTAGCAAGCTGCGATCTGGCCGTGGCGGCGGAGGGCACGCGGTTCGGGGTGAACGGCGTCAATATCGGGCTGTTTTGTTCCACGCCTATGGTGGCGCTAAGCCGCAACGTGCCACGCAAAGTGGCGTTTGAAATGCTCACCACCGGCGAGTTCATCGACGCCGCCCGCGCCCGCGAGGTCGGGTTGATCAATCGCATCGCGCCGCATGACGTGCTGGAGGCCGAGACCGACAAGCTGGCTGAAACGCTGGCGGCAAAACTGGGAGCCGCGGTGAAAATCGGCAAACGCGCGTTTTACGATCAGGCGAATATGGATCTGGCCACCGCCTATGAACATACCGCCGCCGTGATGGTCGAGAACATGCTGTGGCGCGACACCGAGGAAGGGCTGCAAGCCTTTATCGAGAAACGCAAACCCGATTGGGCCGACAGCTAGGGACGCAGGCCCGCCCCCACGCCCCGACCACCGCCGTTACTGTGTGGGCGGCTTGCCGAAATCGGCCATCGTGATTGCGCCATCGCCATTCTTGTCCAGCATCGCGAACCATTTCGCTGTGCTGGCCTGAAACTCTTCGAGCGAGACCAGTCCGTTGCCATCGGTATCTGTGGCGTCCATCCGCATGCCATCGGCCATCTTTTGCATCTGGGCGCGCTGCTTGCCCTGATAATTGGACACATCATTGGCGCGCGCGCTGTCAAAGACGGCATATTCCTCGGCGTCCAACTGGCCATCCTCATTGCTATCAAATGAGGAAAAAACATCCGCGCGCATCTCTTTCAGCTCGTCCAGCGTGGCGCGGCCATCGCCATTGAGATCCCAAGTCGCCATGAATTGCTGCCCCGGCGTTTGCTGATCTGCCGTTTGCGCCAGCGCCGCCATCGGCATCAGCGCCAAGGCCCCTGTGCAGATCGCGCGCACTATCTTCGTCTTCATACTCATTCTCCCATTCGCGCGCCCAGCTGTCGGCGCCATTGTCACCGATCTAATCACACAAACGCGCGAATGAATGTGCCAGATCGCCGCGCCAGTTGAGCGCCGCTCATCTTCTTCCCCCGGATTTTTCCGATCCCAGACGCTAGCCCCCATGTCTTGCAAACTGATAGACAGGCCCTGCGCGTCGGTCCTTTGCGACGAAATGTCGAAATCGCACCGCGCGCGGGCGCAAAACCTGCGCACACTTGGGCATAGGAGAGAGTCGATATGGCACAGATCACCCTTGTTTATTGGCGCGACATCCCGGCCCAAATCATTGCGGGCAAGGGACGGCGCGGGGTCAAAAAGCCCCTGCCCGAGCGTTTTGAACAGGCGATTGACCGCGCGGCGATGAAGATCGGGGCGCGTGACAGTGACAGCTATCTGGCCGAGTGGCGCAAAGTGGCAGCGGGTGAGGAACCGGGCGATGATGCGGATGCGGCCGAGGCAGTGCTGGAACGTCTTCTCTCAGACTATGACGACACGCGCTTGCGTGAGTTGATTGCCAATGACGGCTGGAACACCCCGTCATCGTAAGGGAGAGACGCGAATGGCTTTGGTAAATTTCCGCCGTGAGGCAGCGCGCACGCCGCGCAATGGCCAGATGGCGGCTTTGCTGGAAGGGGCCTCAATTGAGGTGATGCCGCGCACGGCCGCCAAGGTCGAGAGCTTTCGCGATTTGCTGCGCCCCGGCACCCGCGTCTATATTGCCCATATCGAGGGCACGCCGTTTGACGAGATGCTCGCCACCGCACGCCGCCTGCGCGATGAGGGCTTTGAACCGATGCCCCATTTCCCCGCCCGCATCATCCGCGACGCCGCACAGCTACGCGATTGGGTCGCACAGTACAGGGGGGAGGCGGGCGTTACTCAGGCGCTGATCTTGGGTGGTGGCGTCAAGCAACCCGTGGGCGATTTCCACTGCGCGATGCAGTTGATCGAGAGCGGCGCGTTTGACGGGTTCAAACGCCTCCACGTTGCGGGCCATCCCGAGGGCAACCGCGATATCGACCCTGCGGGCGGCGAGGCCGAGGTGATGGCCGCGCTGAAACTGAAACAGGATTTTGCCAATCGCTCTGATGCCGAAATGGCAATTGCCACGCAATTCGCCTTTGATCCCGCCCCTATCCGCGACTGGGCAGCACGCCTGTCCGCCAACGGCATCACCATGCCGGTGCATCTGGGCGTCGCAGGCCCCGCCAAGCTGCAAACGCTGGTCAAATTCGCCATTGCCTGCGGCGTCGGCCCGTCGCTGAAAGTCCTGCAAAAGCGTGCCCGGGACGTGACCAAGCTGCTGCTACCGTTTGAACCCACCGACTTGCTGGCTGATCTGGCCGCCAACCGCCCCACCAATATCCAATCCGTGCATTTCTTCCCGCTGGGCGGTATCACCGCCTCTGCCAACTGGATTGCCCAACAGAGAGACCCTGAATGACCCGCACCGTCCTTGAATCGAAATCCAAGACCGTCACCATCGGCTTTGACGAGCCCTTCTGTGTGATCGGCGAGCGGATCAACCCCACCGGGCGCAAGAAACTGGCAGCCGAGCTGGAGCTGGACGATTTCTCGACCGTTGAACGCGACGCAATTGAACAGGTGGCCTGCGGGGCCTCGGTGCTCGATATCAACTCGGGGGCCGTGTTCACCAACCGCATGGCCGCTGATCCGCGCTATGCCGATAACAACTTCGTCGAGCCGCCCCTGATGCGCGAGCTTTGCGCGCGGGTGCAGGCGCTGGTCGATGTGCCGCTGTGCATCGACAGCTCGGTCCCCGCCGCTTTGCAAGCCGGGCTTGAGGCTTGCGAGGGCCGCCCGTTGGTCAATTCCGTGACCGGCGAAGAGGAACGCCTTGAAACCGTGCTGCCGTTGATTGCGAAATACAACGTGCCGGTGGTGGCGATTTCCAACGACGACACGGGCATTTCCGACGATCCCGAGGTGCGCTTTGCAGTGGCAAAAAAGATCGTCCAGCGCGCGGCTGATTATGGCATCAAACCCTGCGATATTGTGGTCGATCCACTGGTTATGCCAATTGGCGCCAAGGCGACTGCTGGCCGTCAGGTGTTTGAACTGGTCGCCAAGCTGCGCGATGAGCTGGGCGTGAACACCACTTGCGGCGCGTCCAACATTTCGTTCGGCCTGCCCGGTCGTCATGGCATCAATGCCGCCTTCCTGCCAATGGCGATTGGCGCGGGCATGACCAGCGCCATCATGAACCCAGTTCGCCCGGCGGAAATGGAGGCCGTGCGCGCCGCCAACCTGCTGATGAACCATGATGATAACGGTGCCGACTGGATCCGGTTTGCCCGTGTGCTTGAGGCGATGAAAGAGGGCGCGACTTTGGCCGAGGCCTCGGCGGCGGCGGGGGCCAGCACACGCGGCGGGCGCTCGGGCCGTCGTCGCGCGCGCGTCTGAAAAAGGGGCGCGCCGCACTGGCGCGCCAATTTGTTGATGCTCAATCCCACAGACCTGACCAATCTGACCACGCTGCGGCGCACCCTGCACCGCCGTCCCGAACTGTCGGGCTATGAGGTCGAGACCGCGCGCACCATAACGGATGCGCTGCACGCCTTGGCCCCCACGCAGGTGATCACCGGGCTGGGCGGTCATGGCGTGGCGGCGGTGTTCGACAGCGGCTCCCCCGGCCCCACCGTGCTGTTTCGCGCCGAGCTGGACGCGCTGCCGATTACCGAGACCTCTGATCGGCCTTGGGTCTCGGACATTCCCGGAAAAGGACACCTGTGCGGCCATGATGGACATATGGCTATACTGTTGGGGTTGGGGTGGCTGATCGCGCGCCGCTCCCCCGCATTGGGGCGTATCGTCTTGCTGTTCCAGCCTGCCGAAGAAATTGGTGCAGGCGCGCGGGCGGTGATCGACGACCCCGCCTTTGCCACGATTATCCCCGATTATGCCTTTGCGATCCATAATTTTCCGGGTCTGCCGCTGGGCCATGTCGGGCTGCGCGCGGGGCTAATGAATTGCGCCTCGCTTGGGCTGGCGATCCGTCTTTCGGGCAAGACCGCCCATGCCGCGACGCCAGACACGGGCCTCTCACCCGGCCCCGCCTTGGCGCGGCTGCTAAGCGCCCTGCCTGATTTGGCGCAGGGCGGCACGCTGGATGACAGCTTTCGCCTGCTCACCGTGACCCATGCGCAGCTTGGCGCGCCCACCTTTGGCGTGGCACCGGGCGAAGCGCTGCTGCATGTCACGCTGCGCGCGGCGCAAGACGCTGCGCTGGCCGCGCTTGAGGCGCAGGTGCGTGACCTCGCACGGCAAGCGGCGATGCAAGACGGGCTGGTCCTTCAGATTGAGACCGTCGAGCCATTTGCCGCCACTCTCAACGCCCCCGAGGCGGTGAAGATCGCCCAGGACGCGCTTCGCACGTGTGGCATTCCCTTTGGCGAGGCCGGAGTGCCGATGCACGCGTCTGAAGATTTCGGCCTATTTGGTCACAGGGCGCAATCGGCTCTGCTTTGCCTTGGCGCGGGCACAACCCATCCCGCGCTGCACAATCCCGATTACGATTTCCCCGATGCGCTGATCCCCACTGGGGTTGCGATCTTCGCGCAAATCGCGCGCGACATTCTGGGATAAGCGCACGGCAATGTTGCCAGATTGCGGCCAATCTTGCCACATTTCGCGGTCTCTCACATGTAAGCGTCCGCGAAATCGTCCCGCCGCACCCCCAAGGCACGACAAATTTCGTACTATTTTCGCATTTGCGTGAAAGATATGTTTCGATTTACGCAACAGTCTGTTTCCAATTCCCGGAATTAGATCACGATGATTCGCGATTCTGTGACCATTGCGTTTCCAGATCGAGGTCAATCGTGGGGTCCAGCGCCGAATGTGGCAACAATAAGGCGTGTGTCTGGCGGGAGGTCGACACTATATCTGGGAGCGCCATAAAAAGTTCTGATTATAGGACAAAGATTTACTAGGAGAACTTAATGTAATCTGCCTAGTCTGGGCACTCAAAACCTGGGAAGGCGCACTGCCATGCGCGATACATGTCTGCCGTCTGCGGCGGGCTTTGTGGCTGCCACCGCAAAGCCCGCCCGACCCTGCCGTTCTGCCAAGCGGTCGGGGAAAATTCTGTCTTTGCTTAGCGGTTTCGTGATCGCGAGTTCGCTCTCTGCTTGCATGCAAAGCGACCCTGAAGTGACGGCTGCGCGCGCCTCAAGCGCGACGATCGACCTGCCGCTGGCCGACCCGGTTCCGGGCCTGTCCGATCCGGTCCCCCGCGCTGCCCTGCCCGACAATTCGCATCTGGGCCGCGACTTCATGGAGCTGACCTTTTATCTGGAATCGGGGCGCGCCTTGCCGCGTTTCACCCGCTTTGAAGGGCCGGTTTCGATCACGCTATCGGGCAATGCCCCGCGCGTCGCCGCAACCGAGTTGGGCCGTCTGGTCAGCCGCTTGCAGCGGGAAGCCGGGCTGAATGTGACCACCAAACCGGGCCATGCCAACACGATCAACGTGCAGTTTGTACCCAAGGCCACGATGCGCCGCGCCGTGCCCAATGTCGCCTGTTTCGTGGTGCCGAACGTGACCGACTGGGCCGATTACCGCGCCGCGCGTGGCACCGCACGCACCGATTGGGCGCAGCTAAGCGTGCGCCAACATGCGACCGTGTTTATCCCCGAACCCGCGACGCCGCAGGAAATTCGCGACTGCCTGCATGAGGAAATCAGCCAAGGCTTGGGGCCAGTCAATGACCTGTATCGCCTGCCCGACACGGTTTGGAATGACGATAATTTCCACACTGTTCTGACGCGTTTTGACATGGCGGTGCTGCGCACCACCTACGATCCGGCGCTACATTCGGGCATGAGCCGCCCCGAGGTGCTCTCGGTCCTGCCCGGCGTGCTGGCACGTACCAATCCCCGCGGTGGCCAGATGCGGGGATTGCGCGAAGACCCGACCCCGCGCAGCTATGTGCAAGCGATCACGCGCGCGCTTGGGGCGTCCTCGGGTGATGCGGGACGGCGCAGTGCCGCAGCCAAAGCCACCCAGATCGCCGCCGCCCAAGGTTGGCAAGATAGCAGGGCCGCATTCGCATGGTTTGCGCTTGGGCGGCTCAGCCTGAAAACCGATCCGCAAATGGCGCTCCGCGCCTTCATGAACGCAGGCGCCATCTATCGCCGTACCCCAGGCGCAGGCATTCAAGCCGCCCATGTGGATATGCAACTGGCCGCCTTCGCATTGGCTTCGGGGCGTGCGCAGGATGCGATCCAACTGGTGAACCGTTCGCTCTCACCTGCGATTGCGGGGGAAAACGCAGCGCTGATGGCGACGCTTTATATGATCCGCGCTGAGGGCTATGATCAGCTTGGCAACGCCGCCCAGTCTCACCAAGCCCGTCTCGACATGGCGCAATGGGCGCGCTATGGCTTTGGCTCTGACGCGGCGGTCCAACGCCGCGCGGGAGAAGTGGCAGCGCTGGCCGATACAGGCGCGAAGCTGAACTGACCCGGGCTGAGGCCCGGTCAATGCCGGGAGGGCGCGGATGTATGTTTTGGCGGGTATCGTGATTGGCGCGATCTTGGGCGATTGGCGCGCGCGTAAACGCAATGGCAACGGGCTCGACCGGGCGCAATATGCCGCTGTGCATGCGATTGCATTAGCACTGGTCGGGATCTTTGTTACGATCGTGATCAACCGGATCTGGGCCTAAGGGCGCGGGCGATGTTTCTCCCGTTCTTTCAAGCTTTGCGCAGTGGCGGTGTTCCCGTGTCTTTGCGCGAATATCTCAGCTTTCTTGAGGGTTTATCGGCGGGTCTTTGCACCTATGACGTCGAAGAATTCTACTATTTCGCGCGCTGCACGATGGTCAAGGACGAGCGCTTTCTCGACCGCTTTGACCGCGCCTTTTCCACCGCCTTCAAGGGGCTAGAGGCGATTACGCCGGATGACGTGCTGAACGCCGTCGATCTGCCCGAAGAGTGGCTGCGCCGCGAGTTGGAAAAGCATCTCAGCCCCGAAGAAAAGGCCCAGATTGAGGCTTTGGGTGGCTTTGAGGCGCTGATGGAGACGCTCAAAAAGCGCCTTGAGGAACAAAAGGGCCGCCATCAGGGGGGCAGCAAGTGGGTTGGCACCGGGGGCACCTCGCCCTTTGGCGCCTATGGCTACAACCCCGAGGGCGTACGTATCGGGCAAGATCAAAGTCGCCATCAGCGCGCTGTAAAGGTTTGGGATAAACGCGAGTTTCGCGATTTCGACGAAAGTGTCGAGCTTGGCACGCGCAACATCAAGCTGGCGCTAAAACGCTTGCGGCAATGGGCGCGTCACGGGGCAGAGGACGAGCTGGATTTGCCCGGCACGATCCGCGCATCCGCCGAGGCTGGCTATATCGACGTCAAAACCCGCCCCGAGCGGCGCAACGCTGTGAAAGTCGTGCTGTTTCTTGATGTCGGCGGCTCGATGGATGCCCATGTGAAGCTGGTAGAGGAATTATTTTCCGCCGCGCGCGCCGAGTTCAAGCATCTTGAGCACTGGTATTTCCACAATTGCCTGTATGAAGGTGTGTGGAAGTCAAATGCGCGGCGCTGGAATGAGGTGACCCCCACATGGGATGTGTTGCATCGCTACGGATCTGATTACAAATGTATTTTCGTCGGCGATGCGTCAATGTCGCCCTATGAGATCACCCATCGCGGCGGCGCGAATGAGCATTGGAACGACGAGGCAGGCCATGTCTGGCTAACCCGTGCGCGCGAGCAATGGCCCGATCACACATGGCTTAATCCGCTGCCTGAGCGGCAATGGGATTACACGCAATCCATTGCGCTTATTCGCGATATTTTCGCCAACCGGATGCATCCGCTCACGCTTGAGGGCATCACGGCCGCGATGAAGGAGCTGGGATGAGCAAGCTGCGCTATCTCTGGACCCATCACCGCATCGCCTCGATCGGGTTCACACTGGCGCTGCTGGCGGCGCTGTTCTTTTCCGTCAGCTTTGTGCGCCGCGCAATCTATTGGTCCGACCCTGCCCATCATCGCCAGATCCCCGAGCCCTGGATGACACCGGGCTATATTGCGCGCAGCTGGCATCTGACGATCCCCGAGGTCGAGGCGATCCTGCAAATCCATAACGGCCCCGAGCTGGTCGGCGGTGGTCGCCCAACACTGGACCGTATCGCCATAGCGACCGGGCGGCCCGTGTCGGTTTTGCTTGATCAACTCGCCGCCAGTCTGCCCGCAGCCGCAGCGCCACAAGATTCGGACCTGCCGCAATGACGCTGAGCGATCTCAGCGACTGGCTACTTTCGCTTGTTCCGATTTATGGGCCCTGGCTGCTCGGGGTGACCACCTTTCTGTCCTGCCTCGCGCTCCCTGTGCCCTCGTCGCTGATGATGATCGCAAGCGGGGCCTTCGTGGCCTCGGGTGATTTGTCGCTTTTGACGGTGATGGGGGCAGCCTATAGCGGCGCGGTGCTGGGCGATCAGGTTGGATTCACCTTGGGCCAGCGCGCCGAACGCTTTTTGCCCCACCCCAACAGCAAACGCGGCGCGCTGGTGACCAAAGCCATGGCCGCGCTGCGCAAACGTGGCTTAATAACGGTGTTTTTCTCGCGCTGGCTGTTCTCGGCGCTCGGACCTTGGGTCAATCTGGCCGCCGGGGCATCGGGGTTCAGACGTCGGCGCTTTACGCTGGCCGATCTGGCGGGCGAAGCCGTCTGGGTCACGCTGTATGTCGGGCTGGGCATCACCTTTGGCGCGAATCTGGACGCCGCAGCCGAGCTTGCGGGCGACGCGTTGGGACTAATGGCGGCAGGTGCTGCGGCGCTAGGATTTGGCTGGTGGCTATGGACGGCGGCGCGCGCCGCCCCCAAAGCTTGATCACGCCCGTGCGCGTTGCCATATCTAAGAAATGATCCGCTTTCTCCCCCTCCTGCTGCTGGCGCTCTACGGCTTTGCGATGTGGCATTTCTCAAGCTGGCAGCTCAAACGCCAGCTTGATGCCAATTCCCGCCGCCTGCGCGACACTCGGCTTGCACCACTGCTCGACCGTCTCGCCGCAGCACTTGAGGTCGCGGAAGTGCCCGTGCATGTCTATCAGGTGGAGCCGGTGAACGGGCTGGCCGCGCCCGATGGGCGGGTGTTCCTCACCGAAGGTTTCATGGCGAAATACCGCGCCGGAGAGGTCACAGCGGAAGAGCTAACCTCGGTCGTCGCGCATGAGCTGGGCCATGTCGCCCTAGGCCATTCGCGCCGCCGGATGATTGATTTTTCAGGCCAGAATGCGCTGCGTGCGGTGTTAATGACGGTGCTGGGGCGGATGATCCCTTTTCTAGGCGTCTGGATCGCGAACCTGATCACCACGGCCTTGGCCGCGCGCCTTAGCCAACGCGACGAGTTCGAGGCCGATGAGTTCGCCTCGGCGCTGCTGATCAAGGCGGGTATTGGCACCCAGCCCCAGATCTCGCTGTTTCACAAGCTCGATGCGCTGACGAAAAACGCAGGCGCAGGCGTCCCGGCGTGGCTGTTGACCCATCCCAAGACCCAAAAACGCGTCGCCGCGATTGAAGCCAATTCCGCGCGCTGGATGGCCCCAAAACGCTGAATTTCCTTACTTTCGCCCAGCTTGCCCGCTAGTCTGGCGCGAAGATGAGGGCAGACATGCAAGATCACGGCTCCGATCAGGTGCGCAAACGCCGGGTGTTCTACATCCCCGGCTATGACCCGATTCACCCCCGCCGCTACCGCGAGCTTTATCGCAAAGAGGGCGCGGCGCAGGCCGCAATCTCGGGCTATGAGATCGCGCTGTCGCCCAAGACATCGGGCGGCCCCTATGGCTGGCACGTCACATCGACGCAAGACGGCGCAACAGTCGAGGCCGATATCGAAGTGCTCGTCTGGTCCGATATCGTGCGCGATTCGATGGGAAAATCGATCGCTGCAACCTATCGCCAACTGATCCAGACTGCCGCCAGCTATATCTTTTCAGGCGCGTTATTTGGCCTGATGCGGCTGCGCAAAGGGCCGGTGATTGCCGCACTCTACCCGATCTTCGCGCTGATCCTACAAGCGCTGATCGGCCTCGGATTTGGTTTAGCTTTATCCTCTATCCTACTTAAAATACTACCAGATTTCACACTCTCATGGATTGCCTCCATCGCCCTCATAGCGGCGACCCTCGCGCTCACCCTGCGCTGGTTTCGCAAACAGGACGGAAAGTTTTTCGCCTATTACCTGATGCATGACTACGCCTTCACCGCGCGCTGGGGCGGGGCCAACCCGCCCGAGCTCGAAACCCGAATGGCCGAGTTCGCCACCCGCATCGAACAGGCCATGTCCGAGGATTGGGACGAAGTGCTGGTGGTTGGACATAGTTCGGGCGCCCATCTCGCCGTGTCGATCCTCGCCGATCTGATCCGCGAAAACCGCCTGCCTCCTTCGCTCTTGGGAAAATATCCCGGGGGGGAATTGGCCGCAGGCCAAGGGGGGGCAGCGCCCCCCAGCTTGTCTTTCCTCTCGCTTGGCCAAGTCGTGCCGATGGTCAGCTACCTGCCCCGCGCCACGCGACTGCGCGCCGACCTCGCCTATCTCGCCACCCGCCCCGAGCTTTTCTGGCTCGACGTGACCGCGCCCGGCGATGGCTGTGCCTTCGCACTCTGTGATCCGGTGGCGGTGTCGGGCGTGGCACCTGCGGGGCAAATCCACCCGCTGGTGATCTCGGCAGCCTTCACCCAAACCCTTTCGCCCGAGCGTTGGCGCGCGCTGCGTTGGCGCTTTTTCCGACTGCATTTTCAATATCTTTGCGCGTTTGATCGCCCCGGCGATTACGACTATTTCCGCCTCACCGCCGGGCCGCAAACGTTGGCCGTGCGCTTCGCAGGCCGGACTGCGTCCAAAAGCGTGATTACAACGCGCGCAAACCGTTTTACCAAGGTCGCATGAGCCTGCCGCCCAAACCCGCGCCCCGCCCTGATCGCGTCTCGCTTTGGCGCTATTTCCGGCTGTTCAAATCCGACATTCTCTCAGCACAGCCCGCGCGGCTCTACCGCGCTTGGATGGCCGAGTTTCGCACGCCGTTTTTCCGCTCTTACCTGTGCAATGATCCCTCTCTGGTCGATCTCATCCTCAAAGACCGCCCGATGGATTTTCCGAAATCAGACCGCGTGCGCGAGGGGCTAAAGCCACTGTTGCGCGACAGCGTGTTTATCACCAATGGCGATCAATGGCTGGCCCAGCGTCGGATCATCGACCCCGCTTTTGAGGGCGGCAAACTGCGCGAAACGTTTCCCGCTATGTGGGACGCAGGCGTGGCTTGCGTGGATCGGCTGCGCGCGAATATCGGCGCGCAACCAATTGATATCGAAACCGAAACATCTCACGCCGCTGCTGACATCATCTTTCGTACGTTGTTTTCCATCCCGATCGAAGATGACACCGCGAGCGCCGTTTTCGGCGCGTTCAAATCCCATCAACGTGCCTCGCCCGTGGTCAATTTGGGCGCGCTGCTGCCTCTGCCGCGCTGGTTTCCGCGCTTTCATTCCCGCCAGACAAAACGCACCGCCCGCCGCATCCGCGCGTTGATAGAAAGCCTCACGACGCAGCGCGCCGCGCAGATCGCGCAAGGCACCGCGCCCGACGATCTGGCCACCAAGATCATGACGACGCCCGACCCCGAAACTGGCAAAAACTTTGGGTCCGATGAAATGGTCGATCAGGTCGCGATCTTTTTCCTCGCCGGGCACGAAACCTCGGCCTCGGCGCTGGCGTGGTCGCTCTATCTGCTGGCCACGAACCCCGATTGGCAAGACCGGATCGCCACCGAGGCGGAAACAGCTTTGGCCGATGAAATTCCTTATTTTTCAATCCTCAACAAACTAAAGCTCAGCCGCGCCGTGTTTCGCGAGTCGATGCGGCTTTACCCGCCCGTGCCGATGTTCGTACGCGAGGCGAAATGCCCCGAGACGTTCCGCCATCGCGCCGTCAAACCCGGCTCACAGGTGGTGATCAGCCCGTGGCATTTGCACCGCCACGAACGGATCTGGGACAATCCCGACGGCTTTGATCCCGCGCGCTGGGACACGCCCAACGGCAAGAATGGACAGCGCTGCGCCTATATCCCGTTCTCGACTGGTGCGCGGGTCTGCCCCGGCGCAGGGTTCGCAATGGCCGAGGGCGCGCTGTTGCTGTCGATGATCGTGCGGGCATTTCGTATTGCCCCGGTGAGCGGGCGTGAGCCGGTACCAGTTGCCCATCTCACGGTGCGCGGGCGCGACGGGATCTGGTTGCGACTGACCCCGCGTTAGCCGTAAAGCAGGCGGTGCGCAAAATGCTGGTGCAATATTAAAACCGTGCTACGACTCACGCAATAGTGAGAAATTTTGATTGTAGCACATCATGACCCTTGATCGTCCCGACCTCGATCGCTGGCAATTCCGGCTGGCACCACTGCATAAGCCAGTCACCTTGCGAACCCAGCTGGAAATAGGCCCCGACCTGCGCTGCGCCGAGGTGCAAAACCATCGCGGGCAAGTGGTTGGCTGGCTTCTGGGCTTTGGCATTGATCTGAGCGCGCGCGCCCTGATCGGGGATCGCTGGCAGCTTGGCCCCGATTGTCCCAGCGATCCGGACGGGATGGCATGGCATGTACTGCACGGGCTTGGCGGGCGCTTCCTGTTCGTACTCGATCATTCAGGCGCGCGCCGGATCTATACGGACAGTTCTGCACAAGTGCCTTGCGTCTTTGATAGCGAAAAGCAAATCGCGGGCTCGACGGCGGATGCGATTTTGAACGCACAAGAGTATGAGGATCGCTTTGATCGCGTGCTTTATGATCAGCTTGGCGTAGCTGGCGAGGGCTGGTTTCCCGGCGGACCGACCGCCCATCACGGGTTAAACCGGGTTCTGCCGGGCTATTATCTTGATCTCGACAGTTGGACCACGTCGCGGTTCTGGCCGCGCAGCGCGCCGGTGGAAACACAAGACACAGGTGCGACGCTGGGGGTGCTGATTGCCAATATCCAGTCCCAGATTGAAGCCCTGCTGGCCGGACCGCAAAAGATTGCGCTGGCGCTGACGGGCGGGCGCGAAACGCGCATGATGCTGGCCTGCGCACACCCTTGGATTGCGCAGATTGATTGCGTCACCATCACCGGGCGCGACCGCCACCAGACCGACACGGTTCTGGCCAAGAAGATCACCAAAGAGCTGGGTCTGAGCCATCGCGAACTGCCCCGCGTAAATGCCGATCCCACGCAGCATGAGCAATTCCTGCACCGGGGCGGGCATTGCAATGGCGATAGCAACGCGCTTTATCATCCCAGCGTCTGGCCGATCGCAGATAGCCATGTCTTTCTAGGCGGACTTGGGGGCGAGGTGGCACGCGCCTTTCTGTGGCGCAAGAACGACACACCCGACATGGCGGTGACGCCCGATCTACTTATGCGCCGTTTTGGGCTCGCGAAATCACCCGAGATCGAGGCAGCTATTGCGCGCTGGCTCGCGGAGCTACCCGCGATGAGCGCGCTTGATATCCTCGATCTCGCCTACATCGATCTGCGCTGTGGCTGTTGGTATGGCGTGCAATTCTGCTCGGACCCGACGCTGGTGCGTCACGCGCCGCTTTTTAACTATGCGGCTGTGGAACAAATGCTGTCTCTGCCCGCCAGCATGAAACGCGATCAGAGCATGGCGCATGCGGTGATCGAACGGCTCTGGCCCGAGTTGTTGCGCTATCCCTACAACTCATTGGGAAAGGTGGGCGATACCAAGTTAAAGCTGCAACGTGCGCTGTCTGATCCACGTTTGGTCCTGAAAAAGCTGCGCAAGATCAGGCGATAGATGACCGCTCAGGCGCGTTTGGCAAGGCGTTCTTCAAGCACATCAAAAGGCACGCCGGGTTGATCCTTGGCGCAGCGGATCACGAGGCTGGTTTTGACGCTGGCCACGTTATCAGCCGCCGTCAATTGCCCTGTCAGAAAGCT
>JAFGWK010000171.1 GCA_016937195.1 Paracoccaceae bacterium | reverse complement strand
TTCCGCCTGCGCGATTGGGGCCTGTCGCGCCAACGCTATTGGGGCTGTCCGATTCCGATCGTGCATTGCGAGACCTGCGGCGTCGTGGCTGAAAAGAAAGAGAACCTGCCCGTCGAGCTGCCTTACGATGAAGACGGCCAGAAGATCGATTTCTCGATCCCCGGAAACCCGCTGGATCGGCATCCGACATGGCGCGATTGTGCCTGCCCGAACTGCGGCGCACCGGCGCAACGCGAAACCGACACGATGGATACCTTCGTCGATTCGAGCTGGTATTACGCGCGCTTCACCTCGCCCCACGCAACCACGCCGACCGATCTGACCGAAGCCGCCTATTGGATGAATGTCGATCAATATATCGGCGGCATTGAGCACGCGATTTTGCACCTGCTCTACTCGCGCTTCTTCGCCCGCGCGATGGCGAAAACCGGACATCTGCCCCCCGAGGCGATAGAGCCGTTCAATGCGCTATTCACCCAAGGCATGGTAACGCATGAAATCTATCAGACGCGCGACGCCAAGGGGCGGCCGGTCTATCACCTTCCCGAAGAGGTCGAGGACGGTAAGTTGAAGACCACCGGCGAAGCTGTTGAGATCATCCCCTCGGCGAAGATGTCGAAATCTAAGAAGAACGTTGTCGATCCGATGAATATCATCGCGGCGTTCGGGGCCGATACTGCACGCTTCTTCGTGATGTCAGACAGCCCGCCCGAGCGCGACGTCGAATGGACGGCCGCGGGGGCCGAGGCGACATCGAAATTCCTCAACCGCGTGCACCGAATCGCGGATGAGATCGCCAATTCAGACTCGCCCGCCGATGCGGCCGAGGACGCGGCGCTACTCAAGGCGGCGCATAAAGCGATTGACGAAGTGACCCGCACGATTGAGGGCTTTACCTTTAACAAGGCGGTCGCGGCGCTTTACGCGCTTAGCAACACGCTGTCGAAATCCAAGGCCGGCGCGGGCGCGAAACGCGATGCGATGCGTCTGATGGCGCAGCTGATGGCGCCGATGGTGCCCCATCTGGCCGAAGATATCTGGCAAATGCTGGGCGGTGAAGGCTTTGTGATTGCCGCGCAATGGCCGCAAGCCGACCCTGCCCTTTTGGTCGAAGACAGCGTAACGCTGCCCATTCAGGTCAATGGCAAGCGGCGCTCGGAATTGACCGTGTCGAAAGATATGCCAAAGGAAGAGGTTGAAAAGCTGGCGCTGGCCGACGAACATGTCATCAAGGCGTTGGCGGGCGGTCAGCCCAAGAAACTCATCGTCGTGCCGGGGCGCATCGTCAATGTGGTCATCTAATCGCAGAACCTTCTTGCTCACCGGCGGCGCGCTGGCGCTGACTGGTTGTGGTTTCACCCCGGCCTATGGCCCGCAGGGCGGGGCCGGGGTGTTGCTGAACTCCGTTTCCCCGGATGCGCCAAGCAGCCCGGATGCGTTCGCGCTTGTGACGCATCTGCAAGAACGTCTCGGCCCGGCCAATCCCGCACGCTACCGGCTGAGCTACACGATTAAGACCGCAGCAGCGGGCCAAGGGATTTCAACCGACAACGCCACCACGCGCTATCAGCTTAGCGGCACGGTCGACTACACCTTGCGCGACGCGACCAGCGATGCGGTTTTGCTAACAGGGCGGGTCAATTCCTTTACCTCCTGGTCGGCCAGCGGCACCATTGTTGCCAGCCAATCCGCCGAACAAGATGCCCATATCCGTTTGATGACGATTCTGGCCGATCAGATCGTGACCCGCTTGCTCGCCCAAGCGTCGAGCCTGCCGCAATGAAACTGGCCGGGGCCGCTGCGGCGCGCTATTTCGCCAAGCCCGATCCCGACCGCGCTGGCCTGCTGATTTACGGAAGCGATGCGATGCGCGTCGCCCTGCGCCGCCAAGAGGTAATCGCCGCTCTGGTCGGTCCGCAAGGCGAAGAGGAAATGCGCCTCTCCCGGATCGCGGGCGCTGATCTGCGCAAATCTCCCTCGCTCCTGCTGGATGCTATCAAAGAGGTTGGCTTTTTCCCCGGCCTGCGCGTCGCCTTCCTCGAAGATGCGACCGAAACCATGTCAGATGCGATCATCACCGCGCTGTCGGAATGGCGCGACGGCGATGCGCGTATCGTTGTCACCGCCGGATCGCTGAATGCAAAGTCTAAGCTGCGTAAGGCGTTTGAGGGGCATTCCAGCGCCTATGCCATTGGCATCTACGACGATCCGCCCTCGCGCGAGGAAATCGAGGATATCCTGCGTCGCGCTGGTCTGCGTGAAATCGGGACCGAGGCAATGACCGATCTTGTGGCGCTCTCTCGCGCACTCGATCCCGGCGACTTCCGCCAGACGGTAGAAAAAATCTCGCTATATAAATATGGCGATGACACCGCATTGACCCCGGCCGATGTTGCCGCCTGCGCACCCTCATCGGTTGAGGCTGGCGTGGATGATGTGCTCGAAATCGTGGCCGATGGGCGCGCCCCCGAACTCGGCCCGGTGATCCAGCGGCTCGAAAGTCAGGGCGTACAACCGGTGTTGCTGGCAATCATGGCCCTGCGCCATTTTCGTGCGCTGCACGCGGCAGCCTCGGACCCGCAAGGCCCCGGTTCGGGAATCGCGCGCATCCGCCCGCCCATCTTTGGCCCGCGTCGCGACAAAATGCAGCGTCAGGCGCAAAGCTGGGGCATGTTCAAACTGGAAACCGCGCTCAAGGATCTGGTCGAGGCCGATCTGACATTGCGCTCCGCCTCGCGCGCACCGCAGATGGCGGTCATAGAGCGCACCTTGATGCGGCTGGCAATGTTGGCGCGGCGATGAAAACCGCATTGGTCATCGGGGGCGGCCCTGCGGGCATAATGGCCGCCGAGGAACTGGCGCGCGCAGGTGCCGATGTGACGCTCATCGAGGCGAAACCCACCCTTGCGCGCAAATTCCTGATGGCGGGAAAGTCAGGGCTGAACTTAACCAAACATGAACCGCTCGATGCGTTTCTTTCGCAGTATTCGCACCCGCAAATCGCAGCCATCACCCATGACTTCGGCCCCGATGAGATACAGCAATTTGCCACCGATTTGGGCATCGATTTGTTCACCGGTTCCACGGGGCGGATCTTCCCCAAAGCAATGAAAGCCTCACCAATGCTGCGCGCGTGGATCATGCGCCTCACGGAACTGGGCGTCACGATGCGCACACGCTGGCGCTGGCAAGGGTTTGATGGCACAGCGCTGGTCTTTGACACCCCGGACGGTCGTCAGACATTACAGCCCGACGTCACCGTGCTGGCGCTTGGCGGGGCCAGTTGGCCGCGCCTTGGGTCGGATGGGGCATGGCGCGATTGGCTGATGGCAAAGGGCGTCATGGTCACGCCTTTTCAGCCCGCCAACATGGGGTTTGAGATCGCATGGTCCGATCACATGACGCCGCATCTGGGCCATCCCGTAAAAGGTGCTGCGCTGATCACGCCCACGGGTCGCTCGCGCGGTGAATTTGTCATTTCAAAGCGCGGCATCGAAGGGGGGGGGCTGTATCAGATCTCGGCTGAGTTACGCGCGGGCGTAGCGCTGCACCTCGATCTTGCACCGGATATCGACGCAGATACCCTCGCCCAGCGCCTTGCTGCAATCCCGGCCAAACAAAGCCTGTCCAACCGCTTGCGGCGCGGCGCCAAGCTTGAACCCGTCAAACTGGCGCTCGCAATGGAATGGGGCCGCCCGCTGCCAAGCGATCCGCAGGCGCTGGCTGCTACACTGAAATCCCTACCCGTGCCCCTTGGCCCGCCACGCCCGCTGGCCGAGGCGATTTCCAGTGCAGGCGGCATCGCATGGGATAGTCTCAGCGATGATCTTGAACTCACCACTTTGCCCGGCATTTTCGCCGCCGGCGAGATGCTCGATTGGGAGGCCCCGACCGGGGGCTATCTGCTGACGGCCTGCCTCGCCTCCGGCCGCCGCGCCGGTCGCGCGGCGGCGCGCCGCCTCTTGTCTTCCCCTGACAGAAATATCCCGGGGTGAATGGCCGCAGGCCAGAGGGGCAGCGCCCCTCCCCATCACGCTTCGCCACCCGCCTGATCCAACACCGCCTGCAAGCCAGCGCGATATGTTGGGTAACGCAGCACGACCCCAAGATCGTGCTTGATCTTGTCGTTTCGCACCCGCTTGCTTTCGGCATAAAAACTGCGCGCCATCGGCGATAAATCAGCTCTTTCAAAATCGACAGCGGGCGGCAGCGGCAGCCCCAATAACTCGGCCGCGTAGCCAGTCACATCTTGCGGCGGGGCCGGGTCGTCATCGCAAACGTTATAGACTGCGCCCGGATCGGGCCGATCTATCGAGGCCAGCAATACCTGTGCAATATCCTCGACATGGATGCGCGAGAACACCTGCCCTGGCTTTATGATCCGCTGCGCACTCCCTTCGCGCACCTTCTCAAACGGCCCGCGACCGGGGCCATAGATCCCCGCGAGTCGAAAGATATGCAGCGGCAGTCGATGGGCGGCGGCAAGCGCGCCCCACGCTGCCTCGGCCTCGACCCGAGCCTGCCCGCGCTTCGTTGCGGGGGCCAGTGGCGTGGACTCATCCACCCAGCCACCAGCGTGATCGCCATAAACGCCCGTTGTCGAAAGATAGCCAACCCAGTCAAGCTGCGGCGCGGCCTGCGCAATCTGCGCGCCTGCCGCAGCCAGCACCGGATCGCCCTGCGGCCCCGGCGCAACCGAGCTCAGCAGATGGGTCACACCTTCTAGCGGCAAGGCACCACCCTCCCAGATCACCGGCTCGACCCCTTGCGCGCGCAAGCGTTCGGCCTTGTCAGCCGAGCGCGTCGTCCCGATCACCCGCCAGCCACGCGCCAGCAGCAGCGGTGCAAGGGCCTGCGCGCTATAGCCATGTCCGATGGAAAGAAGCGTGGGCATGTCCGCCCCCCTTTGCCGTTTTGTCATCTGATCTAGGTAGAGCTTGCGTGAAGGTATCACAACGTCTCTTGAACCTTCGCGCAGGCAATGACAGGCTGGGACATGGAGCTTAACAACAAAATCAAATCTTGGCCCGAGGCTGCTGCGCGCTTGATTGCCGTTGCCGCCGGGCGTGAGCCTGCTGACCTTGTCATAAAGGGAGGCAAATGGGTAAATGTGCATTCGCGTGAAGTGCTTGAGGGCCACGACATTGCCGTGGCCGAGGGGCGCTTTGCCGCCATCGCACCCGATCTGTCATCTGCCATCGGACCCGACACCGAAGTGATCGAGGCCAATGGGCGCTACATGGTGCCGGGCCTGTGCGATGCGCATATGCATATCGAAAGCGGCATGCTGACACCGGCGGAATTTGCCGCCGCCGTGATCCCACATGGCACAACCAGCATGTTCACCGACCCCCATGAAATCGCCAATGTGCTGGGCCTTGAGGGCGTCAAGATGATGCATGACGAGGCGCTGATGCAGCCCGTCAACATCTTCACCCAGATGCCGTCCTGCGCGCCCTCCGCACCGGGGCTTGAGACGACCGGGTTCGAAATCACCCCCGAGGATGTCGCCGCCGCGATGCAATGGCCCGGTATCGTGGGCCTCGGCGAGATGATGAATTTCCCCGGCGTGGTTGCGGGCGACCCCAAGATGCTGGCGGAAATCGCGGCGACACAGAATTCGGGCAAGACGGTCGGCGGGCATTATGCTTCGCCTGATCTGGGGGCCGCGTTTCGCGCCTATGTCGCGGGCGGTCCGGCGGATGATCATGAGGGCACCTGCGAGGCCGATGCCATCGCGCGGGTGCGTCAGGGGATGCGCTCGATGATGCGGCTGGGCTCGGCTTGGTATGATGTGGAAACGCAGATCACGGCGGTCACTGAAAAGGGTCTTGATCCGCGCAATTTCATTTTGTGCACCGATGATTGCCATTCCGGCACGCTGATTCATGAGGGGCACATGAACCGCGTCTACCGCCATGCGGTAGCCTGCGGAGCCGAACCGCTGGTCGCGCTGCAAATGTGTACCATCAACACCGCCACCCATTTCGGGCTAGAGCGCGAGTTGGGGAGCATCACACCGGGGCGGCGCGCCGACCTGATCCTGACCTCGGATCTGGCAACCCTGCCGGTCGAGCAGGTGATCGCGCGCGGCAAGACGGTTGCGAAAGACGGCAAGCTACTGGTGGAGTGTCCGCATTATGACTGGCCTGACAGCGCGCGCAACACTGTGCATCTAGGCAAGACGCTCAACGCCAGTGATTTCGAAATCAGCGCCCCTGAAGGCGCGAATACCGTCACCGCCCGCGTCATCGGGGTGGTGGAGAACCAGGCCCCGACCAAGGCACTGACGGCGGAACTGGATGTGACGGACGGTCTGGCCCAGCCCGATACTGCCAAAGACATCGCCCAGATCGCCCTTGTCGAGCGCCACCAAGGCACCGGCGGCGTGACCAACGGGTTTGTCGCGGGCTTTGGCTATAAGGGGCGCATGGCGATGGGATCAACCGTCGCGCATGACAGCCACCACATGATCGTCGTGGGCACCGACCGCGAGATGATGGCCGCCTGCGCCAACGCTTTGGGCAAGATGGGCGGTGGTATTTCGGTCTGGAAAGACGGGGTCGAAATCGCCGCCGTACCATTGCCAATCGCGGGGCTTATGTCGGATGACCCAGCCGCCACCGTGGCAGACCGTGCCGGAAAAATGGTGCAGGCAATGGCCGATTGCGGCTGCACCCTGAACAACGCTTACATGCAACATTCGCTGCTCGCGCTGGTCGTGATCCCAGAAATCCGGATTTCGGATCTGGGACTGGTCGACGTGATGCGTTTTGAACTAACGGAACTCTTTACATGAATGAACCACTGACGACACTCACCCCGGATGCGCGCGATCCGGAGCAATTCAACGATGCTGCTGCAGCCGTGAAACGCCTTGAAGATCTGTACGAAGAGGCAACAGCCTTTCTGCTGGAGAAGTTTAACGACACGCTGGAATCGGGGCGCGCAACGGCGCGTTTCCGCGCGTTTTACCCTGAGGTGCGCATCACGGTCCCCTCGCATGTCAAAAGCGACAATCGGCTAAGCTTTGGCCATGTTGCTCTGCCCGGCGTCTATACTGCGACGCTGACGCGGCCCGACCTGTTTCGCAGCTACCTGACGCAGCAACTGGGCCTGCTGATGCGCAATCATGGCGTTCCAGTGCAGGTGGGGCCTTCGGATACGCCGATGCCCGTGCATTTCGCCGTCGCCGCGCACCCAGACGTGACAGTGCCCCAAGAAGGTGTTCTGGATTTCAGCCTTCGCGATGTGTTCGACGTACCCGATCTTGCCTCGATGAACGATGATATCGTGAATGGCATGGCGGGCCCGAATCCCGATGGATCTGGCCATCTGGCACCGTTTACCGCGCAGCGCGTGGATTACTCGCTGGCCCGGTTGTCGCATTACACCGCCACCCATGCCGAGCACTTCCAGAACCATGTTCTGTTCACCAACTATCAGTTCTATGTTGACGAATTCGAGGATGTGGCGCGTCGCATGCTGGCCGATCCAAAATCGGGCTATTCCAGCTTTGTCGCGCCCGGCAATCAAGAAATCACCGACCCGCAAGAGCAAATCCCTGGCCTCGCGAAACTGCCGCAAATGCCGACCTATCACCTGAAGCGGCCCGATGGCCAAGGCATCACGCTGGTCAATATCGGGGTTGGTCCGTCCAATGCGAAAACCGCGACTGATCATATCGCTGTTCTGCGCCCGCATGCTTGGCTGATGGTCGGGCATTGTGCGGGGCTGCGCAACTCGCAGAGCTTGGGTGATTTCGTGCTGGCCCACGCGTATTTGCGCGAAGATCATGTGCTGGATGACGATCTGCCCGTTTGGGTTCCGATCCCCGCTTTGGCCGAAGTGCAGGTCGCGCTGCAAGAGGCTGTGGCTGAGGTCACCAAGCTTGAAGGCTACGATCTCAAAAAGATCATGCGCACCGGCACTGTGGCCACAATCGACAACCGAAATTGGGAGTTGCGCGATCAGTCCGGTCCGGTGCATCGCCTGAGCCAGTCGCGCGCTATCGCGCTCGATATGGAGAGCGCCACCATTGCGGCAAATGGATTTCGCTTTCGCGTGCCTTACGGCACATTGCTCTGCGTTTCGGATAAACCGCTGCATGGCGAGTTGAAGCTGCCGGGTATGGCAACCGAGTTTTATCGCTCGCAAGTGTCCAATCACCTGCTGATCGGCATCCGCGCGATGGAGAAGCTGCGCGAAATGCCCTTAGAGCGTATTCACAGCCGGAAATTGCGCAGTTTCGAGGAAACTGCCTTCCTGTGACGCAGGAAAATCCATGAAATAAGGCGAAAAGGTCTTGCCTTGCTCACTGAAAACGTGTCGAACATTGCCGACCAACCGCGTGATGCGGACGAAATTGACCCCGGCCAAGCGGGGCGAAGAGAGGATTAAATATGTCGAAACCGATGACCAAGACCCAGCTTGTGGCCGCACTCGCCGAAGCAATGGATGCCGACAAGAAAACCGCGTCGGCCGCGCTGGACGCGATGACCGACGTGATCACCAAAGAAGTCGCAGCTGGCGGCGCCGTGACCCTGCCCGGCATTGGCAAAGTTTACTGCCGCGAGCGTCCCGAGCGTATGGTGCGCAACCCCGCTACCGGTGAGCAAATGCAAAAGCCTGCCGACAAGCAAGTCAAGGTTACCGTGGCCAAAGCGCTTAAAGACAGCGTCAACGCCTGATCCCCTCTCGCTGAACGAGGGACAAGATTCGGACAGGGCCGCTAGCGCAATGACGCAGGCGGCCCTTTTCATTGCCGACATCACGCTTTGGGGGACGTATGGATCTGCGCGCAATCGGAATGGGGCTGGCCTTTGCTCTGATGTGGTCGTCGGCTTTTACCTCCACCCACATTATCGTGGCCGAGGCGCCGCCCCTCGCCGCACTGTCCTTCCGGTTTCTGATCTCTGGTGTTCTGGGCATTCTTCTGGCGCTTGCGCTGGGACAAAACTGGCGGCTGAGCCGGGCGCAATGGAAAGCCACAATCATTTTCGGGATTTGCCAGAACGCGCTGTATCTGGGGTTCAACTGGGTCGCGATGACGACGGTCGAGGCCTCGGTGGCCGCGATCATTGCCTCGACCATGCCGCTGATCGTGGGCGCATTGGGTTGGATCGTATTTCGCGAGCGCCTTGCCCCCTTGGGCTTGTTCGGGTTGATCGCGGGTTTTGCGGGCGTGGCGATCATCATGGGCGCACGACTGCAAGGCGGGGTGGACCCGTTCGGATTGATGCTATGTGTGTTCGGCGCGCTGGCGCTGGCGGTGGCGACGCTGACAGTGCGCGGGGCCAGTTCCGGCGGTGGCGGCGTTTTGATGGTGGTGGGCGTGCAAATGCTAGTGGGGGCTGCGGTGCTGGCCATCGTGTCTGGCCTGACCGAGCATCTCGCCGTCACCGTGACCCCGAAACTCGCCACGGCTTTTATCTATACAATTCTCGTGCCCGGACTTGCCGCCACCTGGATCTGGTTCCAACTGGTCGGGCGGATCGGCGCGGTGCGCGCGGCCACCTTCCACTTTCTCACGCCTGTCTTTGGCGTTGCGATTGCAGCGGTGGTTCTGGGCGAGCCGCTGGACTGGCATGATGCGTTGGGTGTTGCGGTCATCGCGGGGGGCATCCTCGCCGTTCAACTGTCCAAGCAAAAGGCTGTACGTTGAACGGCTGGGGCGAATTTCTACTGGCGGGGTTTGCGTTTCTCGCCTCACACGCGATCCCGTCGATGCCACGCCTCAAGGGTGCGTTCATCGCAAAGCTTGGCCAGCGCGGCTGGACGGTCACCTTCTCCACACTCTCGACCGTGCTGCTGTTCTGGCTGATCTTTGCCGCCGGACGCGCGCCCTATATCGAGCTATGGCCGCAGGACACATGGGCGCGGTGGCTGGTCAATGTCACGATGCCACTTGCCGTGCTGTTGGGCAGCTATGGCATGGGCGCGCCCAATCCGTTCGCCTTTGAGGGGCGGGCCAGCGGCTTCGACCCTGATCGCCCCGGCATTGTGGGGCTGACGCGCCAACCGCTACTATGGGCGATCCTTCTTTGGGCGGGGGCACATCTGATTGCCAATGGCGATCTCGCCCATGTCATCTTGTTCGGAGCCTTTGCGCTGTTCACCGGCGTGGGAATGCGCGCGCTTGAAACCCGCAAGCGCCGTGTCTGGGGCGCCGAGCAATGGCAGAGGCTAAGCGCGCACACAGCGCTAATCCCCTTCGCCACGCTGCTGTCCGGGCGTTGGCGGCCAAGCACCCTGCCCTCACCGCTGCGCCTGATTGTGGCGCTGGCCGTTTGGGGCGCGCTTTATACGCTGCACGCCCCCGTCATCGGTGTCAGCCCGCAGCCCTAGCGCAGGGTCTGCAACAGCTCCAGCGTGGCATAGCCATCAGGTGCCAGCCCCTTGGCCTTTTGATAGGCCACGATTGCCTTGGCTGTGTTTGGCCCGATCTTGCCATCGGTGCCGTCGGTATCGTATCCCGCCGCCGTCAGCCGTTCCTGCAACTCGATCTTTTGCGGCGCGCTCAGAGGCTTACCGGTGCGCGGCCAGTCCTGCACGAACGGTCCTTTGCCCTTGATGCGGTCTGACAGATGCCCAACGCCGATCACATAGCTATCGGCGGCGTTATAGCGCGAGATCGCGCGGAAATTCCCGAAGATCATAAAGGCAGGCCCTTTCGCCCCCGCCGGCACGAGGATCGAAGCGGGGCCGTAATTCGCAATTGACCCGCCCGTCGCTGAACGCACGCCCATTGCGGCCCATTCAGCAGGCGATTTCTTGGTGCCCTTGCCAGTCAGCCCATAGTTGAACCCCGAAGGCAATGTGACCTCGACCCCCCAAGGTTGTCCCTTTGACCAGCCCGAGCGCGCCAAATAAGCCGCCGTCGAAGCCAACGCATCGGTCGGGTCATTCGACCAGATGTCACGCTTGCCGTCGCCGGTGAAATCGACCGCATAGACCTCATACGATGTCGGGATGAATTGCGTGTGGCCCATCGCGCCCGCCCATGATCCGGTCATATGGCGTTCATCGACATCGCCGGACTGGATGATCTTGAGCGCGGCGATCAGTTGCTTGGCAAAGAACTCACCGCGCCGCCCGTCATAGGCCAGCGTGGCCAAGGCGGGGATGATTGCGGTGGTGCCACGATACGCGCCATAGCGGCTTTCCATGCCCCAGATCGCGACGACGACCTCTTTATCCACACCGTATTTCTTTTCAATGGCATTCAGCTGCGGACCGTATTGGCGCAGCATTTGCTTGCCCGTCGCCACCCGCTCGGGCGAGACCGCGCTATCAAGATAATCCCAGATCGACTTGGTGAACTCCGATTGATAGCGGTCGCGCTCGATCACCCTGGGGTTATAGCGCACATCGGCCATCGCCCGGTTCCACGTCGCCTCACTGATACCATTGGCCAGCGCGCGCGCTTTGAATCCCCGAAGCCACGCCTCAAAACGCGCCTCGGTCGCTGGATCGGTGGGCGGGATCGCATCAGCCACGGGCGTCGCGCCCTTGACCATAGGTCGCGGCGAGATTTCGGGCGGGCCAGCACAGGCCGTCAGCCCCGAGAAAGCAAAGAAGGTGAGTGTGATAAAGTATGATGCGTTTGCCATGATCTGCCCGAATGTTTGTCATTTCAAAACAGTCTAACAGGCGCATGGCGCGTTTCAACGGAACTCGGTGCCGCGGGCGGTTTATTGCAGAGGCTTCTTTTCGTCGCCGTAATAAGGCGTCATCTGCGCGACAATCACAGAGTTTTCCGCCAAAGCGCGATCCATCAATTCGCGTTCCTCATCGGGAATTTCATGGCCTTGCTCTTCGCGTTCGGCAATCGTGCCATAGCCCGTCACATCCAACGGCGCCAGATCGGCCTGCTTGAGGATCGCCACGGTTTCGCGCACCGCCTCGGCCTCATCCACGCCGCTGGCATAGCACAGCAGCCCCGCCCCCGAGGCATTCTTGGGCAGCCCATCATTGGGCGCACGCCCGACCTCGACCAGCAGGGTATAAACCTGCTGGCGAGAGGGTTTCTTGGCGGGTTTTTCGGGCTTATCGGCCATCAGTCACGCAGCAGATCGTTGATGCCGGTTTTCGAGCGCGTCTTGGCATCGACACGTTTCACGATCACCGCGCAATACAGGTTGATCCCGTTTTTCGACGGCATCGTGCCCGACACGACCACCGAATAGGGCGGCACTTCGCCATAAGTCACATTGCCGGTTTCGCGATCCACGATCTTGGTCGACTGGCCGATATACACGCCCATGCCCAGAACCGAGCCTTCGCGGATGATGCAGCCTTCGACCACTTCCGAACGCGCGCCGATAAAGCAGTTATCCTCGATGATCGTGGGGCCAGCCTGCATCGGCTCCAGCACGCCGCCAATGCCGACGCCGCCCGAAAGGTGCACGTTCTTGCCGATCTGCGCGCAGGACCCGACCGTCACCCAGGTATCCACCATCGTGCCAGTATCGACATAGGCGCCGAGGTTAACGAAGGACGGCATCAGAACAGCGCCCGGCGCGATATAGGCCGAACGACGCACGATGCAGTTGGGAACGGCCCGGAAACCCGCCGCCTTCCACTCGTTGTCGCCCCAGCCCGCGAATTTGCTGTCGACCTTGTCATACCAGCTGCTGCCTTGCGGGCCGCCCGACTGCATTTCCATGTCTTTCAGGCGAAAGCCCAGCAGAACCGCCTTTTTCGCCCATTGATTGACATGCCAATTGCCGTCAGCCTGCTTTTCGGCCACGCGCAACGTACCGCTGTCCAGCGCATTCAGCGTGTCTTCAATCGCCTCGCGCGTCTCGCCTTTGGTTGCAGGCGTGATCGTATCACGGGCTTCCCAAGCGGCTTCGATGGCGGTTTTCAGCGCGGCGTTGGACATGGCTAATTCCTCTTTCAGGTGGCCTTTACACGGATCAGCCTATAGTTGGTCAAAGCCCAACGCGCAATGAGCAGGAGCCCCATGAAGGACAATCCGACGCACCCGTTCCGCCGTTCGCATGAAGATGCGAAGACCGCCAAAAGCATACCGGACACGCCGCAGACGCGCGCACCCGCCTATCGGCTGGCCTATACCGATGTCGATTTCATGATGCGCGAAGAGTTGCGCCCGGTGCGTTTGCAGCTCGAACTGCTCAAACCGCAGCTGATCATGGATGAGCGCGGCATCGAATCGACCATCGTGATGTTTGGCGGCGCACGCATTCCCGCGCCCGCGCACAAGGACAGCGCCAAGACGCCCTATCTCGCCGAGCTGTCGCATTACTACGAAGAGGCGCGGCTTTTCGCCAAGGCGATGACCCAGCGCTCAATGCAGGAATATGGCCGGGAATTCGTGATCTGCACCGGCGGCGGCCCCGGCGTGATGGAGGCGGGCAATCGCGGCGCGCATGAAGCGGGTGGCCAGTCCATCGGGCTTAACATCGTGCTGCCCCACGAACAGGCGCCCAATGAATATGTGACGCCCGATCTGGCCTTCAACTTCCACTATTTCGCGATCCGCAAGATGCATTTCCTGATGCGCGCCAAGGCGATCTGCGTCTTTCCCGGCGGGTTTGGCACGCTGGACGAGATGTTCGAAGCGCTGACGCTGATCCAAACGAAACGGATGGCGAAGATACCCTTCATCTTGTTCGGTCGCGACTTCTGGCGCGAAATCATCAACTGGGACCGGCTCAAAGAGGCAGGCACGATCTCGCCCGAAGATCTGGACTTGGTAAGTTTTGTCGAGACTGCCGAAGACGCCGTGGCTGTGATCGACGGTTGGGATTACGAGAACTGCGGCTGAGACGAGGGGCTTACAGCCCCGCCTCGGCCTGAATCTCGGCGCGCGACTTGCGCGACCGTTCGGTTGCGGATTTCAACTGACCACAGGCGGCCATGATGTCCTCACCGCGTGGCGTGCGGATCGGGCTCGCGTAGCCGGCCTTGTAAATAATATCAGCAAAACTCTCGATGCGCTGCCAATCGCTGCGCTGATAGGGCGCACCGGGCCATTCGTTGAACGGGATCAGGTTGATCTTGGCCGGAATCCCTTTGATCAACTTGACCAATCGACGCGCATCTTCATCGCTATCATTCACACCCTTGAGCATGACATATTCAAACGTGATCCGTTCGGAATTGGACAGCCGCGGATACTCGCGCAGAGTGTTCAGCAGCGTCTCGATGTTCCAACGCTTGTTGATCGGCACGAGACGGTCACGCACCTCATCGGTGGTGGCGTGGAAAGACACGGCCAGCAGACAGCCAATTTCCTCGGCGGTTTTGGCGATCTCTGGCACCACGCCCGATGTAGACAGCGTGATCCTGCGACGCGACAATGTCAGCCCCTCATTGTCCATCACCACTTGCATCGCATCGCGCACATTGTCGAAATTATACAGCGGCTCGCCCATACCCATCAGAACGACATTACTGACCAGACGCGTCTCGTTCTTGGGGGTGTTCTGCTCGGGCCACTCGCCCAAATCATCACGTGCTACCATTACCTGACCGACGATCTCGCCGGGCGTCAGGTTGCGCACAAGTTTTTGCGTGCCAGTGTGGCAGAACGAGCAGGTCAGCGTGCAGCCGACCTGGCTGGAAATACACAACGTGCCGCGCGAGTCTTCGGGAATGTAAACGGCCTCAACCTCATGCCCGCCCGCGATGCGCAACAGATATTTTCGCGTCCCATCGGTCGAGATCTGTTTCGACACGATCTCGGGCAGGGTGATCTCAAATTTCTCCGCCAACATCGCACGGTAGTCTTTGGCGAGATTGGTCATCAACGCAAAGTCGCGCACGCCCCAATGATAGATCCACTGCCAGATCTGTCCTAACCGCATTTTTGCCTGCTTTTCAGGCGTCCCCGCCTCGATCAAAGCATCGCGCAACTGCGCACGAGTCAAGCCGACAAGATTGATCTTGCCGCCCTCGGGCAATTTGCGCGGGATGGTGTGCACATCTTGCGTGATCGGTGCGTTGGGCTGGGTCATGGCGCATTTCCTTGAAATCAAGGGCCTCATATAGGGGATTCGCCTCCCCGCGTGTAGCGGAAAACCAAAAAATAACGCCCCGACCAGCGGCCAGGGCGCATCATACCGTTTTGCCGTGATTATTTACAGCGCGTCGAAGCCTCATCAGTTGCGGCAGTGAAGCCCATCAACGAGAACGTATCCTGGGTCTGAGTTCCTCGACCCGAGCGCCCCGTAAGCATCACGTCGCTGCCCGATTTAAGCGCGGCGATTACTTTGGCATCCTCGTCCGGGGACCCTGCCCATGCACCTTCCCCATCGGTGAAAAGCGTGAATTTCTGTCCACCGACCTCAAGCTCTACGGTCGATCCCGACGCAAAGGGATACCCGCCACGGAACGAAATTTCAGGGGCTTTGCCGGGGCGATAGGTCACAAAAAGCAAGATGTCGCCACGGCGCACTTGCACAACCTTACCGTCCTTGGTGTTGACCGTTTTCTTCGGCTTTGACACGCCCCAACACTCTTTGGGATTATCGTCGACAAAGACACTCCAATCGGTCGCAGCCGCGACCCGGTTGGTGCTTTCTTGTGCGGTCGCGCTATGCGCCACCCCAAATGTGAGCCCAATCACGGTCACAACCCGCAGACACATATTTTTCATGCTTACAGCCTCCAGCTGCCATTTGCCTCTACATCGCCCGGGCTGATCACCCTTTTATTGCTGGCGGATGCGTTTTCCACTCGATAACACCTGTTTAACCGATAAATGCCTAGAGGGAAAACCCCTGGTTGGCGAGAAATCGCGCATAAGGTGAGGAGTTTGAAGATGACAGCGGCACCGATGATCGAATTTTGGCGCGGCGGGATGCTGGAATCCTTCCATGCGGGGCACGCTGTGGTCTTTGGACCCGACGGGATCGAAGCCGCCTGGGGCGATCCGGAAGCCGTGATTTTCCCGCGTTCCTCCGTAAAGATGATTCAGGCTTTACCCTTGGTCGAGAGTGGCGCGGCGGATGCCGCCGGGTTAAGCGACCGCCAACTGGCATTTGCCTGCGCCAGCCATTCCGGCGCCGCTTTGCATCGCGATGCGGCCGCCGAGTGGCTGGCAGGCATCGGCATGCACGAGGAAGACTTGCGCTGCGGCACCCATATGCCTTGGGACACAACCGAAAAGACGCGGCTGGTCTGCTCGCATAAATCGCCCTGTCAGTTGCACAATAATTGTTCAGGCAAGCATGTCGGATTCCTCACGCTCAACCGGCATTTGCGCGGCGGCTCGGAATATGTCGAGGTGACCCACCCCCTCCAGCAAACGATCAAAACGGTGTTTGAGGAGGTGACGGATGTGACCTCTCCGGGGTTCGGCATTGACGGTTGTTCCGCACCAAACTTCGCAACGACAGTGACAGGGTTAGCACGCGCGATGCAACTTTTCGCAGCCGCCAACCCTGAGGGTTCAACGCGAGAACGCGCCGCTGCCCGTCTGACCCAAGCGATGGCGACATTTCCTGAAATGGTTGCCAATGACGGGCGTGCCTGCACCGAATTGATGCGCGCGATGGGAGGAAAGGTGGCGGTGAAAACCGGTGCCGAAGCGGTCTATATCGCAATCCTGCCCGAACAAAAGCGCGGCATCGCCCTCAAAATTGTGGATGGGGCAACGCGTGCCTCGGAAGCGGCTATTACGGCCTTGCTGATCCGGCAGGGCGTATTGGATCGCAATCACCCGACTGTAGAAACTTGGTTGACTGGCGCGCAGAAAAACTGGCGCGGGATCGTGACTGGGGAAATTCGCCTAGCACCAGGATTTGGCTGATCACTATAGCAGGAGCGAGAGGCTTCCGCTCGATGCGTTTTGCAGCAGGGTTAGGGCCGCATCGCCTGAGCTGATTGAACTGGTCGTGCTGAGTTGCGAGCGCAGCAAAAAGTCGCGAGTCAGCTTTTCAAGTTTGTTGGTATCACTGAATTGCGCCGGGTCAGTGGAGCCATAAAGCTGCTTGGACTTGGCGGAATACATCCGCACCTGCGCGTCCACATCCAGCGAACCAACGCTACTTGGCAGACCAAGCGCCGTCTGGAACACGCTACTCATCGTCGAAGACCCGATAATGGTATACCATTTCGTTGTTTCTGAATTTGCTTTGCCCGCGAGTTCAGGCAAATCGCGCTGTAACGCCAACGCAAGACGCATGTCATTGTCACTATCCCCCACCGCGATTTCGAATTGCCGTGTTTCATATTGCGCCAAGATTTCGTCCGGGAAACTCGATATCGTGGTGCGTGGAATAGTATAGTCGCCGAACCCGAAAGCCTGCGTCAACGCCAGATAGGTCTTGTCGGACAGCTTATTCGCCAGAGAGTCGGTGTCGAGAGAGCCCTCATCAAGAACCTTCCGAATGAAGAATTTGTTGTCGATATCATCGTCCAATCCGAACGCACCCAGAGCAACCGTCAAGAGCCGGCGATCGTCCACCAGCTCTTGAGCAGTCGTGATTGAGCCGATCTTTTCGCGAAAATAGTCCTCGTTTCGCTGAATTTCGCTAGAGGCGGAAAACGCCGTTTGTTGCTTCTCGATCGTGCGATTAAGAAAACTCCATCCGGCGAAACCCGTGAACGGGACAATCGGCTGATAGCTCATTGTGGATGAGCGGCTAGAAGCCGCGCCTCACGTGGTAAAAGGCTGCGCAAGAATTTTAGCGCCTGATAGGGCTGACCTTCCAACACAGCGTGACTTGCTGAGTTCAATTGCGCACGACTGTCAAAATCGGTCAGCACTTGGCTTAGCTGTTCGATGCCGCGCAGAAGCTGCATTTTGGCGTCCTCTGGCTCGGCGTCACCAGACAGCACGAGCTGCGCGATATAGCAGACGCGCCGCACCGGGGTGTTCACCTCTTCAGGGTGGATCGCATCGCGCAGTCGCAGAATATGTGCGTTGGGGGTCATGATCGCAAGTCGCGAGCGTCGCTCGCCATTTTCGATCACAGCGCCATTGATCAGCACCCGCTCTTTCGGAGCGAGTTTAAGAACGAGACCGCTCATGCCACGCTCCTTTCTTGACGCAACCCACGCATGATCGACGTGTTAATTTCGATCAAAATATCAGCCGACGCCCCCTCCGCCAGTACTTTGCGACTATGGGCCTGAGTGAACTTGTTGAGATAGAACAAGCGCGCGCGCAAATCGCTGGGCAGTTCGTTTTCAGGATCGGCAACATCGGATGCGAGTACCGTCCAAAGTTTGCGGTTGTCATAAACCGCTGTTGCAAGTGCCGGGAATTGCGCCTTTCCAGCATCGGCGGCTTGTTTCAGCCGCCTTGTGATACGCGCAAACACTTCGAATTCGGTGCCACGCGCGGTGCGCACCGGCTGCCCTGGGTTTGCATAGGCCGTTTTGGCCAAAGTTGTAGCGAACACGGGAAATCCTTCCTGTGACTGAAGCCATCAGATCGCGGCTTTGCCGCGGCGAAAAGGGGCGCCGAATTCGGCGCCCCGATTTATTAGCGGAACAACGATAGAATGTTCTGAGGTTGCTGATTGGCAATCGAGAGGGCCTGAATGCCCAGCTGCTGCTGGGTTTGCAGTGCTTGCAAACGCGCCGAAGCTTCTTCCATATCTGCATCGACGAGAGCACCGATACCGGTCTTTAGAGAGTCCGACAGGTTCGAAATAAAGTCGGACTGAGTTTCAATCCGGCTTTCAGCCGAGCCAAAAGCCGCAGCAGCTTCGGTCGCTTTGTCAATTAGCGTATCGATAGCTGCGAGAGCTCCAGTCGCACCCGAATCGGTTGTCACGTCAAGCGTGGCAAGCGTTCCAAGTCCGCCAGTTGAAACATCGGAACCCGGAGTGCCACCTTCGGTCGCCTGAAGACCGATATCGATTGCAGCACCAGACCCGTTCGTCACTGTAATCACGTTATCGGTCGCACCAACGGACACCGAATAATCGGAATCGGTCGCAGCGCCAAAAAACGCATTGATTTGACTGATTAAATTAGCTGCCACTTCAGCTGTACCATCCGAAGCGCTTGCAACATATTCGAAAGTACGCGTCCCGGTGGCAGTGCTGCCGTCAGCCGTCAAGATTTCAAGATCGTCCATCTTGATCTGGTAGCCAATCCCTTCACTGACTTGGCCTATCGTAATATTTTGTACGCCCGAAGCTGCGACAGTGGCCGGGGCTGTCAGAGCATCTGACCCCGCTTCTTGGGTGGTGCCGGCACCTGAAATATAATCACTCGCAGCACCCACAGAGACTGCTGTTGTACCGTAGCTTTGTGCATTGACCGGAGTCGAAACGGATAAGTTCTGCCGTGCTACTTCGATTTGGCTGGCATTCACATTGCCACTGGAATCGCGATCAAGCGACGAGAGGATATTAAGAGCATCAGAGCTGCTGCCATCAATCAGGTTCAAGCCATTGAATTGCGCAGCTCCCACAACCGATTTGATTTGATCGGTGAGCGCATCAATATCAGTTTGGATTTTGCCGCGATCAACGTTCTCTTCTTGAGCAGCGACAATCTTACCTTTCACCTCAGTCAAAAGATCGGTGATCGTTTCAGATGCCTGACGCGCAACAGCAACCGTCGATTCCCCAAGCGCAAGGCTATCGGAAATCCCCGAGAACCCCTGCACATCAGATTCCATGACTTTCGAAATCGCCCAAACGGCCGCATTATCTTTGGCCGAGGAGATTGATTTACCCGTCGAGATCTCCGATTGCGTGCTTGCAAGCCCCGCGTTGATCCCTTTGAGAGTTTGCAGCGCAACCATGGCACTGCTGTTCGTCAGAATGCTAGACATATCGTATTCCTAATTTTTTGGCGCTTTACGCCAGATTTTCTAAACCGTTCTTTGAAACGGCGCTCGAGTCATTCTGACCTTTTGCGCCGCGATTTATCGCGACGCGCCATCACATGTGATGCAGGGACTAGATTGCACAACTTGCCCTAATGAATTGCTAAGGCCGGCACTGTGGCCGGCCTGAATTCGATAGAATTTTCGTTAATGATTAATGACTTATGCGCGATGTTCGAGCGAACCATCGCTGCGCCGGATCGGCTTCATTTTACCGGACTCATCATAAGCGTTGAAGCCTTTGGAGGCGCTGATAATGGCTTTCAAGCGACGCTGCGCTGCGCGCACGCCCTGCAATGCGGCCCCCAGCAGACGATGATTTTCGGCAGCGATGATTTTCAACTCCTCAAGGCGGGTCGGGTCAGACCCCGCCAACTCGGCAATCAAAATCTCCTTACGATCAGCCATCTCTACAAGAGTTGAGAAATCGCCGGTGCGAATCGTATCTCTCTCAAGACGCAGCAAATCGATCAGCTCCGCCGTTTTGTCACTTTCGGTTTCGTACATTTTCATCCTCTCGCGCTTTCATCGCCTCAAAAATTGTTTCCGCCAAACCAATTCCACCTGCCTCAGCCATACGTTGTGACTGCTCTTGGCGCAGGAATGAGGCGAATTGCTCTTCGCCCACGCCCCCACTAAAGGCACCCTCCATCTCTCCAAGACCGGCATGTTTCAGCATCTCAGCCAGAAAGTTCGCCTCCAGTTCGGTCGCAGCCGTGCGCATCGCCTCCTCATGTTTTGTCTGAGAGGTCTGTGGCGCGCCACCTAGCAAGATCGGCTGAGTCGGGGTCATAGATTGCTCCAATTGGTGCGAATTTTTTTGAATGTGCCATGACGGGGTAAAGAATCAGTAACTCTCTGCTGACATGTTGGGACAGCCGCAGACAGAAAGTCGTGAGGATCATGATTCCAGTTGCCACCAAAGACATACTGACAATGAAAGCCGCGCCGCCGACCAAAGATGTCAGCGCAGCTCTACCTCAAACGGCCTCGCCCGAAATGCAGTTTTCTCTCGAGTTTGGGCTTAGGGGGCCGACATCTGTCGCGCGAAAAGATCGGTGGGCGAACGCTGTGCAACAGGATGCGACTGGCATAGACAATGATGTCGAGGTTGCCTCCAACTCCACGGCGCAACGCATTCATGCATTCTCTCAGGCGCCGAATTCAACGACAGATCAGGCAAACGATCTGGTTCATCACGAGTGGGACGTCTTCACCGCCAAACCTAATTCCGACGATACTTCATCTCAGGATCGGGCCGCTCAGATACCACTCGTGTATTCGTTCGCCACGCTTTCAACGCGTACTGATGAGAGTGACGTGGCAATCGCAACCGCGGCAAAAACGCATTTGCTCAGCCAGATGCCTCCAAATGATCCGGTTCAAAAGGCATTCCCGCGCTCCAACGTGGAAGCGACCACACCTCCCCCCAACTCCCCTGCATCAACTTATTCTTCGCTACCCGCAGCGGGCGAATGGCCTGCTGAAGGTAAAACAACGCGCAACAACCAGGCTACCGAGCAACAAAACAAGCTAGAGACGGTTCCTCCAGTCACTCAACAGGCTGGGAAAGCGCTCACATCACTTGATGCGGTGCAAGCTGCCGAGCGCGAGCCGCAGAAAACGCCGACAGGCGATCTCTCGGACGCTCAAGCCTCAGTTAAAGGCCCGAAATCGATAACGGCGGACCGGCAATCAGCCACACACACACCGCTGGAGGCTCCCCCCACTCACGTTGACTCCGCGCCTTCGGGAAAAGACGCAGCAT
>JAFGWK010000170.1 GCA_016937195.1 Paracoccaceae bacterium | reverse complement strand
GCGGCGCGTCCATTGGCGAAATGCCACACCAGCGCCAGCACCACCAAGGCCGCTGCCAGACGCCATACAAGCCCGATCATTGCGCCACCCTGATCGGCAATCTTGAGAGCGCCTTGATAAAGCGGTCGCGGAAGTCGCGCATCGGCCAAACAGGCGTTGCTTCATTGGGCACCAGACCCGGCGTCCAACCCCAGGCGTCGAAATCCGCGATCAAATCGGGCGGGCCGATCAGATGCACGGGCACGTCGCGGCTATCGTTTTGGGCCACGAAAGGGGCGGGCTGATGATCGCCCAGAATGACCATAAGCGGCGGCTTGTCGGCGTGGCGCTCGGCGTAAGACAGGATCGCTTGCAGTGAATAATCAATCGCTTGGCGGTATTGATCGCGCACCCGGTCATGGTCGCGCCAGACCACTTTGGGCGGATCGCCTGACAAGGCCCAGTGATCAAACACGCGCCCATCTCCGACCTGATCCCAGTCGATCATTTCGGGTACAGGCACCCAAGGTGCGTGCGAGGAGAGCAGCACTATCTGCGCAAATAGCGGTCCCGCCTGCGGCCCGCGCGCCACCAGTCGATCAAAGGCCGACAGCGTATATTGGTCGGGCATCGTGACAAAATTGAACGGCTGGCCCTGATAGCCCAGATCCTTTGCGGCAAGGATGGTTTGAAAGCCTTGCATCGGGCCTTCGGGCCAGCCAAGCGTGATACCGGGCATCACGGCAGCGGTGCGCAGCCCGGCTGCGGCGGCAAGGTGAAACAACGTGCGCCGCGGACTGGCCAGCAGTGCGCGATAGCGGGTTTGATCGGAAATTGTCAGGCCGGATTCCAAGGTGGAATGGGCCAGCCAGCTTTGCCCGCCCGCGGTGGGCGAGGTCAGCCAGCCCGAGCGCATCGCTAGCCCCGCCGCGACCAGTTGCGGCTCGGCGTTTTCCAGCGTCGCGACGTGGGTCGGCGCATAAAGCGGGGCGTCGAAACTGGACCGCCCATAGCTTTCGATAAACACGATCAGCACATCGCGCCCCGCAAGCCGGTCAAACAGCCCCGCCGACCCAGAGAAAGAATCGCTGGTGGCCGCGGCGCGAAAGCGTTTCAGATCGGCGCGGGTCTGGATGTAGCTGCGCCAATGCGCTTGGGCGAGATAGCTTGTGGTGGCGTGCCACGGCAGGGGCAGGGTGTTGCTGACTTGCGCGCCGACTGCCAGTACGCCCAGAGCGGCCGCCACCGCCGTCAGGGGCCGCGCGATGCGTCCGCGTGCAACACCCACCCATTGCCCGCTGGCCCACCAGAGCGCCATGATCAGTGCCGCCAAGGCAAGCGCGCCGCCCAATGCCGCGAGGATGACCAAGGGCAGGCCGATCGTGCTGATGCCCAGGCGCGTTCCGGCCTCGATCATGAACAAATCAACCGCCGGGTTGAAGGGGCGGGCAAAGGCGATGAATGTGCCGATATCGGCCAGTTTCAGCGCCAGCATCGCGACAAGCGCCGCGACCAACACCGCGCGGATGACCTTGCCAAGCGCGAGGCCACGGGGGAGTGCGGCCAGCCCGAGCAAGATCACGGGCAGTTCCAGCGGAAGGCGCAAAACCGCCCCCGCGACCAGCCCCTTGGCCTGATTTGGCATCACCAGCACCAGATCCAAGATCACTGCCGCCGCGATCAGGCAAGCCGTGCGGCGCGCAACGCTCATGTCGCGCGCCTCCGTGCGAGCCAGATAATATCGGCGGCAAAGGAGCCGCCCAGCGCAAGCGTTGCGCTGGCTGCGAGCAGCGTCGCGGGCAGCGCGCCCAGACCCGGCACCGTCAGCACGATCAGTGTCCCGATCTGCACCACGCATATTAACTTGCGGCGAAACCGCTCGGGCAGGGGGGCATTGAGCCAAGGCAGGGCAAAGCCTGCCAGAACATAGGCGTAGCGCATCGCCCCAAGCGCCAGCACCCAGACCCCAACCGTGCCTGCAATCGCGACCGAGAGCGCCAGGATCAGGCCAAGGGCAGCGTCGACCTCCATGTCAAAGCGCGCCCCGAAGCTGGAGGACAGCCCGCTACGCCGTGCCAGCCAGCCATCCAGACCATCCAGCATCAGCGCGAGCGTTGCGATCGCTGTGATCAGCCAGCGTGCCTGCGACGGGATCGGCGCGGGGGCAAACACCTCCGCTGCGAGCGGGGCTACAAGCGCGCAGACCAAGGCCGCCCGAAGCAGCGTCACCGCATTGGCAGATCCAAGGCGCGCATGGGGGTAATGGGCGCGCATCAGATAGGCGATCACACAGGCGAGCAACGCAAACAGCCCCACCGAGACCAACGCCCCGCCCGGCGCCAGATGGGTGGCCAGCGCGGCGCTTAACGCTCCCAGCGGCAGCGCAAGCCATGCCAAGCGCGCGCCCGCGCCAGAGAGCAAGAGCGCCTCTGCCGACTTGTGCCGCTTTGCGCGGTTGGGGGTGATCACGGGTGTATTCATGCGAGGTTAGGTATTGCGCCTTGTCTGCTGTCAAGTAAACGTGATCTGGCAGGATTTGGTTCACGTTTTTCTCGCGTGCTGCATTTTGTCACGCCGGGAGGCACGATAAGACGCGGAAGGGGGCAAAAATATGCCAAGCAAGGATATCACAGCACCACCGTCTTATCGTCCGACGGCGCGGGTTTTGCATTGGCTGATCGCGGGACTGGTTTTAGCGATCATCCCCGCAGGGCAGATCATGACCATCAAGGGGCTACCGCGCGAGCTGCAAGACGGGCTGTTCTTGCTGCATAAAAATGGCGGTGTTGTGATCGGTCTGTTGATGGTGCTGCGGCTGGGCTATCGCCTGATCCATCCGCCGCCGCCTCTGCCGCCTTCGGTTGCGCCGCTTCAGGCTAAGATCGCGGGGCTGACGCATATCCTGTTATACGTGCTTATCTTTGTTATGGTTGCCTCGGGCTATCTGCGCGTGATGGCGGGGGGCTATCCGATTGAGGGGCTGGATGCGCTTGGGGTTCCCCATCTTGTGAGTCGCCATGAAGGGGTGGAAAAGGCCGCGCAGGCGACGCATGCGATCACCCGAATTGCGCTTGTGGCGCTGATTGCGGCCCATATTGGCGCGGCAGTGTTCCACGCGTTTTGGCTGCGTGACGGGGTGATGGCGCGGATGTGGCCGCGCCGTCGCTAGACATAGGTTTGGCCGCGCACGCCCCGAACTAACGCGCGCTTTCCTCTTCAATCAGCGCCGCTGCGATGCGCGCGCGCACCTCTGGGGGCTCGGCGCTGATTGCGGCCAGCAGGGCTTTGCGATCCGCCCGAGCGCTGTGTAATTGATCCAGGACCGAGATCAGCACCGCCAACCCATCAGGCCCCAGATCATAGAGATCGTCCAGCTCACACAGCAGATCCAGCCGCGCCAGATCACCGCTATCAAACAGCGGGCCGTCGGCTCCTTGAGCGGGGGTCACGGCCTCGGCCTCGATATAGCGGCTTAGACGGGTTTGCGTCAGCCGGGTGACGCGCGAAATCGTTTCGGTAAAGGTGAACACTTGCATCATCTCGGCACTCCTTTCAGCATCGCCTCGCGCGGATCTTCGCTGTTGGTTTTTGCCCAGTCTTCAATACAGGCGGCCAGTTTGTCATCCACCGTTTTGGGCAGTACGATGCGCAGCTCAACAAGCTGATCGCCCGCCTTGCCTTTGCGCTCAACTCCGCGCCCGCGCAGGCGCAAAACCCTGCCGCTGCTCGATCCTTTCGGGATCGATAGCGCCACATCGCCGTGAATCGTGGGGACCGTCACCTTGGCCCCCAGAACGGCCTCGGCCAGCGTGATTGGCAGCGTCAGCAGGATGGTGTCATCCTCGCGGCGAAACAGCGGGTGGGGCTGGACGTGAATCTTGACCTGCGCATCCCCGCGCGGGCCGCCACCCAGACCCTCGCCGCCCTTGCCGCGCAGGCGCAGGGTTTGGCCATCGCGTAATCCGGCGGGGATTTTCAGATCAATCTGGCCTTCTCCGGGCAGGCTGATATGGGCCGAGCCACCGCGCGCGGCGTCCAGAAACGGCACTTCCAGCGTGTAACCCAGATCACGCCCGCGGGCCGAAAACCCGTGGCGTTGCTGACCACCGCCGCCGCGCTGGCGAAACATTTGGGCGAAGATATCGTCTGGGTCCATGCCCTCAAAGCCTGCGCTGCTACGGCTTGAGCGCTGGGCATCCGCGTAGTCGCGATAATATTGGCGTTGCGGCTTTTCCTGCCCCGAAGCGTCGATTTCGCCCGCATCAAAGCGTGCCCGCGTGTCGGGGTCTTTGAGCAGGTCATAGGCGGCAGAAATTTTCACAAAGCGCGCCTCGGCCTCCGCATCATCAGGGTTGATGTCGGGATGGCTGGTGCGCACCAGCTTGCGATAGGCTTTCTTGATCTCGGCCTGCGTAGCGGTTTTCTTAACGCCGAGCGTTTCATAAGGATCAAGCGAGACGGTGTCGGAGGTATTTTGAGCCATCAGTGGTTATCCTCAAGCGCATGAAGGCGCAGTCTGATTGGGAGATGCTGAATAGGGCACATGGGAGGGCTCCTTTCTGAAAGACGCCAAGAGGGCAGGCGATGCAAGCCCATACCTTGGCCTAAGCTGCGCAGGCTATTCGAGGGCGCCCTTACTTCGTGAGGACGCGCGCCGCGCTTCGGCGTCAGTTTCACGCCTGCAAACGCGCGCCGTCAAGCGCAGAATTGCCCAGATATGTCGCGTTCAAGCCGACCCCGACGGCTTTCATCTGCACCAAAGCCTTGCAACGGGTCAGCTGATTGGCGGTTGCCAGATAGGTCGTCATCACCGTCAACACCGGCGTTATGGCGCAGTCGCCAGTGT
>JAFGWK010000169.1 GCA_016937195.1 Paracoccaceae bacterium | reverse complement strand
GCGCGCGCCTTTGAGCCCGGTGATCTGGACTTGATCCAAGGGGCTGCGCCACTTTGCTTGGCCAGTGGCACCAATGACCAAAAGGTCGGGGCTGTGTTTGCGCAGATCGACACGCTCGATCTCGCAGCACTGGGTCGGCTCGCTGATGTGATGAACCTGAAAAGCGGTGCCAAGGTGCCGTACGGTCCCAAAGGCGACAAGTTGCTGACCAATGCCTTACAGGAGAAGCTTGGCGAAGCCGTGTTTGAGGCGCTCAAGGATTTGGCCGAGCGGGTGGCCGAGTCCCGAGAAGAGCGTCTTGCCTTCGTGGCCGCCGAACGTAGCCACGTGCTGCATCGTTTCGCGCAAATCTATTTGCCGCGGATCGCGCGCTATAAGGCACAGCGCGGCTGGCTTGATTTCGACGATCTGATTGAACGCGCCGCCGCGCTGCTATCGAACCCTTCAGTGGCGCAATGGGTGCTGTTCAAGCTCGACGGTGGGATTGATCACATTCTGGTCGATGAGGCTCAGGATACCAGCCCGGGCCAGTGGCGCGTGATCGAACGGATTGCTGATGAGTTCACCTCTGGGCAAGGCGCGCGAGAGGCGGATCGTACATTGTTTGTCGTGGGCGATCGCAAGCAGTCGATCTACTCTTTTCAAGGTGCCGATCTAGAGCATTTTGAGGCGATGCAGAGCCATTTTCAGGAGAAATTCGAGGGTATCGGTTCGCCGCTACGAGCGCTGGAGCTGGAACATTCCTTCCGGTCCTCTGCCGCTGTGCTGCGCGTTGTGGATCAGAGTTTCGCACAAGGCGCTGTGCAGGGCTTAGGCGGCCCGCCAAACCACATCGCTTTCCAGACAGATTTGCCGGGCCGGGTCGATCTTTGGCCGGTGGTCGCGCAAGATGTCGCGAATGAGGAGAGTGATTGGCAAGATCCGGTTGATCTCGTGCGTGAGACCTCGGACACGGTGGTGCTTGCCCGCGCGATTGCAGCTGAAATTCGTGCGATGATTGATCAAGGCGTTCAAATTCCGGATCGCGCGGCGGATGCAGGGGCTCGTCCGGTGCATGAGGGCGATTTTCTGGTCCTCGTGCGCCGTCGCTCTGACCTATTCGCGGAAACTATTCGAGCCTGTAAGGCCGCCAACCTGCAGGTTGCAGGGGCTGATCGGCTGAAATTGGGTGCGGAACTGGCCGTGCGCGATATCCGTGCTCTTCTGGCATTCCTCGCGACGCCCGAGGATGATTTGTCCTTGGCAGAGGCGTTACGCTCGCCGCTTTTGTGCTGGAGTGAGGCGGAAGTTTACGCTTTGGCGCATGCGCGTGAGGGGTATTTGTGGCAGGCATTGCGTAAATCTGAGACGCGTCCTGACACGCTCGGAATCTTGCATGATTTACGTGATCATGCGGATTTCTTGCGGCCATTTGAGTTAATTGAGCGAATTTTGACGCGTCATAACGGTCGGGAGCGGCTATTAGCACGTCTGGGGGCCGAGGCTGAAGACGGCATTGATGAGCTGATTTCGCAGGCGCTTGCGTTTGAGCGTAGCGAAGTGCCAAGCTTGACCGGATTTCTAGGCTGGCTTGAGGCCGATGAGGTCGAGGTAAAGCGCCAACTCGAAGGTTCAGGGCGTGCCATTCGGGTGATGACGGTGCATGGCTCCAAGGGGCTTGAATCTCCGATTGTGATCTTACCCGACACGGCCGAGCGAAAACCCAAGAATGACGCACAAATTGTCAAGCTTTCAGGAGATGTTGCGGGCTGGAGTGTCACCAAAGACGTCGCGCCTGATGCGCAACGCCTGGCGCAAGAAGAGATTACGGCGCAACGTGAGGCGGAATCTTTACGTCTGTTATATGTGGCGATGACGCGAGCCGAAAAATGGCTGATCATTGCGGCCGCGGGCAAGACGGGGGAGGGCGAAGATAGCTGGTATTCGCGGATTGCTAAAGGGATGGAATTGGCCGGAACAGAGACTGTTTCGGGCTATAGCGCATCGCTGCACGAGCTTGGTGAGATCCAACGACATAGTCACGCAAATTGGCCTGATGCCTTAGCGAATACGACAACCGAGACGCAGACATCGTCGATGGCGATCTTGCCAAAATGGGCCCATGAAGCGGCTCCGAGGGTTCATGAAAATGAAATGGCGCTCTCTCCGTCAAATTTGGGCGGCGCAAAGGCGTTGCCGGGCGAAGGGGCAATCCTGAACGAAGACGCGGCGAAGCAACGCGGACGTCAGTTGCACTTGCTGCTGGAACACCTGCCGCAGCGCGACAAGGTCGAGTGGCCCGAGGTTGCGCACTCGTTGCTGGGATATGGGGAAGATGCGCTGCGTTGGGCCGAAATAGAGCCTGTTTTGGCGGAGGCTCGTCGTGTTCTTGATGCCCCGCACATGGCGGAGTGGCTGGGCGAAGATGCACTGGCCGAAGTTGAGATCAGTGCGGAGCTTCCTGAATTAGGCAATCGGCGCATCCACGGCTTCATTGACCGCCTCGTAATCGGGGACGATGAAATCCGGGTACTGGATTACAAATCCAACGCCGTGGTGCCCGATCACCCAGATCAGGTGCCTGAAGGGCTGGTGCGCCAGATGGCCGCATATCGCGGGGCCTTGCGCTTGATTCATCCTGGCAAGCCGGTGCGCTGCGCAATTTTATGGACGGCCTCGGGCGAGGTGATGCCGCTCAGTGACGCACAGCTTGATGCGTCATTGCGCACGCCCCCTGTATCTTGACGCAGGCCGGGTCAAATCCTACGTTCCACACCAACCAATTTCACAGGAGGCTGATATGGCTACCGTTGCTGTTACCGACGCCACGTTCGACGAAGAAGTGCGCAAGTCCGACGTTCCCGTTGTGGTGGATTTCTGGGCCGAATGGTGTGGCCCTTGCCGGATGATCGGCCCATCGCTTGAGGAGCTGTCCGAAGAAATGTCGGGCAAGATCAAAGTCGTGAAGATCAACGTCGATGAAAACCCCGACAGCCCGGCGACGTTGGGTGTGCGCGGTATTCCCGCGCTGTTCCTGTTCAAGGATGGCGAAGTTGTGTCGAACAAAGTTGGCGCTGCGCCGAAAGCCGCGCTGCAAAGCTGGATCGAATCGTCAATCTAAGCGTTTCGAAAATATTCAAAAAGGGCGCCTTCGGGCGCCTTTTTTATATCGGCCAGTCGAATTTTTTTAGATGAGCGCGCAACTGCGTTTCGAATTCTGGGCGGCCTGCGTTGAGCGCTTGGAGTTGCAAGAACCAATACAGATAGCGCGCGACTGGCGGGGTTTGATTGAGGCGTTGAAAGGCGGCATCGAGCCCATCGCGCGGAACGGATCCCATGATATGGTGAAACTCTGACAGCGCAAAGAGGATCGCGGGTTTGCGAAGAAAAAGGCCTTCCAGCGCGAGGGCGCTGTTTTGCGTTGCGACAAAACGGCACTTTGAAAGCAGGTCTGGCGATCCGCCCAGTTGAAAGCGGAAGCGTGGAAACTGCGATGCGAGGCGTTCAAGCGCAGTGATTTCGTCGACCGTATAAGTTTCCTTTGGGTGCAGGGTCGCGACGGCTGCCCCGGCATGACGCGCCAGAACCTCCTCAATCATTTGAATTGGGCTCATGGCCTGAAACGAGCGGTGTTCAAGGAGCCTTCCTTGCAAAGCAATCAGCGCCAAATCGTCCTCATTTGTCGGATTCGCGCCGGAATAGAGCCTATTTTGCCACATCCCGAAAAACTGAGCTGCCGCCTTCCCGTCAATGTCATCGACATGGAAATCCGCTTTTGCGACCGGCCATTCCCAACGCTCAGCGCTGTCCTCGATATGCCAGAACGCGCCCACATAGCTACGCCGACAGGTCAGGGCGCGCGTATGGGTTGGTGGCTCCATATGATACAGCGCATAGCCCGGTTTCTTGCGCGCGGCACGCCGAGCTGCCGGGCCGGTTTCGTGCAGATCGACGGTCCAGTTCACTGCCTGCAGCGCGCCAATTAGACGGGTAAAGAAATTGTGTTGCCCTTCACGAACCTGAAACAGGGTCGCGGGATCAAGGTAGATGGAGAGGTGCCGCTCTGTCATGGCCGGACGCTAGCGCGCGCGGGCGAACCGGGCAAGCGGGGTTGCAGGGCGCGGCTTGCGGCCTCATATCTGCGATAACACGGAGGTAGTTATGGCAGACGACAAGTTCCCCGGTTGGCACGGCACAACGATCATTGGCGTTCGCAAAGGGGGCCGGGTGGTCGTGGCGGGTGACGGGCAGGTCAGCCTTGGCCAGACCGTCATCAAGGGCACCGCGCGCAAGGTGCGCAGGCTTAGTCCCGGCGGGCATGATATCGTGGCAGGCTTTGCCGGATCGACGGCGGATGCGTTCACTTTGCTGGAGAGGCTTGAGAAAAAGCTTGAGGCATCGCCAGGGCAATTGGCGCGCAGTTGCGTTGATCTGGCCAAGGATTGGCGGATGGACAAGTATCTGCGCAATCTCGAAGCGATGCTGATCGTGACCGATGGCAAGGATCTGTTCGTGCTGACGGGTGCAGGCGATGTGCTGGAACCCGAGAACGACATCGCGGCGATTGGCTCGGGTGGGAATTACGCGTTGGCAGCGGCGCGTGGCTTGATGGAAACCGATCTCGATGCCGAAGCTGTGGCGCGCAAGGCGATGGCGATTGCGGCTGATATCTGTGTCTATACCAACGGAAACCTGACTGTGGAGACCATCGGTGAGTGACATCACGAAGGACGATCTGCGCGCTGCCGTCGCTGCCGGTCATCTGAGCGAGGCACAGGCCGCAAGCGTGATGGCACTGGCCGCGAACCGCATCTCCGGTCGCGCCGCGCTTCCGGCGGAAGACGAGCCGTTTGAACTGTTTCGCGGTTTTGCCGAGATATTCGTGACCGTTGGCCTTGCGATCCTGATTACGGGTACGTTTGGTTTCCTGCTGTTTCTGGGTGGGCGCAATGGGTATCTCTTCCTGATCCCGCTTACCGCGCTGTTTGCCGAGTATTTCACCCGCAAACGTCGCATGGTGCTGCCCTCAATCCTGTTGACGGTGACGCTGGCGGGGGCGGTTCTGGCGAGTTTCCTTGGCATTCCCGTGATCGGCATGCGCTTTATCGCACAGGATCCGAGTTTGAACCTCGCGCTTGGCGTCACGGCGCTGGCGTTGATTGCGTGGTTCCTGCGCTATCGTGTGCCGTTTTCGATGTTTCTGGTCGGGCTGTGCGTACTGGCGATCCTGCTTAATCTTGCCAAGGGGATCGGGCCGGATGTCGAGATGGCGCAGACGGTCGATATGTTTGATCTTGCTCAGGGATCGCCGATCTCTCTGGCGATGCTGCTGTTCGGCTTTCTCGCGTTGGCGGGGGGCATCTGGTTTGACATGCGCGATCCGCATCGGCTGGGGCGGCAATCGGCGTCGGGTTTTTGGCTACATGTGCTGGCCGCGCCGGCGTTGGTGAACACCGTGGCGCTGACCTTTTACAAGATGGGGCCGGGGACCGGGTATGGCTTGCTTTTGCTGGCCCTGATCGTGGCCGCCGCGCTGGCGCTGATCATCGACCGGCGCTCTTTCTTTACCGCAGGCATCGGCTACATGATCTTTCTCAGCTTCTACGCGTTTGGCGATGCCGCCGATCCGCGCAGCTGGTGGGTGGTGCTGATCCTGATCGGGCTGGCGCTGACCGCGCTTGGCTCGTTCTGGACCGAGCTGCGCACCCGTCTGATGCGTCTGCTTCCTCAATTTCCAGGCAAGTCTCGCTTGCCGCCTTATGTTACGGAGTGATCCATGACCGATCTGACCCCCCGCGAAATCGTTTCCGAACTTGACCGGTTCATCATCGGGCAGAAAGAGGCCAAGCGCGCCGTCGCCGTGGCGCTGCGCAATCGCTGGCGTCGCCACAAGCTCGCCGATGATATCCGCGAGGAGGTCTATCCCAAGAATATCCTGATGATCGGCCCGACCGGAGTCGGCAAAACCGAGATTTCGCGCCGTCTGGCGAAGCTGGCCAAAGCGCCGTTCCTGAAAGTCGAGGCCACCAAGTTCACCGAGGTGGGTTATGTCGGTCGCGATGTGGAACAGATCATCCGCGATCTGACTGATGTTGCGCTGGTGCAGACCCGTGATCAGATGCGCGAAGACGTCAAAGCGCAGGCCCATAAATCGGCTGAAGATCGCGTGATTGAGGCTTTGGCAGGGACTGACGCGCGCGAGGCCACACGCGAGATGTTTCGCAAGAAACTGCGTGATGGCGTGCTGGACGACAAGGTGATTGAGGTAGAAGTCTCGGACACCTCGGGCGGAATGCCAATCGGCATGATGGGCGGCCAGCCGGGCATGGAAACGCAGATGCAGGGTCTGCAAGACCTGTTCAAGGCGTTTGGTGGCAATCGCACGGCCAAGCGTAAGATGACAGTTGCTGAAAGCTATGAGGCGCTGATCTCGGATGAGGCCGACAAGCTGTTGGATGATGAAAAGGTCAAAGCCGCCGCGCTTGAGGCGGTGCAATATTCTGGAATCGTTTTTATCGATGAGATCGACAAGGTTACGGCGCGTTCGGATGCGCGCGGGGCGGATGTCTCGCGTGAGGGGGTGCAGCGCGATTTGCTACCGCTAATTGAGGGTACGACGGTTTCGACCAAACATGGACCGGTCAAAACCGACCACATTCTGTTCATCGCCAGCGGTGCGTTTCACATCGCCAAACCCTCGGATCTGCTGCCTGAATTGCAGGGGCGCTTGCCGATCCGGGTTGAATTGCGCGCCCTCACCGAGCAAGATTTCACGCGCATTTTGTCGGAAACCGACAATGCGCTGACCCGGCAATATATGGCGCTGATGGCGACCGAGGACGTAACCGTCTCATTCACGCAAGATGGAATTGAGGCGCTCGCCCGGATCGCCGCCGAGGTGAACCATTCGGTCGAGAATATCGGTGCGCGCAGGCTCTATACCGTCATAGAACGGGTATTTGAGGAGCTGGCCTTTACCGCGCCAGACCGTGCGGGGGAAAGCGTGACGATTGACGCTGACTTCGTCGAGAAAGAGCTGGGCGCCTTGACGCGCGACAGTGATCTGAGCCGCTACGTTCTTTGACGCTAGCATCATAGCTCAGCTTTGCTATCGTGTTGGCCTCTGGTCGGGGGCCAACATGCTGCGCGTGATGATTATCATGGTTCTGCTTGTGCTGGCTGGCTGCGCGCCGCGCGGTCGGCTTGCCTATTTGGCGCAGCCATCGCCCGAGGCGCGCACTATCTTTGTTGGCTCGACACGCGCGCCTGATCCGGAAACGGGCCAGCCTTTCGGCACAGAGCGCAGTTTCGATTTGCGGCTGGCAAAGTTTGAGGTGGCAACGCCGCCCGACCATCAAATCGGGACGATTGACTACCCGAAGGCCGGACGCCCTGCCGACCCGCAAACGCAGTTCATGGTTTCAAGTGCCCAGATCGACATGTCGAAGAATGCGTTTCGCCGCGATCTGAGGGTGGCTCTGGCGCGCCAGAACGGTCAGGCTGTGGTGTTCGTTCACGGCTTTAACAACGACTTTTCCGAGGGGTTGTATCGGATGGCGCAGTTGGGCACGGATTTCGACCTGCCCGGCGTATTCGTGCATTACTCTTGGCCGTCGCGCGCGCATGTTCTGGGCTACGCTTATGATCGCGATTCCGCCTTGTTCGCGCGCGATGGCTTGTCCGAGTTACTTCAGGATTTGCATGCTGCAGGGGCGCGCCAAATTTTGCTGATCGGGCATTCTTTGGGGGCGCAACTGACGATGGAAGTGCTGCGCCAAGAGGCATTGGGGCATGATCAGAGCCTGTTGAAGGATATTAGCGGTGTGGCTCTTATCTCGCCTGATATTGCCGTCGATGTGTTCCTGTCTCAGGCGCGAGCACTTAAAAAATTGCCGCAGCCCTTTGTGATTTTCACCTCGCAACGCGACCGCGCCTTGCAACTTTCGGCGCGGCTATCTGGTGCCGAGGATCGGCTTGGGGACCTAAAGGATTTCAAACGCGTCGCGCGCTATAAGGTCACCATTGTTGATGTCGGCGCGTTCAGCGTGGGCGATGGGCATTTCGACCTCGCGCAGTCTCCGGCCCTGATCCAGATGCTGGACCGGGCCGGACAGGTGGCGCAGGTGTTGACCGGAGAGCAGACGGGCCGCACGAGCCTTGCCTCGGCGGTGATCCTGACCGTCGATAACGCAACCCAGATCGTGCTTAGCCCATTAACAGGGGGTTAACGCAGGCGGCGCAAATAGACGTAATAGGCACCGCCGCCGCCATGTTTGAGATGCGCTTCGTTCACTTGCATCACCGCAGGCGCCAAGGGCATCATACGCAGCCATTGCGGCACCTGATGGCGCAGCACACCCACGCGGCGCGGGATCGGCCCGTCATCATCTCCGCGCTTGCCTTTGCCTGTGATCACAAGAACCAATCGCTTGCCGTGGCTTTGGCCGTTCAGGATGAATCGGATTAGTTCGGGATGGGCCTCGGCCAAGGTCATCCCGTGCAAATCAAGAGTAGCCTCGGGTTTCAGCTTGCCGCGCGTCATCGCTTTATGGGCCTTGCGATCCATGACGACAGGTTGGCGGGCCAAATGTTCAGCGGGGCTGGGGGCAAGGTCAAAGCGCTGGGCGCTGGGCTTGGCGTGCTGGCCAAGATGAAACCCGCGCAATTCTGGCTTTGATTTCTTGGGGGGCTTGGCGGGTGATGAACCGTCCAAAAAGGACTCTAATTCAGCGGAATCGACCCTTTTTTCGCGAATACTGCGGGTGCTGGCGGCGACGCGTGACCACAGTTCTCGCTCTTCGGGTGTGAGTTTGCGCCGCTTGCTCATGTGCGCCTCTGTAAGACGACCATCCGTCCCTTGGTGTTGATAGCGCCTGCGCGCCGCCCCGCGTCGTGACCCGAGCCTAGAAAGATGTCGCCGCGTCCCGCGCCCTTGATGGCGGAGCCGACATCTTGGGCCACCATCAAGCGCGCGCCAAAGCCGGGGCAATCGATCCAAACCGGGCTGCCCAAGGGGATAACCTCGGGGTCTACTGCAAGCGTGCGCCCCGGTGTAACGGGGCGCCCCATCGCGCCGGGCGGCCCCATATCCTTGGGCAGATCAAGGGGGCGGAAGAAAACGAATGACGGGTTGTGATTGAGCAGGTCTTGCACCTGATCGGGATGCGCGGCGCACCATTCGCGAATGCGATCTGGCGTCATTTGCGCGACGGGGGCCACGCCTTGCGCCACCAGATGCGCCCCGATCGAGCGATAGGGCTGGCCGTTTTTGCCGTCATATCCAAGGCGCAGCGTCTGGCCATCCTCAAGACGAATGCGAACCGAGCCTTGAACCTGCGCCAAAAACGCCTCAATGGCGCTTTCGACCCAGACGAGTTCTAGGCCTGTCAGCAGACTGCCCGCGCTAAACTCGGCGCGGGAAAACCAAGGCTGATCAGGCTCTATTCCGCCAGGATTCGCATAAAGCGGATGTGAAAACTGCTTTGACTTGACGCGTGCACCCGCAAGTTCCGGTTCATAATATCCAGTGAAATGCGCGCCGTTTTCACCGGCGATGTCGACAGGTTCAAACAAGGCCTCAAACGCGGCGCGTGGATCGTCTGTTTGTGCGGGAGCAAAGCCGAACAGATCGGCAGTGACGCAAAACGCCGCCCATGCGGCGGCGTGATCGTCCCGGTCCCAGCCGGGAAGGCTGTTGAATGCTAAGGCCACGCGCCTCAGCCGCCCGTGGCGACAAGCTGCCAGTTCGGGTCATTGCTGCCCATCTTGCGCGCAAAGGTCCATGTGTCGCGCTGCTTGCGCGGGGCTTTGGGATCGCCCTCAACCACCTCACCTGCTGCATTGCGCGCTACCGAGATCAACTCGCCGCCAAAGCGCACCGTGACTTCGGCGTCGTTCGTCGCATGGTCAAAATCGGCATCGCTGAGCACCAGTTCACGTAGGCCCAAAAACTCGGCATGCACGTCAAGCCCCTGTTCCTTGCGCGCATTCACGGCACCCTCAAACGCCTCATAGACGTCAGGCGACAGGAACGGCTTGATTTTTTCTACATCGCCGGTCTCAAACGCCATCAGGATCATCTCATAGGCCCCGCGCGCGCCTTGAAGGAACTCCGAGACCGAGAATTTCGGCTCAACCCGCTTCATCGCGGCCAAGGCGATGGCGGCGGTAGACCCCTCATCGACGTGATCAATGATATCGGGATCAGGCCCGCCCTCAATCACCTCGAAATCGCGTTTCGCGGTGGGTGTGGGCTGTTGTTCTGGCTCAATAGGGTGCTCATAGCCGTCCCGTGTCCCGAGAACGTTTTTCAGCTTAATAATCAAAAAGATCGCGATCGCCGCGAGAACAATTAGTTGGATGACGGCGCTGGACATCGAAACCCCTGTGAAACGAGCTGCATTTGTGTATCGAGTGTTGGCTACTTATGTAGGGCAGCATCAGGATCAAGTCCACCTGCGCGGCTTCGGTCGTGCAGAGCGAAGAAAGAGGATGATATGTGGATCTTTTTGGCCTTTTTGGCCGTGCCGCTGATCGAGATCGGGCTGTTCATCAAGGTAGGCGGGCTGATCGGCTTGGGGCCGACGCTTGCGATTGTGGTGATCACAGCCGTTCTGGGGACGACGCTTGTGCGTCGCGAAGGAGCGCGCGCGCTTGAAGATTTGCGCCGCTCGCTGAACGAGCTAAGCGATCCCTCGCGGCCTTTGGCGCATGGGGCGATGATCTTGGTGGCTGGCGTGCTGCTATTAACGCCGGGATTTTTCACCGACGCCATGGGGCTGCTGCTGTTGATCCCCGGCGTGCGCAATTGGGTGATGACGCGGTTGGCGAGCCGGGTGAAGGTCGCGCGGTTTGAAATGGGCGGTTCGCCGTTTCCCCCCGGTGGAGCCGATCCGCGGCGTCCGCGTGATCCAGATGTCATTGATGCCGAGGAAATCGATGACATGGCGCCGCGCACGCCTCCGCGCAATGGGCCCTCAGGTTGGACACGGGATCAAGACCAGTGACAAAACCGCATTATTGAGAATTGAGACAGACGCCGAGCAATGCTACACCCGGCGCAAACAAGGTTGGAGAAATTTATGACTGATCAAGCCAATGGCGCTGATACCGCTGAACAACCGCAACTGCGGATGAACATTCTCGCGCAATTCGTGCGCGATCTTTCGTTTGAAAACAATGTTGCCCTCAAGGGGCTGCAAGCGGCTGATATTCAGCCTGAAATGCAGGTTCAGGTGAGCCTTGATGCGAAAAAGCGTGCGCAAGATGACCAGTATGAGGTGATTTCGAAATTCAAAGTCACCGCAACGAACCAGACCGACAACTCGACCCTTTATCTGCTTGAAGTCGATTACGGCGGCATTTTTCATATCGAGGGTGTGCCCGAAGACCAATTGCACCCGTTCCTGCTGATCGAATGCCCGCGCCAGTTGTTCCCCTTCGTGCGTCGGATCGTTTCGGACGTGACGCGCGACGGTGGCTTCCCGCCCTTCAACCTCGAAATCGTGGATTTCGTGGCTCTGTATCGCGCCGAACTGGCACGCCGCCAGCAATCGGAATCGGGTGAGCAAGCGACTCTGTCCTGATTTTTCTACTCGCTTGATACCCCCAAGGCGCGGCATGCTGCCTCAGGGACAAGCTGACACCGTGACTTTGAACGCCGCCATACGCATCTTATGGCGGCGTTCTGCGTTTGCAGCGCGCGTTCGCATGGGACGCGATCACGATGACACAGATTCAGGCCTGGGTTGGCGATAAGCTGATGCCAGTCGAAAAGCACGAAGCGCATGCAAGGGGACTTCGCCATAAGGCGGTCTCCATTTTCGTCATGGATGGGGACAAGCTGCTGATCCAGAAACGGGCGGCAGGCCGCGATCATTCGGCGGGAAAATGGTCAAATACCTGTTGTTCGCACCCCAATTGGGATGAGCGCCCGGAACATTGCGCCGTGCGTCGCCTGCGGGAAGAACTGGGGATCACCGGTCTCTATCCAGCCCATGCCGATCGCATCGAATATCGCGCTGCCGTCGATGACGGGTTGATCGAGCATGAGGTTGTTGAGGTGTATCTCGCCCATGTTCGCCCCGGTATGCAGATTGCCCCGGATCCCCATGAAGTCAGCGAGACGCGTTGGGTGGGCCTGTATGATCTGGCGGCAGAGGTGCGCCGCCATCCCGACCGGTTCTCAAAATGGCTGCGGATCTATATGAACGAGCATATGGGTCGGATTTTCTCGACGCTTATTTGCTAGGCCTCACGGCGCGTTGGATGATTTCCGCCGACAGCCTTCACAATTAGCGCGGAACCTTGCGCAAGCTATGGCGTTTCATTGCCATTCTTGCGATTCTGCCCCCGTATATGAGGGCGCGATATGGGACCGGAACAGATTAAGATATTCACACTCAGTTTCGCGATCAGCGCGCTGGCGGCCCTACCCGCAGCGGCCTTTGATCTCAGCTTCAGCACGCCCGGCGCCTCAGATAGTCTGCGCGATACGATCAAGGGGGTTTCCCTGCTTGATCAATCCGCCTCTGACACGAGCAAGGACGCGCAAGATATCTTTTCTGCCGCACGTGCCGATTACAATCGCATTGTCTCGACGCTGTTTTCCGAAGGGTATTATTCCGGGGTAGTGTCGATCAAACTGGACGGGCGCGAGGCGGCTTCGATTCCTCCGCTCGATGTTCCCTCAACCATCCGCAATGTCGTAGTGTATGTGACCCCCGGCCCGAATTTTCGATTTTCCAAGGCGAAAGTCGCCCCGCTTGCGCCAGACACAAAACTGCCAGAGGGGTTCGCCGTTGGTCAGATCGCGAAATCAGGTTTGGTCGTTGAGGCAGCAACGGCTGGAGTAGACGCTTGGCGCGGTGACGGGTACGCTAAAGCACAGGTCTCCGATCAGTCGATTGTGGCCAATCACCGCACAAATATGCTCGCGGCCGATGTGCGCCTTGCCCCCGGACCCTTGGTGCATTTTGG
>JAFGWK010000014.1 GCA_016937195.1 Paracoccaceae bacterium | reverse complement strand
GGGGTAAATTGACCCACCTTTGATACGGTAAGATCTGCCTCTGGCCAGCGCTCTGGTCAGAGGTCTTTATTTTTCAAATACTTACGGACTGCCTTCTGTTTGAGCGCTTCGGTGTGTGTCTAGGTTTTCGGCCGCTGTAGCACCGCCGCCCTTGACTTGACCCTTGGCGCTCGAGCTGGCCTATCTCTCACCAAACCCGGGTTCCTTATCTCATCGCCTCTCGAACCTCCGTTCTTGAGGGCGCTTTTGCGGCGCATGCCGTCTGTTCAGAAGGAGCCTGCCATGTCCGCCCCTCTCCGCATTGTCGCTCTGCGCTTCGATCTCGAAAACTCACCGCAGAAGATTGAGCAACAGCTCATCTCCTTCCTGCGCGATCTGCGCTGGAAGGCGCGCGGGTTGGACCCGGCGGATCTGCAAGCCGCGCGCGAGGCGGATCGCTGGAGCGAGGAGTTGCGCGCTTGTAGTCCCAGTCGGCATGATGGCGAGAAGATTTGCCGCCGAGCAAAAGCACTCGCGGATCGGCGTATGAGAGCATCGGGTCTGAGGCATCTGGACAAGGACGCGCAAGAGAAGCTGCGCGCCCTCAGCGACGGTGTTCGTGTGGTTCAGCTGCCAAGCGCGCATCGCGCCGACGAGATTGCAGCGACGCTGCACGATGAGATGCCCTGGATGGCGCAGGCGACCACTCTGGCTTGGCACGCGATGCGCGAGAGCGTGCGCAGCGGTGCACCCGCCTTGCATTTGCCGCCGATGCTGCTCGATGGGCCGCCGGGTGTCGGTAAAAGCTACTGGGCGCGGCGTCTGGCGGAGTTGATCGGCACGCCGTCGGAACTGATCGACGCCGCAAACGAGCCCGCCGGTTTCGCGGTCACCGGAAGCCAACGCGGTTGGGCGACCGCGCAGCCAGGGCGTCCGGTCGAACTGTTCCTGCGCGAACACGTGGGCAATCCGGTGATGGTGATCGATGAGATCGACAAGGTCGGCGATGTGCGCTCAAACAAGGGCATGAGCTTTGCGCGGACCAATGCTCTTCTGCCTTTGCTTGAGCCGCTCAGCGCGCAGGCGTGGAGCTGTCCCTACTTCCGGGTCACGTTTGACATGCGCTGGATCAGCTGGATCCTGACCTCGAACAATCGCTGCAACGTGCCCGCACCACTGCTCAGCCGCTGCCGGGTCGTCGATATCCCCGCGCTCTCGGGCGCACAGCTGGCGTATTTCGCACGCCGGGAGGGAGCGGCGCGGGGCCTATCAGAGGATGCGATTGCAACCTTGGCCGAGATGCTTGAAGGTTCCTGCCAGCGCTTGGATCTGCGCGCGGTAATCAAGCTGATCGATGGCCTCGTCGCGCACGAGAATAGCCCAAGAACCCATTGAAATCGGAGGCCGTCTTATGACCAAAACACTAGTCCTCGCCGATCTGCATCTCGACCTCTGGCATCAGGCGGGCCTCAACCCGCTCGACCAGATTGATTTCGACGGTGTCGCGTTGATGATCATCGCCGGCGATCTGACCAACAAACCCCGGGTGCGTTGGAAGCAAGCGTTTGCGCTAATCGGTGAACGCATCCCGCTGGAGCGCGTCCATGTGCTCCCGGGGAACCACGACTATTACGACTTTCGGCTCGATGGCGATGACCGGCTTGCCGAGATCGCCCTGACAGCTGGCGCCAAGTTTGCGCAGAAATCTGTGATCACCTGCGGCTCCACGCGCTATCTGTGCTGCACGCTCTGGACGGATATGCGCGCGGGGGCTGGAACGTTGGAAGAGAATGCGGCCGAGGCTGCGCGTATCATGAACGATTACCGCTATATCCGTATTGCGCACGCGGGCTTCCGCAAGGCGCGCCCGCTCGACACGGTTGCGCTGCATCGTGAGCATGTCGCATGGCTGGAGGCGCGGTTGTCAGAACCGTTTGCAGGCGAGACCGTCGTCGTGACCCATCATGCGCCCCATCCTTTTGCACTGTCGCCAGGCGGCCCGGCGCCGCAAGCATATGCCTCGGACCTGAGCGATCTGATCAACCGCTTCCAGCCCGATCAATGGCTCTTTGGGCATACCCATCTCGCGGCAGAGTTTCAGATTGGAACGACAAAGCTGCGCAATGTTTCGGTGGGGTATCCGGAGAAGGCGACAACCAAGCATGGGAAGCCATGAAAATTGCTGATGATTGTCCTAAGACTCGCGAGCTGCCCGACGCACACATTCTCTTCTCGTTCTCCGCCTGCAGGATCATTGCAATCGGCCCATTGCCGCCGTCCGACCGCTGATGGCGACGCTTCCGTGCAGCCCAAATAGCCGACGTTCGTGCAGCTTGCAGCATTACCGACGAACTTAATGATCGGACTGCGGATAAAACCGCCGTTTGGTTTGATCATCCAGATGTCTGTTCTGTCGCCTAGGTCGAATGGCGATACGACCTCAACCTCTGCCCGATAAGGGGTTCTAGCGGATGTGATGCGACAAACTCCGCAAAGTCACTGTGAGGTCGCTGAATGCCAGAATCTTCACGTATGAATTCCTCCACGATCTGGAGCCAATAAGGGTCGCGAAGTGGCGAAACCAATGATCCATCGTCAAAAAATTGCGGGCGGGCTTTCAAGTCGAGCCCAGAAAATCGAATATCCTGTGCCGGTTTTGCTCCACCAATCACCACCAATTCCGATTTCGCTCCCTGTGTAGGAGCGGCATACTCATCCTTGTCCGTCACAGCAAATCCACTGCCATCTGCGAGCTTGTCAGCTCTTGTGAACTCAAATCGGCGGTCTTTGCGCCCGCTTGTCATAGTTAAGGATTTGAGTTGGGACTCTTCAAGACCTTGCGGGACATAAATGACTTTATCGGCATTAATCCATTGCAGCGCATTTAGTCCGTGAACGTCTTTTCCTTTTGATAACATCACATGGCCGAGTTTATCTGCGATCCTATAGGTGCCAGCATCCAATAGCATTAGAGAAAATCTCGGTGAAATTGGCATGAGGATTTGCAAGCCAGCGGTAGCAAGCCCAGTGCCATGATTGCTTGGAAAGCTGCGACGGCAAAACCAGTTGGTTAGGACCACCGGATGATCAGAAATTACAAATGGTATTTTGCTTTTGTTTTCAATTAGAACTTGCTTCAAGTCATACAATAACGGGCTTGTTTTGATCGCATTAGAGGTTGATAGCGTTGAGCTATTTTTTATCCGAATTCGCACATTCCGCAGAGCGTCCTCATCAACGGAACCCGTAAGGTAGAGTTTTGCCATTGCTTCAAATCTGTCGCTCTGATCTTCAGCAGAGCGTAGCGTTCTTCCATATTGCATAGCGAGGAAGAGAGGTATTTCAGGTAACCTGAGCTCAGTAATCCTCTTGGCTTGCGTGAGTTTCTTTATCAGGTGGGCTTGCACGCCCTCGATTGCAGATAGACTATTCTCAATCTCAGGATTGTCGCCATAGAAGTAGTCTCGATAGCACTGCTCACGCAACGAAGCGCCTATGACTAGTCTCTTTGACGGTATGTGAAAAAGATTGATCTGTTTGGCGGACGGATCAGCTGAAAAGTTTCGAAGGATATACCTGGGAACAAAATGTTGTCGCTTTTTGTCGGCCAAGACTGCCCCCAGAAACAGATTCCACTTCCAAACGTCTTATGTTTATGATGAGAAAACACAACACAAAACGTAGCATACATACTGGTTTAGGCGCTCGGAAAGTGAACGGGGCGTAGCCTCGGGTGGTTACCTTTCCCAAAACGGGAAACTTGAATGTCTGCTTTGAAGAACCTTGAGCTGCTGGCTAGACCGCAGCGGAAGTCCGCAATCCGCCCCTTGTGTTGATCGACGCGAACGGCCCATACCGGACCTTCGACAGGCTTCATGTCTCTGCGCGCAGGTTCTCCAAAGCGGTCTTTCGGGACAACGTGCAGCATCATCACAAAGGGAGATGTTGACTATCCGGATGGAGCGGGCGTTCGTCGTTATAACCATCGTGCCCTAAGTGCGGGGCCCATCGGATAGCCGGGCGCGCTGTCGAACGCCGACTTGGGATGATATCAGGCTGACTTTCAATCGAAGACAATTGCGAAAAAGCGCGCTACTTTGGTCAAGAGCCAACGAGTGAGTTGAGGAAAAATGAACTACCTGCCCACAGCATTTGCACAGCTTTTCTTTTCTTGGAAGCTATACAACTATGCCCTCGATGGAAATATTGATCGTGAAGCTCTGGACTCCGAGATCACATTTCAAAGCGAAGATCGAAGTCAGATTTTTGTTTTGCCACCTCGAATTTTTGAATCCGCAGGTGACTTTATCCTAGCTTTCGAAAATAATCTAACGATTGCTTTTGGCGCGGCTGTGATAACCCTCGATAGGGCTAGGCATGAGGCAGGACATGATTTGCCCGATCCGATACAATCCGAAAACGATCAATGCATCGCTCTGATTTATCAAATTCGGTGCGCATTTGCGCATGACATTGCTGAACCACGATGGAGAATCAAAGACCGTTACCGTCGCATCTATGAGTTTTCAGGGATGCAATTCAACCTCAAAAATCTGGATGAAGAGGTTTTCGACTATCATCAGATCGGTGGCCCGGATAGACTTATTGCAATCAAGGATTATGCAGCAGCCAATGGGCTGGTTGGCCCGCGAGTAAGGTAGGGAAGATGAGCCATCATACGCAAACTCGGCGCGAATCCACCTGACAAACGTGGGAACGAAAATCATCGAGCTCTTAATATTGAATTTGAATTGACGGGTTAAGGCTTGAAGCGGACATGTGGCGGCACTGCACAACGAGCACACAATTGCGCATCCTAGACGCTCGTCCATGCCGCAGCGAACGATGGTTTCCCGTCCCTTCCGCTTCGGACCGGCGACCGACGCGTCCAGCCCTTTGCTGCCTTCCGTGGCTCGTGGAAATGTCGCAGTGCAGAATTCTCAAAGCAGAATGCGGTGTGCTCGCTGCTGCCATACCCCAATAGGGGCAGAAGTCTGCAACGCCCCTCGCCCGATGGGGCATTGGAAGTGCTTGGTAATTGGAAGGTGCTTGACGGTCTGTGACAGCGTCATTGCCCAACATCAGTGTTCCAAGCTGTACTTGCAGATTTACAGCTCGATTTCTCAAAGGCCGTGCTGATCTTTTTAATTCTCTCAGGGAACTCTAGGGTATAAAATGACGAAATCGTATACAACGCATTGGAGTCTGCCGCTTTACCTAAGCCCGTGCAGAACCCATCTACAAGCTCGGAAATGGCATCATCGTTGTTCTCGTTAAAGTATGTAACAAATTCGTCGATCTGGTTTCCTGATTTTTTATCCGAAATAAAAACTGAGAAACTTCTCATGGGTGCCAATATGTTGTGCTTGAATGTTGTCTGATAGAAGCTTGTCGCAGAGAAATTAGCTCCAGATAGGAACGAGTTCGCAACATTTACCCCGAAGAACGATGATCCCAAGAAGTTTGCTCGAAATAGGACTGAGCTATCAAAGCTAGTGTTGTCGAAAATCACGCCTCTTGCATGAACGTTTTGCCAAATCCCAAACTTAACGTCCACGTCCATAAAACGAGATCCATCCAGCACTGAAGACTGGAGATTGACGTCATACATCTTTGTGCTCACGAAATTCGAGCCTAGAAGTTTCGTAGCGCTCAAATTTGCCCCCGATAGGTCAGAGTAATGGACCATAAGTCGAGGCACAACCTGAAACTGGAGGTCCAGAAAACGTAACTGTCGGTGACGCAGATCGACCCCCACCCCTCTGCTCATGAAATAGTATTCGTCGTCCGGAGACCCGTTCTGAAAAGCTAATTGTTTGATTTCAGTTGTTGATTTGCCTTTCCAGACCCTTGTAAATCGATCAATCCGAATGTGCGGAACGAAAGCTGAGACACCGCCGTCAGCAGCATCTAGCCATGAGGTGTTCTCTCGAAGAAAGAAGGTGGGAGATATTTTTGTTGGTAGGTAAATAACATCTACGCATACTAAAAACTTCAGGGCGAAAAATGATAAAACAACATATTTAATTGCGGTCCAGATTTTAGTATATTTGTGATATCGCCTACTTTCTTCGGTCTTCGTGGAGCGGCGATAGAATACCCACGAGAAGTAGCAAGACGCAAAAAGAAGAGTTGACTGAAGGGCAAAAGCAATACGATCCTGAGCGTCGGCAAACCAAAAGGTTAGAAGTGCGACTACAGTCGGCCCGCTCACGAAGAAGACCAAATTCGAAATGATATTGAGGGCTATTCTATCAATGTCGCCGTCAACGCCGAATAGCGGGCGTTCTTCTGTATCGCCACCGGAGCGTGCGAAGATGTAGCCAGTTTGCCGTTTCTTTCTAACTCGTAGTGTCTCTAGCCTCCAGAATTCGCGAGCCATGAATAATGAAGCCGCACACACGACGATGCTGCTGACAATGTAGAAACCCCTGACCGAGGTCTTTATGCCGAGAAAGGGGAGATTAATCCCTTGCTTCGGGATTAGAAGTTGAAGTTCAGTGGTGGATAGCGCAGTGACAGCAATAAATACTAGAAGCAGGGCATACGAGACGAAATAGCCAAACAACCGGCCTTCCATACCGAGATTTCGTCCGTCGCCGCATCCACGCCGCGCTGCCACAGATGGGATCTAACTAGTATCGTTGGGCGTGGCTTCTTCGAACCGAAAGGCCGGGGACGTTTCCTACTAGTCATTTTGCAAACTTACCCTCCCAGCCACCAGTTTATTCGACTAGCCCAACCTAGCTTACCCGTCGCGTTGACGAAAGGACTTCGCCATACGGTGGTTCAGCAAGCGCTGTCGCGATCCGCCTTGACACCGCCACCTTCACCCGCTGCGTGAGGCGGGACGAAAAAGAGGAGATGGCACGTGGCAATACAACGCAAAATATTGTTCCAACAATGATTGGAAAGGCGCGCAATGTGTCCATCGTTGCCGACGTAGAGGGCTTTGAAATTTGGCAATGCCAAGATTGGTGGCCTGCACTTGAGTCTTGCTAACGCTAAAAAGTAAGATCATCGCGGTTTCTGGGTTCGAAGTTTAGGACGATGGATAGGGAGATCGCTGCTGCAGCGAATGGCTGGTTTCCGCCGATGCTGTTGAAAAAGTCTTTGTTGCAGCGCGGCAAGTCCTTTGATTCACTCGATTATGAGGGGATTGGAGGATTTCGTCATGATGGGCACCCAAACGGCACCGGCACAGCTGTTCTATGACTTCGATCTGGAGCGTCATGTTCCTTCCGGTCATATGCTTCGCGAGATCGACCGGGTCCTCGACGTGGATGGAATGCGAGAGGCTCTTCGCCCCTTCTACAGCCACCTCGGGCGTCCCTCGATCGATCCAGAGCTGATCATCCGCATGTTGGTCATCGGTTACGTCATGGGCATCCGATCGGAACGTCGCCTCTGCGACGAGGTCCATCTGAACCTCGCCTATCGGTGGTTCTGTCGGCTGGGCCTGGAGGGGAAGGTCCCGGATCACTCGACGTTCTCGCGGTATCGCCATGGCAAGTTTCGCGAAAGCAATCTGCTGCGACAGGTGTTCGAAGCCACGGTCGAGCGGTGCCTGAGGGAGGACTTGGTGTCCGGCGAGGGCTTTGCCGTGGATGCCAGCCTGATCTCCGCTGACGCCAACAAGGCCCGGTCAATCGCAGCCGAGGACTGGAGCCCTGAGGTCGCACGCGAGGCTGGCAACCGGGCGGCGCGGGAATATCTGGAAACGCTGGATGATGCCGCCTTCGGCGCCGCGTCACCGACCCAGCCGAAGTTCGTGGCCAAGTCCGACCCGGCGGCGCAGTGGACCCGCGCCGAGGAAAGTCGCCCCTATTTTGCTTACGCCACCAACTACCTGATCGACACCAAAACTGATCGACACCAAAAGCTCGGTAATCATGGATGTTGAGGCGACGCGAGCCATTCGCTAGGCCGAAGTCGGGGCGTCGCGCACGATGCTCGACAGAACCGAGAAACGGTTCGGGATCAGGCCGGATTGGCTGGCGGCCGACACGGCCTATGGCAACGCCGAGAACCTCGGATGGCTGGTTGAGCAGCGGAGCATCATCTCCTTCATCCCGGTGATCGACAAGTCGGAGCGGACCGATGGCATCTGGTCCAGATCCGACTTCGAATGGGACGAGGCGAACGATCAATACATCTGCCCCGAGGGTCATGCCCTGAGGCAATATCGCCGGAACTACTCCGATCCGAACCGGGGTCAGGACACCGGCGGACGGAAGAAATATCGCGCCCTGAAGGCGACATGTCAGACCTGTCCATCCAAGGAAATCTGCTGCCCGAAAGCGGAGGCCCGATGCGTCACCCGTGAACCCCACGAGGAAGCACGCGAGTTCGCCCGCAAATGCCGCAAGACCAAGGCCTACAAGGTATCCCGAGACAAGCGGAAGAAAGTAGAGATGCTCTTCGCACATCTGAAGCGCATTCTCGGCCTGACCCGGCTACGCCTGCGCGGCCCCAATGGAGCAAAGGACGAATTCCTCCTCGCCGCCATCGCCCAGAACCTCCGAAAGCTCGCAAAGCTGCGGCCTCAGTGCGCCAACCCGGAGGCCACGGCATGATCTAAGTGGCCAGATAGTCGCTACAAGGCGGCGCGACGGGCGATTGTCCGAACCAAACGGCGACACCCGAGCCTGAGGGCAGCTCAAAACGCGTTCTCAGGCCGACTTTTTCAACAAAATCCGCCCTTCGCGCCAGAAATGCGTCCCTTGAGGTTCCCCGCTTTCCAATATTTGCTACACCTCGGAAATGACTGACACTTCGGCGCACATGAATCTCGTCTCAAAATCCTTCCTGGGGTTCTTGGTTGACCCTCTCGGCCGACATCCAAGGTCCCTGACACTGCAAGACAGGGGCATTGCCGCGCGTGGGGCGGGTTCGCCATGGATAGGGTTTGACGCAATCGCGACGCGCCCTTCAATGAGGAAGGGCCTCCTCTCTTGGTCTCTGTCGCTCGATCTCGGGGGCGGCCGGAATCTGACCTTGCCGGCGGTGGACGCGTCTGCAGCAAGAAACTTTGCAGATGCCGCTGCCACCGCCTGGACGGATTTCAACCGGGCGGAGTTGCAAAAGGAGGAGACCGCGGTTCTGCGTATCCTGCACGCGCTCGATGCACTCATGGTGCCGGACGCTTATCCCGCAGCATGCCACGTCGCGCCGCTGGAGCGCGATGCTGCCGATCTGAACCGCCGGGTGCTTTCTAAGCTGAATGCGGAGGCCGTTGGCGACGAAGTCATGTCCCGAATTGCCCCGATCGTTGCGTTCGCATCCGATCCGAATGCCGTCCGTGACGCATCTATCGAGATGTTTGTGGAGGATCAGCTCCTCCGCTGGAAGGATTTCTTCGACACGGTCGAGACTATGCCACTGACGCCGGAGCAGCGCCTGTCGGTGGTCGTCGACGAAGATGCGACGCTGGTTCTGGCCGGGGCGGGCTCCGGCAAGACAAGCGTGATCACCGCCAAGGCCGCATACCTGGTGAAGGCGGAGATACGGAAGCCAAGCGAGCTCCTGCTGCTGGCCTTTGCGAAAGACGCAGCGACCGAGATGTCGGAGCGGATCGAGGCGCGGTGTGGCGTCCCCGTGGCGGCCCGCACCTTCCATGCATTGGCCTACGAGATCATCGGTGAGGTGGAAGGTGAAAAGCCACCCTTGGCGCCGACCGCGACAGACGACAAGGCGTTCTTATCCCTGATGAAGGAGATCCTGAGGCACGTCGTAGCGAGCGCCAGTGACATCGCGCAGACCGTGATTGGTTGGTTCGCCGGTTTCTTCGACGACTTCCCGACAGAATGGGACTTCAAGACGAAGCACGAATGGTATGCGCAGATCGAAAGCCGCAACCTGCGGACGCTGCAAGGCGAGACGGTGAACAGTTTCGAAGAACTTCTGATCGCCAACTGGCTGTTCCGGAACGGCATCGCCTACGAATACGAGCCCAGCTACGAGCACAAGCTCCAGAAGACCGGGCGCCGCGTCTACACGCCCGATTTTCGGCTGACAGAGAGCGGCATCTACATCGAGCATTTCGGTGTGCGCAAGAAACGCGGCAGGGACGGCAAGGAGGGGCTGACCACGGCGCCTTACATCGATCGCGAAGACTACCTCGAGGGCATGAACTGGAAACGGCAAGTCCATGCCGAGCACGAGACGGTGCTGGTCGAAACATATAGCTGGGAGCGTGAAGAAGGCCGGCTGCTCGATGCGCTGGCCGAAAAGCTCGAGCCGCACGTCACGCTCCGTCCGATCCCGGACATCGAAATATATGATCGTGTGGCCGAGGTCGGGGTGGTGGACAGCTTCACCTCGTTGATGGGCACGTTCCTGCGTCACTTCAAGAACGGCGGCTATCGGGTCGAGGACTGTTCAGACAAGGCGCAAACTCTGAAGATGGGCAAACGCGCCGAAGCATTCCTGAAGATCTTCGGCGCCGTCTTTCGGGAGTATCAATCCCGCCTGGGCGATCGGATCGACTTCGAGGTCATGGTGAACCGCGCCACGGCCCTCGTCGAAAAAGGACGCTACCAGAGCCTGTTCCGGCACATCCTCGTCGACGAATTCCAGGACATCTCGACCGGACGGGCGAAGCTGATCCAGGCCCTCAAACGCCAACACTCAGATGCCAAGGTGTTTGCCGTCGGCGACGACTGGCAGTCGATCTATCGCTTCGCCGGCTCGGATATTCATATTATGCGCAACTTCGGCGCGGAATTTGGCGGCACCTATGCAGGGGTCGCCGGTGTCCATCGGACCGTCGATCTCGGTCGGACTTTTCGATCGGTGGACAGGATCGCTTTGGCCGCCCGTCGCTTCGTTCTGCGCAACCCAGCACAGATCACCAAGACGGTGATCCCCGCAGGCGAGACGGACGAGCCGTCAATCAGGATCGCCTGGACGCGCCGCGACACCGGGGAGACGGTCTTGAACGACGCCGTGGCTGCTCTTGCCGCCACAGAAGGGAAGGGTGGCGGGAAACCGTCCATCCTGATCCTCGGTCGATATCGGTTCCTGAGGCCCGATGTCGGGCGGCTTCAGCGCCAGAACCCAGGGGCGATGATCACCTTCAAGACCATCCATGCCTCGAAGGGCCTGAAGGCGGATCACGTGATCATCCTCGGTGCCGACAACGCCAAGATGGGCTTCCCGTCAATGATCGTGGACGACCCTTTGCTTAGCCTGGTATCGCCCGAAGCCGAGCCCTACCCGAATGCCGAAGAGCGGCGCGTCATGTATGTCGCCGTAACCCGGGCCCGGCGGACAGTGACCATCCTGGCATCCGAAGCGCGCCCCTCGGTCTTCGTCGAGGAGCTGATGAAAGAGCCCGAATTCGGCGTGGTCGTGCCCCCGGAGGCCCAGAAGCACACCCACACCTGTCCGGGTTGCGGCGGGCGTCTGCTTCACATGGCTGGAAAGGACGGGCGCGACTGGTATCGCTGCGCGCATGTGAAGCTGTGCGGCAGTCGAATGCCCGCGTGTCCGGCCTGCGGTGTCGGCCTCCCAGTCCGTTCTCGGACGCGTGGAGAACTGGTTTGCGGAGATTGCGGGCAAAGCCAGCCGGCTTATCCGAGTTGCGACGCAGGATGGCTTGTAGAACGGCGCGGCCGCTATGGAGCCTTTCTTAGCTGTGTCCGCTTCCCAGACTGCGACGGCAAAGCCAAGCTGCAGAAAAGTGCATGACATGCTGTAAGGGGGCTATCCAGCCGCCATTGGCGCGGCCTTCGACGAAGGTTCGCGGGCAGCGCCCTCGGGACGTTCATGGTCGCCGCAGAGAAAGCCCGCTTTGCCCTCAGTGTCGGGCGAACCGACCGGCCCAGAGCCGCCGGTCAGCACCCGCCAGGTGCCGCGGTGCAGCTCGACCGAACCAGCCGTTCGCTCGTATCGCTCCGCTCCTTAGCGGTCAACGTCGCTGCTGCGGGACCAAATTCACCAAGCTGGTGGACTGAAAAGCCCGCCAGCTTGGTCCCATTGCTCCTTGGATTTGAGGGTAGATCTCCAGGTTGAAAGCTGCACCTCGGCAAAAGTAAGCATATCAGATATAGTTCCAAATGGTCGATCCGAGCAGAGATTCCGCCCCAGTTCGGTCAAAACTTGGTCAAGGTAGTCGTGGGCGTTATCCACCAGTGCGCCACAGTAGGTCGGGCTAGCTCCGCTATGTGTTATGATATTTCTGGCTCGGTAAATTCGATGTATCTGCCAGCAAACAAATTTTTCATGTCTACTTAGATCTTCCAGCAGGTGCTTTGGGGTTCCAAATCGTTTCCCGATGGTGAAGCCGCGGAAGAGGAGAGCGGGACTGTTCTTCAATATGCGGCATGCCTCTCTGTGATCCTCCTCTTTCATTGTTTTCAGGATAAACGCAATTTTCCAATTAGATACGTCGCTTCTTTCTTTGCAAAAATCAACGAACTCTTTAGAGTTGACCTCTGCCCGCTTCGCCCATGCGTCTACTATTCTGGTGGGATATCCAAGAGAAATTACCGGCAGCAGTGATCCCGCTACATCCTCAACAATTGAGGTTTTTCTCATATTTCTTCCAACTATCTCCATTGCGGTCCAAAGATTGAGAAGTTGGGCCTCTTCGCTGGATGTGGTTATCGCCTGGCCATGAAGTGTGATCGCCCTAAGAAACTTAGATAACTCCCTTCGATCTGAAAACTTCAAGTTGCTGAGAAAAGAATCTAGATCACCAAGAGTTCTTTTTGTCTGCCCCTCATCGATAAATGTCATCCGATTTCTCAATGAGTGAACTCGGTAACACTTGTTGTCGTCAGTGTTCAGCGCTCTTGCATTTGCTTCAATAGACACGTTCGATTTGTGGTCAAATATCGCAACAAGGTCGAAGAGATGTTGCATTTTTTTGATTGACTTGTGAACTGCGGCATGTGGATCAGTCGCATTAATTCCATCAATTATGACTAGCTTCTTTGTGCCGTTTTCTTCAAGCATGTCCTCAGCCCTGCCGGGCCTAGGCTTCACTTTGAACTCGTCAGGCATGCGGTCGGGGAGCTGAATGTCGAAGGCGTTATAATGATCGTGCCTGACACCATCCGATCGGATATCCGCCCTCAGAATTACTTTGTAATTCGACCGGAGCAGGGCGGTCTCACTTAGAAATTCGGCCGCTTTCTCTGCGGTCGTCTTGGGGCTTTTGGGATTGAAGCTTCGCTTGGAAACCGCATGAATGAAGCTACTGGACATCCCAAGATTTATCTTGGTTGTCACTAAATTTGAGATGATGTGATCTACTGTCTCCTTAGATGGCTTTGGAGATTTTAACTCATCATCCAAGGCAGACTCTAGCGCGCTAAGATATGCAAGCGGATTGAGGCGGGCGGCAATTGCACCCACTCTGGACTCGAAGTCAGGAGAATCTTCAACATTATCTGGAAGCACGCCCTGAATTGAGATTCCTATTAAAACTGCAGCGACTGGATCTGAGCTCAATCTATGGCGCAACTCCTCCAATACCAGCGGAATTTCTCCTTTTCCCTTTCCTGTTTCGCGAACGATCTTAATAAGCCCCAACAGCTCCTGGGCAATGAACGGAGAGTTCAATGCCGGAGCCTTATAGCTATCCAAAGAATAGTGAAACGTAAGTTCAACAAGCCTGAACTTCACAAATCGATCTAATTCTGCGTCTGCCGGGCGAGGGGCGTTAACCTTAGCTAAGACAATGTCATTCATCGATAATCTTTCCACTTTTCGGTTATCATCAGGACGCCTTCGCAACTTGTCCTCAGGCTACGAGCCTTGGCTGCCCAGAAACAACTGCAAATTTGAGATGTGGGTCTGATCCACGCTGCGCCTGCACAGGATATGAACTTGCTGAACCATACCTGAGTGTTTTGCGAAGGGCCGATTGCTTCGATCTGGACAAGTATCGTCGCCAGCTTCTTGCATCGAGTTCCAATGGCCGCTTCCGCCGAAGCTCTCATGGGGTTGCCGCACATGCATCTGTCGGCTCACCGCCCATTGTGTTGAAAAAGTCGGTCGAAATCACCGATTTTGACGCCTGATTGCGTTGAACGGCGTCTTCGCATTCGAGCGATCGCCCGTCTATCCGCCTCAAGGCGGTGATAGGGCCGTTCAGCTCATGCTGCGGCCTCCTGCATCGCGCGCCGGGGCCGTATCCAGCGAAGGAGGCAACTGGGTGAAGAAAGCTATGAAAATGTGGCAGATCCCCCACACGTTTTTGATCCGCCCGATACCCGGTGACGCCGAGAGAGAAGTTGGCGGCCTTGTTCTCGACCCTGCTGCGGCTATCTTCGTCGCAGATCTTGTCCCGCAAAGTATCAAAAATGACGATCCGACACCCACTCAAAAATCAAGCGAATTGCGTTCGCGGTAGCCTTGCAGAAAACTTGCGAGGCGCGGGTCGGAGGGGGCGTCGAACACCTCGCGGGGCGAGCCGGTCGCGACGATTTCGCCGCGCTCCATGAACACCACCCGGTCAGCGACATGGGCGGCAAATCCCATCTCGTGGGTGACCACGACCATCGTCATGCCCTCGGCGGCAAGCTGTTTCATCACGCCCAGCACCTCACCGACCAGTTCAGGGTCAAGCGCGCTTGTCGGTTCGTCAAACAGCATGATGCGCGGCTCCATCGCGATGGCGCGGGCGATTGCCACGCGCTGCAGCTGCCCGCCCGACAGGTGGCTGGGGTGATTGCTCTCCTTATCGGCCAGCCCGACCTTCGCCAATGCCTCGCGGGCGCGGCTTTGCGCCTCGGCGCGCGACAGCCCGCGCACGCGCTCCAACCCTTCGGTGACATTTTGCAAGGCGGTCATATGCGGCCACAGGTTGAACTGCTGAAACACCATCCCGATCTCGCGGCGCATTTCGCGCAAGCGGCGCGGCGCCATGGGTTTGCCGCCGGGGCTGTCATAGCCGATCAGCTGGTCGTCGATACGCACCTCGCCGCTGTCATACATCTCAAGCACGTTGATGCAGCGCAGCAGCGTGGATTTTCCCGACCCCGAGGGGCCGATCAGGCAGGTCACCTTGCCCGGAGGAATGTCGAGTGAGACGTCTTTGAGCGCCTGAAAAGGGCCATAGAATTTGCAGACATTGCGCAGATGGGCAGACGCCGGTGCGGTTTGCTGATTGGTCATCTCTCAGGTCCGATCAATGAGGTAATGGGTGAAGCGGCGTTCTAGACGGCGCCCGAAGCGCGAGATCGTCTCGATAAAGCCCCAGAAGAACAGCGCGAGGATCAGGATCGGGGTGACGAAGGCGAAGGTCTCGCTCATCATCGTCTGGGTCTGGAACATGATTTCGGGAACGGTAATCATCGACAGGATCACGGTTTCCTTCGTCAGAATAATCGCGAAATTCACCAGCGCCGGAAGGGCCGAGACCATCATTACCGGCACCATGATACGCATCACGATGGTGGTGTTGCGAAAGCCGATGGCGCGCGCGGCCTCGATCTGGCCAAGTGGCACCGCGTCAAATCCCGCGCGCAGGATTTCGGTGAAATAGGCGCTGCCATAGATCGTTAATCCAAGGATGCCCGCGGGCAACGCATCCAGGCGCAACCCGATCAGCGGCCCGCCGTAATAGAGCACAAAAAGCTGCACAAGAAAGGGTGTGCCGCGAATGAACTCGACATAGGCACGGATCGGATAGCCAAGGGCGCGCGGCCCGAACCGGCGTGCGATCTCGATCACAAAGCCAAGGGCCAGACCAAGGACCGTGCCAAGCGCCCAGCTGAGAAGGGTAAAGCCGAACCCGGTTAGCAGATCCGGGCCGTAGCGGTGCAATGTCTCCATCATCAGACCGTGAGCCTCCGTTCCAGGATGCGTCCGGCCTGTGCAATCACGAGGTTGATCGCGAGGTAGATGAAAGCGGCCGCGAGGTAGATTTCGAGCGGGCGGTAGGTGGCGGCGGCGATGGACTGGCTCATCCGCGTGATCTCGACAATGCCGACCACGGTCACAAGTGAGCTGGCTTTGACCAGCAAGATCAGCTCGTTGACGATGGCAGGCAGGCCGATCTTGAGCGCTTGGGGCAGAAGGATGCGCACCCAGACATCGCGGGGCGCCATGCCGATCGCGGCGGCGGCCTCGGCCTGACCTTTCGGGATTGCGTTCAGTGACCCGCGCAGCACCTCTGCTAGATAGGCCGCGGCGCATAGCCCCACGGTCAGCACAGCCGCGACAAGGGCGGGCACGTTGATCCCGATCACCGGCAGCAGGTAATAGGCCGCAAGAAGCTGGATCAGCAGCGGCACGCCGCGAAAGAAGCTGACGTAAAGCGCCGCGCACCGGCGCAGCCAGAGCTTGGGGGACAGGGCGGCCGCACAGATCAGCGCGCCTAAGATAAGCCCCTCGATACAGCCGAGCACCGAGATCAGCAGCGTATAGCGCGCCGCACCAAGCAGCACCGGAAAATTGTCAATGATCGTCTGGAATGAGAACATTGCCACACCTTGATTGTGGGTGAGCACGTCGCGCGGGCCAGATAGCAGCCAGCCCGCGCGCGCAAGATCTTAGATCTGGGGCATGGTCATGGGCAGCTCGGTTGCGGCGCCGAACCATTTTTCCTGCATCGCCGTCATGCGGCCATCGGCCTCAATCTTTTTGAGCGCATCATTGACCGCCGCGACCAGCGTGTCGCCCTCGCCCTTGCGCGCGACAAAGCCGAAATAGGTCGGCGTGCCGAAGGGCGGGTTGACGACGGCGAAATCGTCGGGGCGGGTCTTGGCGAGGAAGTTCAGAAGCGGCGCCGAGCCGGCAACCGCGTCAAGGCGACCCGTCATCAGGTCGGCATAGGCTTCATCCGTGGTGCCGTAACCCTTGACGTTGATGCCGCCAATCTTCTCGCCATAGGCCTCGAGTTGTTTCTCTTGCGCGGTGCCTTTCTGCACGCCCACGGTCATGCCCTTGGCGTCTTCCGGCGTGCTCAGCTTGCCACCTTTGCGCTGCACAAAGGCCACGGTCGCATCCGCGATCGGCAGGGTAAAGCTGTAGCGATCAGCACGCTCGGCGGTCATCGTGACCGGTGCCAGCACGAAGTCGAATTTCTTGACTTCAAGACCGGGCAGGATCGAGGTCCAGGGCAGATCCTGATAGACTGGCGTGACGCCCAGTTCCTTGGCGATCTCGTCAAACAGGTCGCGGTCGAAACCGACATATTCGCCGTTTTCAAGCATGTCGAACGGGGCGTAGTGCATTTCGGTCGCGGCGACGATCTTGCCGGCTGACTTGATGTCGGCCAGATCGTCTGCCATCGCGCCTGATGCGGTCATGGCAAGCGCGCCCAGACCGAAAAGCGCGGATTTCAGTGTTGTGGAAAAGGTCATGTCGTCTCTCCTGTTAGCGGGGCTTTTGTGACCGGTGCCGCGCCCCTCTGGCAGCCGGATGGGGGGATCCGGCGCAGGTTTCCCCGGCGCCGGAAAGAATTATGCGAGGGCGTGCACCATAATGGCGAGCACGGGGCCTCGGGTGACGATCTCCTCCAACTCCTCGGGATGATCAAAAAGCAGAACCTCACCGGGATGCAAGACGAGATTGCCGATCTCGACGGCTTGATCGCGCGTGACGAGGGCAATCGTGCCTTCCGGCAGGCGCGAAGGCAGCGCGAGCGTCTCGACCCGATGCGCGCAGACACCGCGCCGCGTCATGATGTTGAGATCAAGGATTGGCCCGTCGCACAAACGCGCATGAATGGCCGCCTCGCCCGGAAAGGACAGGGGCGGGGCGTTCGTGTCGAGCGTGATCGACCTGCCTTGGGCAAACTCAAGCACCATGCCTGCGCCCGAGAGCAACGTCAGTGTGCGGTCGATCCCCGCAAAGGCCGAGAACGCGCCGTCGCGTGCGACCTCGGCCATGCTGAGCCGCCATGCCATATCCTCAAACCCCGCCCCTTCGGGAAAGGCGGCGATCTCCCAGGTCAGACCGCCCCCGTTCTTCCAGGGCTGCGCGTTCAGATCGTGGCGGCTCAGGATCTTCATTTCAGGATGCCCGGCAGATCGAGCCCGTTTTCGATGGCGCAATCGCGCGCGATCTCATAGCCCGCATCGGCATGGCGCATGACGCCGGTGGCCGGATCGTTCCACAGCACACGGGCAAGACGGCGATCTGCGTCCTCGCTGCCATCACAGCAAATCACCATGCCCGAATGCTGCGAAAACCCCATGCCAACGCCGCCGCCGTGATGCAGCGATACCCATGTCGCGCCCGAGGCCGTATTGAGCAGCGCGTTCAGCAAAGGCCAGTCCGATACCGCGTCCGAGCCGTCCTTCATCGCCTCGGTTTCGCGGTTGGGCGAGGCGACCGAGCCGCTATCAAGGTGATCGCGCCCGATCACGACGGGGGCTTTCAACTCGCCATTGCGCACCATCTCGTTGATCGCCAGACCCGCCTTGTGGCGCTCGTTCAGGCCGATCCACATGATCCGCGCAGGCAGCCCCTGAAAGGCGATCCGCTCGCGCGCCATATCCAGCCAGCGATGCAGATGCGCGTTTTCGGGGAACAGCTCTTTCATGCGCTGGTCGGTCTTGTAGATATCTTCGGGATCCCCCGACAGCGCGGCCCAGCGGAACGGCCCGACGCCCCGGCAGAACAGCGGACGGATATAGGCGGGCACGAAGCCCGGGAAGGCAAAGGCGTTTTCCAGCCCTTCTTCTTGCGCCATCTGGCGGATGTTATTGCCATAATCGAGCGTCGGCACGCCCGCGTTCCAAAAGCCCACCATCGCCTCGACATGATCGCGCATCGAGGCGCGCGCGGCGCTTGCGACAGCGGCGGGATTGCTCTCCTGCTCGGCGCGCCATTGCGCCACGGTCCAGCCCTTGGGCAGGTAGCCGTGGAAGGGATCATGCGCCGAGGTCTGGTCGGTCACCATGTCGGGCCGCCCGTTGGGCAGGGCTTCGCCCGCTTGCATCCGGCGCAGGATCTCGGGGAAGATGTCGGCGGCATTGCCGATAAGCGCGACCGATTTTGCCTCGCCCGCCGCCGTCCAGCGCCCGATCATCGCGAGTGCCTCGTCCAGCGAATGAGTCTTTTCATCGCAATAGCGGGTGCGGATGCGGAAATCGGCGCGGCTCTCGTCGCATTCCACCGCCAGACAGCAGGCGCCCGCCATCACCGCCGCCAGCGGCTGCGCGCCGCCCATACCGCCAAGCCCGCCGGTCAGAATCCAGCGCCCTTTCAGATCACCATCGTAATGCTGGCGACCGGCTTCGGCGAAGGTCTCATAGGTGCCCTGAACGATGCCCTGCGCACCGATATAAATCCACGAGCCCGCCGTCATCTGGCCATACATCGCCAGACCCTTCTTATCGAGCTCGTTGAAATGTTCCCAATTGGCCCAATGCGGCACGAGGTTGGAATTGGCGATCAACACGCGCGGGGCATCGGTGTGGGTCTGAAATATCCCCACCGGTTTGCCCGATTGCACCAAAAGCGTCTGATCGGCCTCGAGCTTGCGCAGCGATGCGCAGATCAGGTCGAAATCTTCCCAGGTGCGCGCCGCGCGCCCGATGCCGCCATAGACCACCAGCTCATGCGGGTTCTCGGCCACATCGGGGTGCAGGTTGTTCATCAACATGCGCAGCGGCGCTTCGGTCAGCCAGCTCTTGGCGGTGATCTCGGTGCCGGTCGCTGGGTAAATGTCGCGGGTATTGTGGCGCGGATTGTTCATCAAATCGGTCCTTTCAGCATGTCAGGCGAGCAGGCGGCCCGCGATGATGTTGCGTTGAATTTCAGAGGAGCCTTCGTAGATGCGCATGATGCGCAGATCGCGAAGGTGACGTTCCAGCGGGAAGTCCTGCGTGTAGCCGTAGCCTCCGTGGATTTGCAGCGCATTGTCGGCGATGCGCGAGGCGGCCTCGGTTGCAAACAGCTTGGCTTTCGAGGCGGCGGTGGTGAAACGCTGCCCGGCCTGACGTTGGCGCGCAGCCTCATGGCCCAGCAGTTCTGCGGCAGACAGCTCGGTCGCCATATCCGCCATCATCCACTGGATGCCCTGACGGCTGGACAGCGGCTCACCGCCAATGATGCGCGATTTCGCCCAGTCGCGCGCGGCATTGAGCGCGGCGCGCGCGATCCCCACGGCCATCGCGGCCACTTCGGCGCGCCCGTTATCGAGCACCTTCATCGCGGTGCGAAACCCCGTGCCTTCAGCGTCAAGGCGGTTCGCATCGGGCACCACGACGTCGATATCCAGCTCCCAGACATGACCGCCGCGCAGGCCCATCGTCTGCTCGACCCGCCCCGGCACAAGGCCCGGCGTGCCTTTCTCGATCACGAAAGCCGAGATGCCGCGATGGCCCGCCTCGGGATCGGTGACGCAGTAAAGCACGATGAAATCCGCCACGCCGCCATTCGAGATGAAACATTTCTTGCCCTTGATGCGCCAATCCGCGCCCTCACGCGTGGCCTTGGTGCGCATGTCGGCAGGATCAGAGCCGGCATTGGGTTCGGTCAGCCCGAACGCGCCCAGCATCCGGCCCTCGGCCGCGGCGGGCAGAAACCGTTCGCGCAAGTCATCGCCAGCCCCAATCAGCAAGCTGTCGGTGGCCAGATAATGCGCCGTCAGCGCCGAGACGGTCGAGCCGCAGCCTCCCGCGATGCAGGCCACCGCCTCGAACAGCGCATGCGCGGAAATATCGGCCCCGCCCCAACGCTCGGGCAGGTTCGCCCCCATCATGCCCGTCTCGGCCAGCGCGGCGAGTTGGGCATGCACGAACGCCCCCGACGCATCGGTCGCCCCGGCCTGCGGGACAAGCACCTCGTTGGAAAACCGCGCGAGCATGTCGAGGAACTGGCGTTCTTCGGGGCTGAGAAGATGGTCAAAATCGCTCATGATGCTGGATCCTTGATAACGCCAGCGGCGATGAGCTGCGTGATTTGCGCGCTGCTCAAACCGGCCTCCTGCAAAATGGCGCGGGTCTCGCCGCCAAGCGCGGGCGCGCCGGTCTCGGCCAGTAGCGCCTTGCCGTCAAAGCGGATCGGCTGACCGACGACCGGGGTTTTGCCCAACCGGTGATGGGGCAGGTCATTGACCAAGGCGCGCTTGGTGGCGTGATCGGAGGCCAGTTGCGCGGCGAGGCTCAGGATCGGTGCGGTCGGCACGCGTGCCTCGGCCAGCGCGGCAACGGCGGCTTGCGTGGGTTGCGTCTTGCTCCAGCGTTCGATCAGCGCGCGCAGGGCGGGTTCATTCTGCGTGCGGCTTTCATCACTGGCAAAGCGCGGGTCGCCAGCGGCTTCGGGCGCGCCGATTACCCGGCACAGCGCCTCGAACTGGCGCGCACCCAGCACCGCGATGATCGCGTGCCCATCAGCGGTGCGAAACGCCCCGAACGGCGTAGACAGCGGATGGCGGTTGCCGACACGCGCTACGGGGCTGTCGGAATAAAGGTGGATCGCGTGGCTAGTGGGCAGCATCGCCACAAGGCAGTCAAGCATTGCGACATCCAGTGCCGCGCCGCACCCGGTTTTCGCCCGTCCGATCAGCGCTGCCAGAATTGCGATCACCGCATAAAGCCCCGCCGCGATATCGCCAAGGGCTTCGCCCACCTTCAGCGGTTCGCCGCCCTCTTCGCCCGTCGCATCCATCCAGCCGGACATCGCTTGTGCGACAAGATCATATGCAGGCAGCCCCGCCGCCGGGCCTTCCTGGCCAAAGCCGGAAATCGAGCAATAGACAAGGCCCGGATTATCCGCGCGCAACGTCTCTGCACCCAGTCCCAGCCGGGCCGCAACGCCGGGGCGGAAATTTTCGACCACGACATCGCATTGGCTTGCGAGTTGACGCGCAAGCGCCTGACCCTCGGGGGTCTTGAGGTCGATCACGACGGAGCTTTTGCCGCGATTTGTCAGCGCAAACAGCGCCGATTCCCCGTCGCGGAACGGGCCGATATGACGGTAATCATCGCCTTGAGGCGATTCGAGTTTGAGGATCTTCGCGCCCAGATCGGCCAGCAAGGCGGTGGCGAACGGCCCCGACAGCACGCGGGTCAGATCAAGGATGCGCAGACCTTCGAGCGGTTTCATGCGCGCAACTCCGGAGCAAGGCTTTCCAATGTGCGCAGGATTTCGCCCAGATAAGGGCGCAGGCGCGCGGCCTTGTCGGCGCTGATCTCCCAAGGCGGTGCCTCGGCGGTGAGATGGGTGGATTGCGCCAGCTCCATCTGAATCGCATGAACGCCGGTTTCGGGCTGCCCGTAATGGCGCGTCGTCCAGCCGCCCTTGAAGCGCCCGTTCACGATATGATCGAACCCTTGGGCGCGGGCACAAATTGCGGCGGTTACGGTCTCGATCTGCGGGGCGCAGCTTGTGCCGTTTGCGGTGCCGATATTGAAATCGGGCAGTTTGCCGTCAAACAGGAACGGGATATGCGAGCGGATCGAGTGGCAGTCATAAAGGATCGCTACGCCGTGCATCGCGCGCACCCGCGCAATCTCGGCGCGCAGAGCGGCGTGATAGGGGGTGTGGAACTGCGCGAGACGGGTTTCGATCTCGGCGGCGTCTGGTTCAACGCTCCAGATCGGAGTGCCGTCGAAATCGGTCAGCGGCACCAGCCCCGTCGTGTTCTGACCGGGATAGAGGCTGTCGTTTTCGGGGCCGCGATTGGCGTCGATCACATAGCGATGAAACGTGGCGCGCACGGTGGTCGCGCCCGGTAGCAGTGCTGCGTAAAGCTGGTGGATGTTCCAATCGGTATCGGCCAATTCGAGCCCGCGTTCGTTCAGGGCGGCGCGCACGCTTTTGGGCAGCCAGGTGCCGGTATGGGGCAGGCCCAGAATGACCGGGCTATCGCCTTGTTCGATCTCGACGGGCGCGGGTGCGGTCATTGCGTGATCTCCAACCCGGCGGCAGAGACAAGCGTCCCGTCTTCGACTAAGGCTTGCGCCTTTTCGAGATCGGGCGCGAGGTAGCGATCATTGCCCATCGTTTCGACATGCGCCCGAAGTGCCTCTATCACCCGCGCAAGCGGGGCCGAGGTCGTGAGTGGTGCGCGGAATTCGATGCCCTGCGCGGCGCAGATCGCCTCGACGCCCAGGATCACCGAGAGGTTGCGCGTCATCAGCCCCAGCCGGCGCGCGCCATGGGCAGCCATGCTGACATGATCCTCCTGATTGGCGCTGGTCGGCGTGCTGTCAACCGAGCAGGGGGAGGCGAGATGCTTGTTCTCGCTCATCAGCGCGGCGGTGGTGACCTCGGCAATCATCAGCCCGCTGTTGAGCCCCGGCTGCGGCGTCAGGAACGGCGGCAAACCAAAGCTGAGCGCTGGATCGACCATCAGCGCAACGCGGCGCTGCGCAATCGCGCCAATCTCGGCCACGGCCAGCGCGATCTGATCGGCCGCAAAGGCCACGGGTTCGGCATGGAAATTCCCGCCCGAGACGATGGTGCCATCCGATAGCACAAGCGGGTTGTCGGTGACGGCATTGGCCTCGGTGATCAGGGTCTGGCCGGCAAAGCGCAACAGCTCCAGCGCCGCCCCCGAGACCTGCGGCTGGCAGCGGATGCAATAGGGGTCTTGCACGCGGGCATCGCCTTCAAGATGGCTTTCGCGGATCGCGCTGCCTTCCAGCAAGGCGCGCATCGCGGCGGCCACGTCGATCTGGCCGCGATGGCCGCGCAGGGCGTGGATTTCGGGATGCGTGGGCGCGGTCGAGCCCATGATCGCATCGGTGGATAGCGCGCCGGTGACGATGGCGGTGCGCAGGCAGGTCATTGCGCGAAAGAACCCCGCCAGCGCCAGCGCGGTCGAGAATTGCGTGCCGTTGATAAGTGCGAGACCTTCTTTCGCGCCCAGTGTCACCGAGGCAAGCCCGGCAGCGACCAGCGCGTCTGCGCCGGGTAGGCGCTGGTCGTTGAAAACGGCCTCGCCCGCACCGATCATCACCGCAGCCATATGCGCCAGCGGCGCCAGATCGCCCGAGGCCCCGACGCTGCCTTGTTCGGGCACGATCGGCGTCACGCCGCGCTCCAGCATCGCCTCGATCAGCGCAACGATCTCGGGACGCACCCCCGACGCTCCGCGCCCGAGGCTGAGCAGTTTGAGCGCCATCATCAGCCGTGTGGTCGGCTTTGACAGCGGTTCTCCGACGCCACAGCAATGCGACAGGATCAGGTTGCGTTGCAGCGTTGCTGTGTCATCAGTCGCGATACGCACCGAGGCGAGTTTTCCAAAGCCGGTATTGACCCCGTAAACCGCTGCATCGCCCGCGGCTGCGGCGGCAATGCGCCCCGCAGAAGTTGCGATGGCAGGGGCAGTGCGCGGATCAAGTCGCGCCGCATCGCCCGTGCGCCAGAGGGTTTCGAGTTGCTCAAGCGTTGCCTCGCCGGGGATCAGTGTCAGCATTTGCGGCCTCCGAAATAACGGCTGTGAAGAGGGTTGAAGCCGATGCGATAGGTCAGCTCGGCAGGGTCGGTAACGTTCCACACCGCCAGATCGGCGCGCAGGCCCGGCGCTAGGCGACCGCAATCGGATAGCCCCAGCGCCTGCGCCGCATTGCAGGTCACGCCGCGCAGACACTCGGTCGGGGTCAGGCGGAAAAGCGTGGCCCCCATGTTCATGCTCAGCAGCAGCGAGGTGAGCGGCGAGGTGCCGGGATTGCAATCACTGGCCAGCGCCATCGTGCAACCCGCTGCGCGAAACGCATCAATCGGCGGCATTTGGGTTTCGCGCAGGGTGTAGAAGGCGCCGGGCAGCAACACAGCGACACTTCCCGCATCCGCCAGCGCCTTGGCATCCGCAGCGGTCGCATATTCGATGTGATCGGCCGAAAGCCCCTTGCGCGCGGCGACGAGTTGCGCGCCGCCCTGATGGGATAGCTGCTCGGCATGAAGTTTCACCGGCAGGTCAAGGGCGTGAGCGACATCGAAGACGCGCGCCATCTGCGCGGCGGAAAAGGCGATGTTTTCGCAAAAACCGTCCACCGCATCGACAAGCCCTTCGGCATGGGCAGCGCGCAAACCGGCGATTACGACCTCGTCAATATAGGCCTCGGCGCGGCCGGTATATTCGGGGGGCAGCGCATGGGCGGCAAGCCACGTCGTCACGATCCGCACCGAGCGCATCTGCGCCAGCCGCCGCGCCGCGCGCAGCATCTTGAGCTCGTCGGCAATCGTCAGCCCGTAGCCCGATTTGACCTCGACCACCGCCGCGCCCTCAGCCAGCAGCGCATCGAGACGGGGCAGCGCCGAGGCGACCAGCTCGTCCTCGCTAGCCGCGCGGGTCGCGTTCACCGTCGAGAGGATGCCGCCGCCGCTTTGGGCAATTTCTTCGTAGCTTGCGCCCTCCAGACGTTTCTCGAATTCGCGCGCGCGGCTGCCGCCGTAAACCAGATGCGTATGGCAATCAATCAGCGCTGGGGTCACCAGACGACCGCCCAGATCCTCGCCTTCGGCAGGGCCAGCACCCATCGCAGCAATACGCCCGTCTTCGATACGCAACCAGCCATTATAGGGGCGGCCATCCGCGTCATCGGTGCAAGAAACAAGGGTGGCATTGGTGAGGGTGATTTGGGTCATGAGTTCGATTCGCGCTTGATTTGAATTTAATATGTCTGCACATAATATACGTGTCAACACGGAGATTCGATCATGCGAACGATCTGGGCGCACAGGGCGCTGGTGATGAATTCTTGGGTGGAAGCGGTAAGAATTGATCTTGATGAGGACGGACGAATAGGCGCCGTGATCGTCGGGGCCGACTGCCCAGAAGGGGCGAAACGCGTGCAAATGCTGCTGCCCGCGCCCGCCAATCTGCACAGCCATGCCTTTCAGCGCGCGATGGCGGGGTTGTCCGAGCGCCGTGGTAGCGATCCGCAGGACAGTTTCTGGACGTGGCGACAGTTGATGTATCGCTTTCTCGACCGTCTGACGCCCGATGACATTCAGGCGATTGCGGCTTTCGTGCAGATGGAGATGCTTGAGGCGGGCTATGCCTGCAATGTCGAGTTTCACTATCTGCATCACGCGCCTGACGGTCGCCCCTATGGTGATCTGGCCGAGATGGCGGGGCGGATCGCGGCGGCGGCGGCGCAAACGGGGATCGGGCTGACGCTGTTGCCCGTGCTTTACAGTTATGGCGGGCTGGATCGGCGCGCGCTGATCGCGGGGCAGGACCGCTTTGGCAACGACCCCGAGCGTTTTGCCCGTCTTGTCGAGGGCGCGCGCAGCCATGTCGCGCGGCTCGGGGGCGATAGCGGGCTGGGGATTGCGCCTCATAGTTTGCGCGCGGTCGATGCGGCGGGGCTTGAAGCGGCAGTTGCGCTTGCGGGCGACGCACCGATCCACATTCATCTGGCCGAGCAACTGGCCGAAGTCGATCAGGTCAAAGCCGCCACCGGGCGGCGTCCGGTAGAATGGCTGCTGGAAAACGCGCCGGTCGATGCGCGCTGGTGCCTGATCCATGCCACGCAGATGCTACCCGCCGAGACCGAGGCGCTGGCGGCCACCGGCGCGGTTGCCGGACTGTGCCCGATCACCGAATCCAGCCTGGGCGACGGGATATTTGACGGCGCACGCTGGCGCGCTGCGGGGGGGGCGTTCGGCATCGGCTCGGATAGCAATATCCGCATTTCGCTGACCGAAGAGCTGCGCACGCTGGAATATTCGCAACGGCTGCGCGATCGCCGCCGCGCCGTGCTCGCAGACCCCGATCGCTCAACGGGGCGGGTGCTGTTTCAGGGCGCGGTTGAGGGCGGCGCGCAGGCGGCGGGTCGGGCCAGTGGCGCGATTGCGCAGGGGCTTTGGGCCGATCTGCTGGCGCTGGACGATCTGGGGCCGGATGGGCTAGGGAAGGCCGGCGACACCCTGCTGGATACCTGGATTTTCGCGCGCGACGACCGCGCGGTGCGCGATGTCTGGTCAGCGGGGCGGCATGTGGTGCAGGATGGGTGGCACAATCAACGCGACGCGATCGTGGCCGCCTATGCGCGGGTCATGGAGCGACTGGGCCATGAGGTGTGAATGTGGTAAAAGGGGAGAGTTCGGTCGGTTCGGTCAGTTGGCAGTCGATCCGCGATGCGATGATGGCACGCATTCGCGCGCAGGATTACGCCCCCGGTGAACTGATCCCGAACGAGGTCGATCTGGCCACGGAATTCGGATGCGCGCGTGCCACCGTCAACCGGGCGTTGCGCGATCTGGCGACCTCGGGGTTTCTGGACCGGCGGCGCAAGGCGGGCACGCGGGTGCGCGAGGCACCGCGGCGCAAAGCCACATTGGCGATCCCGCTGACCCGCGCCGAGGTTGAGGCCAGCGGCGCGCGTTATGAATATCGCCTGTTGGAGCGAATGGGTGAAACGCCGCCGCCTTCGGTGCGCGAAAAGCTCAAGCTTGCGGGCAAGGAACGCGTGCTGCACGTCAAGAGCCTGCATCTGGCAGATAACGTGCCGCATATGTTTGAGGACCGTTGGATCGTTCTGGATACTGTTCCTGAAATCGAAGCTGTCGATCTTGTTAAAACCAGCCCCAACGTGTGGCTCGTGCGCCATGCGCCCTACACGCATGGGACGATGGAATTCCTCGCTGAAACGGCGGGTGCGCGGTCCAAACATTTGATTTGCGCGCCCGACGATCCGATCTTGACGATGCTGCGCGTGACTTGGCTGGATGCGTCCCCGATCACATTCGCCCGACAGTCCTTTTCACCTTCCCACCGGATGCGCCTCGAGCTGTGAGCCTGCCATAGCCGCAATGCGCGAGAGGTGCGCAGCATCTTGGATAGCCTTCCCATCGTCCCCTCGATCAGGAGGGCATGCACCACGCTTGCTGTAACACCCCATTAATATCGCGGCTTATACCGCTTGACTATCTGCGGCGGAGGCCAACGGCGTCCAATTTCACAGGACCTTACAGCACACCAGCACCTGCAAGAATATCCTTAAACTCGCTTTCACCCAGAATTCGGATCGGATGGCCTGCATCGCGCATCGCCTCTGCCTTGCGGTGCTTGCTGCTTTTCGTGTGCCCTGCAAGCAAGCTCAGATCCTGATCGCCAACAATCAGGTGTGTGGTCTGTTTCGTCACGCCCACTTTCACATCCATTCCCGCGCGCGCCGCAAGATTTGCGGCCTCGTCCCGCGACATGCCAAGGTTTCCGGTGAACACTGCGATTGCGCCCACCAGCGGCCCGTTGGGATTGGCCGATGGGGTCGGTTTCTTCGAAAAGCGGGGTTTCGGCGCCGGTAGAACCAGCTCGCCAAACGTCATGGCCAGTCGCGCTTCAGCATGAAGCACCACCAGCGCGGCCGCTCGCGCGTCTTCGCCTGCGTCGTGATGGTGAAACTGCAGATCCAAAACCCGCTTGAGGTTTGCAAGGCCGTGGCCCCCGTTCCCCTTCAATTCGGGCCAGGCCCGCCGCGCAATCTTGACGCTGTCGCTCCAGCGCAGGTCGGGCGTTTCAATGCCGCAAAATCCGCAAGCAGCATTGATGGCCTGCTTATCGAAATTGCTGTGCTGGATGAGCTGGTGGCGGGTCAACAGCGGCAGCAACGCATCCAAAGCATCTGGGAAGCGAGGAGCGTCAGCGACATGCGCGGGGCCGATACCGTGAAGTTGGATATTGAACGCGTCAAAACGGGTGCCGGGATTGACCAGCATCGAGAAGGTCTGAATCTGGTTGTCAGGCTGCACGCAAGCAATGCCGATCTGGCAAATGCTGGCGGCATCGCTGCAGGCCGTTTCCACATCAAGCGCGATGAAGCGAAACTCACCCTCCGGCACGCGGGGCGCGTGCGAAAAAGCGGGGCGGTCAGGGGGCGCGGCATGGTCAGATACCTGCGCTTTCCGCTGATCGGCCTCGGCACGCGGTGACTGGGACTGCTTTCGCGAACCAACCGTAAGCCAGTCAAAAACTCCCATAAGAAAATTCCTTCTGAAAATCTTGCCATGAACAGCTTAATGCTGACTTGAATACCAAGTAATCCCCAATTCCTACTGAACTGCTGCCGTAAAACAAACGCAGTCATGCCCTTCATTTGGATATCCATGTCCGCATTCATACAGGCAGCAGTAATTCACGGAGGTCCACATCGGTGATCCGGGGCCTCTGAAAGAGGCGGCTGCGGAAATCCGGAAACGATCACGAAAACGGCATCATTCCACTTGCAGCCTTCGGCCAAGACGATACGGTCTTTTTCACTGATTTGTGTAGGAGGTATTTCAATGAAGGCTATTCTTTCAAGCATGGCTGCGTTGCTCGCGCTTTCACTGCCGATCCAAGCCATGCCGACGGCTGCTGCACTGAGCCAAGATGAAATCGCCCACGGTGGCGGTTGCCGCAAAAACTCACCTGCTGGGCAATGCTGCCACATGGACAACAAAGCGGGGCGTGTCCATTGTCACTAAGGCTCTTGCTCGGACTTATCCTTGCAGTTGGTCTTTATGGGCCGCTGCACGCGAAGACCATAACCGGCACAGCGTCGGTTATTGACGGCGACACCATCGACATTCACGGGAGCCGCATTCGACTACACGCGATCGACGCGATTGAGAGCCGTCAGCGCTGCAAGCTGCCCAACGGCAAGCTGTGGAACTGCGGTAAGGATGCGTCTTTTGCGCTCGCCGACAAGATTGGACGCGCGCCGGTCTCATGTGAGGTCACCGATATCGACCGATATAAACGCTTCGTCGCGATCTGTCGCCAAAACGGGGAAGACCTGAACGCTTGGCTTGTTCGCAATGGCTGGGCCGTCGCGTATAGGCGTTATGGGCGGGATTACGTGCCTCAGGAAGACGCGGCTAGGAAACAACGAGCCGGTATCTGGGCGAGTGAATTCATGATGCCTTGGGATTGGCGCCGACGCTAATATGACGCTGATGATGCGGGCCGTCACATTGGAAAGTTGACCAATTGCGTGGGCCATAGCGCCTGCTACCGGTTTAGCGGGAAGTAACAACTGCCCGCGATAGCCTATTTTCGTCGCTTGCAGCGAAGCTACCGTGTCACAGGGTGACGCACAGGAGGGCGGGAAGCATGCGTAATTGGGCTGCCCCTGCTCAAAGGTCGATCTCCCGATAAGATCTCAGCATTGCTGTGAGAATAGGGAGACAGAAAATGGAATACTTCGTTGGTTTGGATGTGTCACTTCGGTCTTGCGCGCTTTGCATTGTGGACGGTCGTGGCAAGGCTTGCATGGAGCGAGAGCTCCCGTGTGAGGTCGATGAAATCGCCAACTGCCTGAATACGTTCGGCGCCCCAATCGTGCGGATCGGCTTTGAGGCTGGTGCGCTGAGCCAGCACCTTTTCTTCGGCCTGCAAGACATGGGTTTCGAGATCGTGTGCATGGAAGCTCGCCAGGTCAGTGCTGCACTTTCAGCGATGCGGAACAAGACAGACAAGACGGACGCCAAGGGCATTGCCCAGATTTTGCGGACGGGTTGGTTCAGCCCGGTGCATATGAAGAGCCGGGAGGCGCACGGGCTACGGGCTCTGCTGAGCACCAGAAAGGCCTTGCTGAAGAAAACAATGGACTTGGCAAACGAAGTGCGTGGATTGCTGAAGATATTCGGTGTTCGCCTTCCCCGGACCGTCAAGCACGGTAGCTTCGACGGTCTCGTGAGGCCCATGATCGAGATGGATGAAGTTCTCGCGCACGCGGTCATTCCGTTGCTCGATGCACGTGCCGTCCTGTTCCATCATTATCTTGAACTGGATCGACGGGTGAAGCGTGCGGCGTCGCAAGACGAGGTCTGCATGCGGATGATGATGGTGCCTGGTGTAGGCCCGATCGCTGCTCTGACATTCAAAGCAGCGGTCGATGACCCCAATCGGTTCAAACGTTCTCGCACAGTAGCCGCGCACTTTGGTTTCACGCCGAGGCGATACCAGTCCGGCGAACACGACAACCCAGGTCGCATCTCCAAAGCCGGTGATCAGAATGTCCGAGCGACGCTCTACGCTGCCGCAAATGCGTTGCTCATGCGAACAATGGCCGGATCGCAGATCAAGTCATGGGGCATGCGCCTCATGCGCACCAAAGGCCGCCGCCGTGCCGTCGTCGCGGTTGCTCGCAAACTGGCCGTCCTTTTACATCGGATGTGGATCGACGGCACAGAGTTCCGTCAGGAAAAAGTGGGAGGCCAGGCATGACCCAATAGCCCACCACCTAACCTGAACGGGATCGTCCATCCGGACGAGGTTTGTGGATGAAGCCGAAAATGTCTGCTGCGCAACTTGAAGCGCGCCGGAAAGCGGGGCTCTCCACTACCAATCCGACACATACATGCAGCTGCGCCCTTCGAACGCCAAACCAGACTGCGAAGAGAAGCGTGACCCGGATATACGATCCCTCATCATTCATAAGAAGGAAAACGAGCTTGACCCAGACACCCAATTAGAGAAGCGGCCGTTCGCTGCAGGTGCGAGATCAAATCGTGTTTTTGAAGCAAAGCAGACGTCATCGCTAGTGACTTTCGCTGGATTTCCCAGGTTGCTTAGATACATTGGAGTTGATTTCACGCTGAGATTGAAAACGCACACAGAAAACGAGGCAATTGCATGGGCGATACTCAAGTCCAAGATGAGAGTATTCGAATTGCGCATCTGACGATGCTGCAAGGAGTCATTACAAGGATGGGGGCAAACTCATTTACTCTCAAAGCTCTTGCTGCGACGTTTGGGAGCGCGGCAGTTGCCGTCATGGCCACCGTGGAAACACCTTCGCCATATTATTCGGTTGCTGCCATAGTGCCGATGATCATTTTCTGGCTCATGGATGCACAATATTTGCGCCTCGAGCGAGCCTATCGGAAGCTCTACGAGCATGTCCGAAAAGGGGAAGAGGTCGAAGCCTATAGCCTCGAAGCCACACCGTTCATGAAGGATACGTCTTCAGTGCTTCGTCTGGCGCTTTCGTGGTCGGTGAGCTGGTTTTATGTGGCGATTTTTCTATCATTAGGGGCGGTCGCTTCGTTGATTTTTTGTGGGGTGTAAATGGCTAGTATTTTCGGGGCGATGCCCGCCCAAATTTTCAAGCGCCGGGTCTTCTTCTCGTTCCATTACCAAAACGACATTTGGAAGGTGAACCAGGTTCGCAAATCGTGGCGATACAACCACGAGAACACGCGCGAGTCGGAAGGCTTCTTTGATGGCAGCATTTGGGAGAGCTCCCGGCGAATAGGGCCGGAATCTCTCAAAAGCCTTATCCGCGAGGGGATCAAAAACACTTCCGTGACTTGCGTTCTCGTTGGCGCGGCAACGTATGAGCGCCGATGGGTTCGTTACGAGCTTGCTAGGTCGGTCGTCAAAGGAAACGGGCTGATGGCCGTGAGGATCAATCTCATGGGAAATCAGCAGGGATATGTATCCCAGGAGGGGCCTAATCCACTCGACTATATGGGCGTTTACAACGCGGGTGGTGTGATACGCATAGCGGAAATCAAGAATGGAAAATGGGTGAGGTATGATGACTACACGCAGGCGGTGGATCTTCCTGCCACATGGATCAAGCCGCACGACACGAATGTGATCAGGCTGTCACGCTATGCGGGGTTGTATTGCTACAAGACACAGAACGGCGGTGCCAATTTTTCGTCTTGGGTGCGGCAAGCTGCATCTGACGTTGGGAGGTAACGATGATCGATCAGTCTTCTATTCTTGCTTATACAAATCGCGCTGAGGTTCGGAAGTCAGAGCGTATTGTGGAGGAAGCACGGCAGGCAGGAAAGCAAACAGCCTTTCTCTCTCATAGCCACAAGGATTCGGCATTGGCCAAAGGCCTTCAAGGGTTTCTTCAGTCCAAGGGCTGGCTCGTTTACATCGACTGGGAAGACATGTCGATGCCATCAAAGCCCAATCGTGAAACGGCGCAGAAGATCAAGGATAAGATCAAACGTTTTGATTGGTTCCTTTATTTAGCAACCGCGAACTCGGCTTCGAGCCGGTGGTGTCCGTGGGAGATTGGTTGCGCGGACGGCGTGAAGGATATTGACAAGATCGTGATTATTCCGACCCGCGACAGCGCGGGCCGGAATCATGGGAATGAATACTTGGGATTGTATAGGAATGTGGATGCTGCCCAGAGCGGGGGCTATGGCCTTTTCTACCCAAACAACCAAGGCATGTTGCTAGAGAACGTTCGACGCTGAACCTTCCGACTGTCCGCTCGCAAGACCTTACGAGAGCTAACTTATGAATGCTGACCCAAAGGGGAGCAGGTCATACGCTTTAGAAGAGAGGCCGTAATAGTGCTATTATCGACAGCAGAAGACTTGGCTGCGTTTACACAAGAACTGAAAAAGGAGACTGATCGCGGTCTGCCATTGGTGGCAGCAGCGTTGATTGATGAATTGCTTTCAGATACCTTGCGCGGTTTCTTCACCGAAAATAGTGCGCATGACAAGTTGTTGAATGGAGCTACGGCACCGATCGGCACAATGTCTGCACGTGTGAATTTGTGTCATGCGCTTGGATTAGTCGATGACTATGAGAAATCAGAGACAGAGCTAATAAGGAAAGTGCGCAATCGCTTTGCTCATGCGCGACACGGTCTTTCGTTTAGCGATGAGGCCATTAAAGGTCTTTGTTCCAGCTTTTCTAGCCCCTTGCCTGAAGGAGACGCTTATCCCGCTCACACGCCACGGTTCCGTCTGATAAATGCAACTATCTGTGTTGTGCTTAGGCTCTACCACAGAGCTGACTGGGTGGCGTTAGAACGCCGCAAGTCTAAGGTCTGGGTTGAGCCGGATTTTACGCGTTGGCGATCGACAGAGGAAGAACCCCCATCTAAAGGCGACGTTGTATTGGGGCTTCATCCACAGCAGGTCAGCCCAATGAGATACGGCACCAAGCCAGAGGAGTGAGAGTTACGATGCACAATGCATGAATGCCCGCTTTCAGGAGGGTTACCACTGCGTCGCATGACAAATCGAACGGCAGGTCAGGGCCGAGAGCGACGCCGCATGAGGGTCGACTAGGCGCTTGGCACTGCGGCGCAGCGAAGGTCTGGAACGAGCCCTCTTTGACAGATGCTGCATAGTGTGCGAGCGGCGGTTATGCGCAGAAAGCGTATCTCCGGAGACTGAGGAAACAAAAGAAGCGTCTCACGTAGTCCATGACCGGGCGAGCTGAGCAGCCCATAAAGATCGTTTCTTGAGAAAATGAGGGCTGTCGGCTCGTCTGACGTGATGAACTGTTCGCTTGGGTGGGATCTGCGCGCGGTGATCAAGCTGATCGATGGTCTCGTGGCGCACGATAGCCGTCCGACATTGCAGTGAGCGGGGGAGGGTGAAATGGCGGATTGTGGGAACCTGAATTTGGATATGGCGATCTTGGTCGCCGAAGGGCTTAGTGTCTTGGTGATCATCGCTCTATGGGCGACCGTTTGAATTGAGCGGCGCTCGTGGAAACGATCAAATACACCGCTGACCGAGGAGGAGGTCCGGTGGCTCAATGCGCAGCTTGAGAAGGCAAGTGAGCTTAAGGCGAAGGCTCCGGAGGCCAGCGGGGAAACCAGTGAAAGCAATTGCAGATCGAATGAGGAGACGTGAGCGAATTTGTCAAATTTTTTCAGGGTGTTGCGCCGCATGACGTTTGCGGGCCTTCGCATTGAACGTTCGGACAATACCGCCCGGCTTACGCGACCATAACTGCACTTGCCGTCAGCGCGACACGTGCCGCTACGAGGTAGTTCGAGGCATGAATTTCTTGCAAATCCAACGGGTTGCCCGACATCGCCGAAACAGCGATCACGAATTTGTTAAGAGAATTCTTGCGCGATCCGCCAAGTGCAGCTTACATCTTGGATATCTTATTTTCGACCTGTCTGAATCGATAGGTCTCTTGATGTGAATGGTGCTCGTTTGCCATATTTTTTGTGGGGATGACTTTAGTTGTTGAGGAGATTGCAGACATCGTGAGGTGATAGGGGCTTCGGCCCAATCTCAGTTTACGTCAGGCGGCTCTGATGTGGTTCGCGCTAACGCATAAAATCGGGGACTGAGCTGCAACCCTAAATAACGTGGGCATTATAATGGGCTATCCTGTTTCTTTGGTTTCTGGCTTTATCCGGGTTAGATAGATGCGATATAAGAACTGGAAGGTGCAATTTATATCTGAGGAGCTGTTTTCTGTATTGGTGGCTGTTGTTTCTGTTTACACGAACTACAACATGATGTTTTTTTTAAGTTTGATGCTGATATTTGGGGTTGTGCCAAGAAGGGCTTTTATAAGCTTTATTAGAGAGGTGAAAATTAAAAATGAGCGAGCAGAATGATGGCGCTGGTCAGAGCTCAGATTATTCATTTTCGGTAGAGTATTCTTTCACCAGTATTTTGGGAACTGGGGCGTTTCTTGCCGGTGGCTATGTAGGCTCCAGACTCGTTAATTTTCAAAGCCAGAAGATGACAGTTGCGGCGAGGGCTATGGCGGACAGAAAGACCTTCGGGCACCTGTCGTAGCGGGTCGCAACGCGGCGCTAGTCCTTGAGCCTGCCGAACATGATCTCGATCCGGTTGCGCCGCTTGTAGCGGCGCTTGTCGTATTTGACGGGCCTGCTTCGGGACCTCCGGCCCGGGATGCAGGGCTTGATGCCCTTGTTCTGCAAGGCTTCACGATACCAGTCGGCGTCATAGCCCCGATCGGCCAACAGCCATTCGGCCTCGGGCAGGCTGCTCAGCAGGGCCGCCGCACCGGTGTAGTCGCTGACCTGGCCGGCTGTCATGAAGAACTTGATCGGGCGGCCCTTCGCATCTGTGACGGCATGCAACTTGGTGTTCATGCCACCCTTCGTCCGCCCAATCAGCCTGCCATGCCCCCCTTTTTCAACCGCGGGCTCGAAGCCGTGCGGTGCGCCTTGAGATAGGGCCGTCACTAAACGTGCGGATGCCGCCTATCGAGCATTGACAGGCCAAGGCGCACTGTCTGCGTGAGAGAAATGGTGAAGCTGCGACCGATGAAATGTCACAATTTTGCCCACGGCTTTAACAAGTTAGTGACACAATTGCGGGGCATGAATTCGCCATCTGGCAACATTGATAACGAACAAGGAACAATGACGTGAAGACAATTATTAATCTTGGCATTCTCTCGGTCGCGGCAATTGCAATTAGTGCATGCGCAAAACAGCCTGACGAGATCGCAGCTATTCCTATGGAGTCGAGCATGTATGCTGGCCAAAGCTGCAGCTATCTCGGCCAGACGAAGGTGAAGCTCTCGCAAGACCTTGCGAGCCTCTCAGCGGAGCAAAAGAGTGCGGCCAGCGGTGATGCGTTGGGTGTTTTCCTGCTAGGCCTACCGCTTTCCAGCATGTCGGGTGGAGACAAAGAGGCAGCTATTTCGGTTACCAAGGGTAAGATTGATGCCATTGATCAAGAGATGGCACGCAAACACTGCCCGATGTGATTTCTCTCTTGGATGTGAGATATAGAAAGCCCTGCTTCTTGCAGGGCTTTTTCAATCCCCGGGGGGTGGTTCCAGACTTCCCGCCCTGCGCCGAATGCAGAAGATCGGTGGCGCGCAGCTCGGCGACCGAACCATAATCGATGCGCTCAAGCGCGAACCCGATCAGATCATCGCGCCGGGCTTGTGGGTGGTGCCTATCGGCAGATTGCGACGCAATCGCCTGCCGGCCCACGGGCTCCAGACTGACTTGGGCCGAGGCGAGCGATCCGCTAAGGCTCCAAAGCCTCCTTCAGAATAATGGTCATACGAAGGGTAAATGTGGTGCGCGGGTTACATCATTAGAGCAATTGTGCCTCAAAAATTTAACGTTTGTTTAACATTTTCCGCATAAAAGAATTTTGATCGGAGGCATGAGGCCATGAATGCCAGTTGTGATTACGAAGAGCTTGAACAGCTGCTTCTCGACTACGTTGAGCGCTACGGTCTGACTGACAACGCGCGGCGCTATTATCTTTCGCGCAGCCCCAGAGAGGCATTCGATAAGCAATCCAAGCAGACGCCGCTGAATGCGCACCGAGAGCGTGAAGAATTTGAGGACTAGGTTCGGGCATTTTCCACCTATTCGAAATATGCCTTCGCCTGGGGATGTTCACGCAACTGCTCGGGCCGATAGGCGCCCATCTCTCCCAAATGCGACACCGCCTCGGCTTCCAGCCTCTCAAGCACTGACGGGTGTAGTTGAAACACAGAGTCGACCTTGCGGGGATGTTTTGGCCAACGCAATTTGATCGGACCGAGTTCAAACATGAAGGTCTCTTCATGCTGCATCCCATGAGGATCCGGCGCTAGGTAGAGCTTGTCATCGTTGATCTGGATGTGCGGAACGCACTCGCGGAGTTCGTGGAGCATCCATTGAAGTGATATGTCGCTCAGGCGGGATTCCTCTTCAGGATAGCTCCCGCCGACGTCGCTGTGGCATCCGGCAAACCAGACCTGCTTTAGCCAAATTGGTTCCCGCCCCTCTGTCTTCTTCACCTCTTCCCGCCTCGCCCATTGAACCCTGGGAAAGTTCTTCCGGTGTTCGTCGATCGAGAGCGCATGACGGGCGTGCTGCACGTCGGAGTCGAGCCACCTGTCGTAGTTTTTCAGGTTCCATTTGGCGTAGTGTCCATACTTCCAGATCTCTGGCCAGTCTCTGATCCGCGAAATCTTGAGCGGTCGGGTTTCATCGGGCGAGAAGTATTTCCACTGAGACCATTTGAGTTTGCCATACCAGTAGAGAATTGCGGCTAAAACGAGCCCCGCAGCCCCCCAGATTGTCCAATGCACAGAGGCCCAGATCATCCAGACGATGGCGGTGGCAAGGGCTAAAGCAGCCGCACCGGCTGCAGCGGTGACCTTTGCGTTCCCAAGTGCTGCGACTGTATCGAAGACGCCGATGAACGTCGGCTGGACATTCCCTTGAACGTCTTCCTCCGCGTTCGGGACAAAGCTCCCGTATTTGTGACGAAACCGCCGGCCGAGCTCCTCACGTCTTTCAAAGTAGGGCTGTTGCCCGCGAGGATATCCGTTGCCGTGGTTATAGACGTAGTTCACAGCGTCGCTGGCGATCTTGCGAAGATTTGGCCCGAAGCGTGGAACACGGGAACCGTCGGGCATTTTCGTCGGAATGCCGCAAAGGTTCATGACGTTAGCTACGGCCCTGACAGTGTAGGCGCCCCGAGAGAAACCGAATAAAAGAATACGGTCGCCAGGTTCATAATAAGAAATGATCTTTTCGTAGCAATCGGTCACGTTTTCATCGATCCCGGTTCCGACCGCAGCTGAGAGGATGTTTCTGATACGTTTGAATGTTATCCCGCCGACTTCACCGGCCCCTAGACCCGGATCGTAAAAACAGACCTGTTCGAGAGGGCTGATCGGGGAAGACGGGCCAGGGCGCATCGCGCGATACATCTTGTAGATGTTTGAAAGACGCTGATCAGGACGCATCCCGCCGATCTGTCCGGTTCCGTCGGAAAATATGAGAATGCTCTTTGGCATGAGACGCCCCAAAAGTTCTTAATATGTTCCAGTCTTGCCCAACAGGCATTGCCGGTCAATGGGGCATATGAGAACGAACATCGAAGACCTGGTCATGCGGGAGGGAAGCGGCAGCGCCCGGGTGAACACCGCGTGGGGCGAAAATTTCAGGCCAAACCCACGCTCCATCGAGACAAATCGCGCCGGTCACAAATATTTTATGTCAGCGTTTTAGGGGAGCTTGGAGGCCGTCTTTCTCGGCGGCCCTTCCTTACTTAACCAATATATTGGGTAAGGAAGGGGGTTCGCATCTCAAACTTGAAACATGCCGTTTCTTTTCTGTCGATCGTTGCGGCAAGGCTACAGTTCAGGGGTGTCGGTGAATTTTGCGACTTTCGCCTAAGCGTCCGATTGGCTATTGTGGCGCCATGTTGATGAACCTGCATATTCCCCTTGTCGCATCGCGACTGATACGCTGATCCGCTTGGATTAAGCGTGACGTGCTGGGTTCGTCCTGCTCTCCCTTGATCGTTGTTTTTGAGCGCATGTCTCAAGAATAGTTTCTCCGCCATTTTGGTGGAATACGATCAACGGATTGCCGAGTCCTAACAATGGACCTCGAAGCCAAGTTATCCCGCAAAATCCGTCTTCCGGCTGCGCCATCTTGATTCGGCGCCGGCTGGAAATCCGTTCCTGACACTCCGCAACGCGAGGGCTGGAACTGACTCCGTGTCGATAGGCCAAAATCGACTTGCCGTATTTAATACGGTTTTCGCACAGGGCCTGTTTAGCGCCTCCGAGATCGAAAGAAGAAGACATGTTTCAAGTATACTTAAACGATCAACGGGTGCGTCTCGTGAGTAACTATGCTTTTTCGCATAAGATACTGAATAAGCGTCAATTTTTTGAGCCATTCATAATTGGTCGAGAATAAGGCCATTTTGTGAATCCGCGTCTTTAGGCTTTTCCGGAAAGCAAATTGACGCAATCCAAATGTCATCGAACCGAAACGAGGAGGGCCGCGATGAAAGATCCACCATGAAAAGAAAAAGGCGCACCGAAGACGGCGCGCCATAGGTAACGACCGAGAACGGCCGCTCATTCACTTGCGTTCATAGACCCGAATACGGGCAAGCGCAACTCCGTTCCTCGGTCCATTCGAAACGAATTCACCCGGATTTCCGGGAACGGAGGACCTATGTCTAATTTCTACGCTACGTCTGTCGCCTTGGCTGGACACAACAGGGGCAGTTTGCATCTGCCCGCGCCATCGCGAGCGAACCGAAGCATCGCCAGCCGGTCGAAGGGCCACTGCGTCGTCAACGCAGTATTGGGACGGGATCACGGCCAGGTTGTGGAAGGGGAATCCTATACGGAATACAAGAACCTTCTGATCTTGAACGCCGACCCAGCGGTTGCTGACTTCCGTGTCCAGGCCGAGTTCTTCTACGGGCCCAAGCGGAAGCAACGGCATTATTTTGATGTCCTAAAGACCATGGTGGATGGTCGCGTCATCGCGGAAACCGTCAAACCAACTGCGAAGCTGAGATCCGGTGTGTTTCTGCGTGAGATGGCCGAGGTGGCTTGGTGGGTGCGCGAATTTAGTTTCGCGGACGAGGTGCGGCTGATCACCGAAGCAGACATTGATCCCATCGATCTGCACAACGGACGCGTTTTCGCTGGCGTGCGCCTCGTCGATGCCGCGGCGCTCGCCCAAGCGCGGCTTGTGGTGTCGCAGCTGACGGGGAGCGTCGGCCTGCGCGACTTGGTGAACGAAATCGCGCTCGGCGCCCCTGGCTACAGGGCACTCCTGCATCTGCTCGCCCAAAATGAACTCCAACTCACCCGCCGGGAACGGATCACCCCTCAATCGAATGTTCGCCGCAAGGAGCAAGGCAAATGAACCAGCACAATCACACTTCCTACATGCCCTTCACCGCGGGTGAATCTGATCTTCTGCGTATTCAAGGGCAGGCGTGGCGCCCGGAAAGCGTGCGTGGCGGCGAGCTTATCCTTGCGCCGGTCGACCGGAATGGACTTCGCGAGGCTTTTGATTTCGGCACGCTCCGTCGCCTCAACGCGGCTGGCGAAATCGAGCATATTCCAGGGTATTTTCTGCCGGAAGACCAACGTATCGCGCAACGTCATCAGAGCTTTCGCGAATTCTCCTCGTCACTCTCGCTTGAGGGATGGAAGCGTCTGTGGGTGAAGCTGGCTTTCGTCCGCGCTTTCGATCATCTCTATGATCTCAAGCAGATCAAGAAGACAGAGCTCTCGATCGGCGCGAGCCTTCTGGCGCTTGAGCAACTCGCAGAGCGGTATTTCCTGCAAGAGCTTCCAACGGGCGCGCAGATGGAGCGTGAGGCGGCACAAGCTGACGCGGAGGCCGCTGGTGAGGCTCTCAAGACGCGTAGAAAACGCGGTGGTCGGCAGGAAACGAGGTTGAGCGCTCCTGCCGCCCGCACGCTTCTGGGCTGGGTGCGTGACTATAAGAAATATGGTCTCGCTGGCCTGTGCGACGAATATGCCAAGTGCGGCAACAATAATACGTATTTCACGTCGGATGAACGCTTCCTTCTGACCCAAACGGTTCGCGAAGGATATCTCGTGCTCGGTGGCGCGACGAAGACGCATGTTAAGAACACGGTCCGCCTCGCGTTTCTCAAGGCCAATGAGGAACGCGCGGCGGAAGGGCGCTCGCTTCTTCGGGTCCCGGGCAAACGTGCTGTCAACCGCGAGATCGACGCGATCCCACATGTCGAAGTTTTGGTCGCTCATTTCGGTAAAGATGCGGCCATGAACCGATTGCGCACGATCGGCGCTGGTGTGGAGACATCGCGCCCCTTCGAGCGCGGTGAGGCCGATGAATGGAAGATCGATCTCTTCTCGCATCTCGACCCCGATGCCTTCCGGGAGATCTTCGGGGAGAAGATCTACAAAGACGTAGGCTTCGAGACCGGGAATGTCGGGCGCTGGTGGCTGAGTGCGGTCATTGATCACCGCACCAAGTTGATCGTTGGCGCCACGCTGACGCGATCGCCGCGTGGAAGCGCAGCCCTGAAGAGTCTGAGGATGTCGATGTCGGATCGCGGATACTTGGCCCGGGCGGTCGGTGCCAAGACGCCTTGGGATCAATGTGCGACGTGGGAAGAGATCGTGACGGATGCCGGGGCAGCCTACACATCAATCGTGTTTGTGCGAGCCTGCGAAGCACTCGGGATCACAAAAGTGGTCGCGAAGGCCGGCGCGGCCACGATGCGCGGTGCGATCGAGAGATGCTTTGGCTCCGCTGCTCGTGGTGTTCTGCGCGAACTTCACGGGCGCACGTTCGAGGACGTCATCGCAAAGGATGGCTATCCTTCGATGGAAAGGGCTTGCCTGAGTGTCGAGGATGTGGCGAGGATCTTCCTGCGCTGGGTGATCGACATGTATCACAATACGCCTCACGAAGCCCTCGGCGGACGCACCCCGCTCGAGCAGTGGGAGGCGGACATGACCGCTGGAAATTCCACGTTGAATGGGGCACCGGGTAAACGAAAGAAGCGCATGGCTTTCGGGCTTGCCGTGTTCCGCAAGCTGCACAAGGGCGGTCTGACCGTTCTGGGGGTTCAGTATCAGGATCCGTGTCTGGAAAAGGCCTATCTCGACAAACGCGGACAGATGCTCGAGATCCGTTGGGATCCTGACGACATCAGCGTCATCGAGGTTAATCTCGGTGGCTGGATCGAAGTTGAGGCCGTCAAGCCCGCATTCGCGAATGGCGGTGTCTGTGCGGAAGACTGGATCGAAACCCGCAAAGCGCTGAGGACGCGCTCGCCGCAACGCCAAAAGTGGACCGACGACGTGGTGATGGCGGCTCTCGATGACATTCTTTCGCTGAACCGGCGCAAAGGCCTAGCGTTCCAGATCCTTGATCGGAACTGGTCGGAAGACCGTTTGACGAGCTTCGAGCTCGAGGAGTTCCAAGGATTCAGTATGTCGCAAGCGGCTCCGACCCTTGGAGAGCCGGATGGCGGACGTGGTCAGGTAATTCTGCCCCAGCGGCCGGGACACGACCTCGAGGGAGTTCCTGAGCCGAGCGCCCCCGAAGGTGATGCGCAGACGCAGAACGACGCGTCCGAGCAAAGCGGTGAAGCGCGGCCGCGAAACCGCCGTTCCTCGGCCGAATTCAATTTCCCCTCCCGGGATAAATGATCTGTCGACCCATTGAGACCGGGCGCCAATCAGGTGCCCGGTCGCGTTTCTCCTCCTAGAGACCTTGCACGGACGGCGTGATCCCCGTGCTTCGCAGGCAAATCGAAAGAAAAAATCATGACAACCAGTGCATCCGACACGAAATCCGTCCTCGCGGAACTTCGCGCCATTCATATCGAGACTGAACGCGATATTGAATTGCGCCGACAATTGGATCGCCTCCTCGATGTCAGCACTGACGGCGCGACGACTGTGAATCCGGTGCGCTTCGCGGGCGGGCTGGAAACGCGTGGGGTCGCGATGATCGAGCCCGCGGGCGGCGGCAAAACCACGGCAGTCCAAAATGTCTTGGCTTCGTATTCGGCACTGCAGGACAATCCCGAGACCGGAAGGCCACGCTATCTTCATGCGCAGGTCGAGAGCCCTGCAACCCAGAAAAGCCTCGGCATCGCGATCTTGCGTGAACTCGGTATCGACAAGATCTCGGAGCGCGCCAAGGTTTGGGAAATCTGGGACATGGTGCGCCACAGGCTGGCGCTGAATGGCATCATCGTGCTCTGGATCGACGAGGCGCATGACCTGTTTGGCAAAGGCAGCGACCGCGAAGTCGACCGGATGCTCAAGATGCTCAAGAGCCTCATGCAAGGCGAGGCCGCGGTGATCGTGCTTCTGAGCGGCACGGAGCGCCTGGGGCAGATGACCTCCGTGGATCCACAGGTCAGTCGGCGCTTCATGAAGATCATTCCGTCGTCGCTTGAGCCAGGGGCTCATACCGACAGCCTCGGGAAGATGATCACAGCTTACTGCGACGTGGCCGGCTTGGCTTTCCGACCGGAACGGGACCTGGTTCATCGGCTTATCTACGGTAGCCGCCAACGTTTCGGACGCGCGATCGAAACATCAATTAATGCGATTGAGCTCGCGCTCGAGAGAGGGGCGGATAAATTGACGCCCGACGATTTCGCCGAAGCCTGGGGCATGGGCGAGAGTTGTGCTTGGTCGGAAAATGTCTTCGTGGCTCACCATTGGCAGGATCTTGACCTGGATCCGCTTGAAGAAGATCCCACCGCACTCCGCTCCGAGAATGGCCGCAAACGCTCTCGGCGGAAAGGGTAAGATCAATGGCATTGCTTCCGCATCTTGAAATCCTGCCGCAGGAAAGCCTGATTTCGTATATTTCGCGCGTCGCTCGGTATCATGGCAACACGAGCACGTTCGACTTCCTCAATGTGATCGAGATGAGTCGAACGTCGGTTCTGCGTGCTGATCCTGAGGCCTTGATCCGGCTCGCGTCAATGACCGGAAATACCTTCGAGAGGCTGCTGGATTCGACATGGTCCTCGCCTAGTGCTCGGCTCCACGAGCATCGCGGTGAGCAGTTTCACAGCGAGTTTCTTGCTGGCAAGCACACGACCTACTGCCCGGCCTGCCTGTTGGAGGCAGACAATGGCGAAGGTATAGGTGGCTCGCAGCGGGTCGGACTGGTGAATTGGATGTTCGCTCCGGTCAGAACATGCCAACACCATAGAATTCCGCTGATCCGGCGTCGCACCCGAACTCACGCTGAGGCTGCGCAGGACATGAATTTCGTTGCCCCGGGCACTGACCGACTCATGAAGGAGTTGGGGCGCTGTTCGCCGCGGGAGGTCTCGGACCTCCAGTCATATGTCGACGCTCGCTTCAACGGGGGCAGGGGGGCGACATGGCTTGATAGCCAGCAAGTCGACCAAGCGGCCCGCGCGTGTGAAATGCTGGGCTTCGTTCACTTGTTCGACCCGAACGCGGACCTGAAAAAGCTGACAGTCGATGACTGGGATCGGGCAGGCCATGTTGGCTACCAATTTGCCAAGCGTGGGAGCGAGGGAATTCACGAGTGCCTAGCCGATGTGCTCAAGCGCGAACAGAAAGACCGAGATGTCAAAGGCGGGCCTCAGAAGGTATTCGGGAAGCTCTACAAATGGCTTCAATACAGACAGCACAAGAAATCGGTCGGGCCAATCCAGGATGTGGTCCGCGAGTTCGTGTTGGATCGTATGCCTGTCGCAGAGGGCACGATCCTCTTTGGGCAGCGGGTCGACCGCTCAAAGGTTCATTCTGTCGTCTCATTGGCCGCGAAATCCGGGATCCATCCTCGGACGATCAATCGACTGGTGGTCGGCGCCGGCCTGATCGAGGAAGGAGATGTGGGGCTAACTGATGCCCGTCTGGTTTTCGATGCTGAGGCCGGAGAAAGGCTCGCAGAGAGCTTTTTGAGAGCGATCCCGGTCACTCAGCTGCCGGAGGCCCTCAACTGCAATCGCACGCAAGCTGAGGTGCTTGCAAGGGAGGGAGTGATCCCACCAGTGATCAATGGAGCGGGTGGCATCCGGACGACGCGTATTGATCTCGACGAGGTCGAAACATTCCTGAAGAAGCTTCGCTCCTATGGACGGGTCGTAGAGTTGCCTGGCGATGGGATGCTGGACATGATCGACGCGGCGCAAGCCCTGCGATTTTCTGTCGTCAAGATTGTCCGAATGGTGCTGCGACGCGAACTCACGAACATCGATTTGATCGATGCAGGCAAACGCTTTCGTTCAGTATTTGTGGACCCGGAAGAAATTCGCGAAAAACTCTTGGCGAAGCCGCCCGAGCATCTGATGTCGAAGCAGGCGGTTGCGGCGAAGCTTGGTGTCTTCACCAGCGGCGTCACCTTGTTGGCAACACATAGGGACGACACCGGGAATATCTTCCTTGCGCCGATTCTGGTCCGAAATGGCCGGGGCAAGCAAGAGCAGTTCTTCGAGGCCGACACGGTGGAAGACTTCATGGAACAGCATGTCGACCTCACAACGCTTGCCTCCGAGATGGGGGTTTCGGCGCGCACGGCATCAAATCGATTGAGGGATCGAGGGGTCGAGCCGATCTTGCCGCGTCGAACAATGAACAGAGCCTACTTCAGGCGCGCACTTGTCTGAGTCACCGAGCTTCGAATGATTGGCCGCCCTTCGGGGCGGCTTTTTTGTGCTTTGACTGATTATTTCGAAGGGCAATCTTACCGGGTCAAAAAGGCAGAGAGGTGAGCTTGACCTTGAGAAATATTCAATAAATTCAATGCAACATAGGTCAAGGAAAGGTCAAACTTTCCGCGCCCGGACAAGAAAAAGCAGATGAGTGCGCAAAAGAAAGCATAAGCCTGCGCAAAGGGTGTCAAGATACTTCTTCGACTCTGAGCGCCCTTAGAAGTTCTGAGATTTCTTGTTCGAGTTGTGAAGACGGCAGAACTTTTGGTTCTGTCGTCTTTGCTTTCGCGCCTAGCGTGGTTTTGGTTGGGGCCGAAGACCAATCGGTTTCAACTCAAGACAAGGAGCGTCAGGCAATTGAGCTATGCAATATTCACGGCGTCGATCATTTGAACTCGCCGCCCTTTGAGAAGGCTGCCGCTCCCGGCCCAGAGCTGCCTTTTGCCGGGCAAGGTCGCGCTGCGGTGCGGCCTCCCCATACCAGTCGTTTGACGCGTTGCGCGAAAATTTTCAACAATCTATCAAGGTGGCCATCAGTGCTGCACGAGTCGAAAACCCGGACATCAAGATCAAACTGAATACGGTCGTCAATGCACACAATTTTATTGAAGACCTATCCAACTTAATCGAGGTAATCGCCCCCGAAAAATGGAAAGTTTTCCGCGCGCTTCTGGCGACGACGGATGCTCTATTAGTTTCTGATCAAAATTTCTCAGAATTTGTTAAGTGCCATGAACATCTTGAACACATCATGCGCGTGGAAAACAATGACACGATGCTTGCCTCCTACTTGATGGTAGATCCCTTGGGGCGGTTCTTCGACAATAGCGTCTGCCTGAGGTCAAAAGAGTATTGCTACAGCGACCCCATTCATGAGGTCGGCGCGAAAAAGGCCTTTTATCAAATCACTTTTTATGAGAATGCGTTCAATGCGCGTTATGCAGCGGACCTGCTCACTGCGGAGGACCTGAAATGAATGCCTCCACTCGCATAGACTCTGTTTCTGAACGCAAGATCGTGCATCCCGACACTATTCGGGGCTATGCGCGCCAAATTTCTAAGCGGTGTATAAAATAGAGGCTATTCGCCAACTCAATGAAGAATTCAGTCTCACAGACAAGCAAATTCTCAGCAAAAAGAAACACCGGAAAATTATTCAAAAAACCTTAACGCGAATGAAGGTCGCAGGCTGCGCACATAAAGTTAACCCTCAAGCGTGTCACGCCGTTTGGTTGGTCTTGGTGTCCGACGGTGAAGGGGGCATAGATATCATGCGCGCATCGCTGTCGTTGAGACCTACCAAGCAAATAGAATTTTCAACCATTCTGATTGCTACGTGCTCTAAACATAGCGTTGAGCGTCTGGTTGAGAGATGGCGCATACGTAATATTTTCCAACTGGTCTCTACCATTTAGCCAACATTCGGATGGCTACATCAGGCCAATTTTCTTTTGTCGCCGAACGGAAACCTTCTGCCTCTTCCGCTTCTGGATGGGTTGTTGTGTGTGTGAAGAAAAATTTCGGAGACGTGCCAACAATTGTAACGGCTATTGATCGAGCGTCCTTTTCTAGAGACAGTGAACTACAATGGCAAAGATTGAGAAACGATGGCGAATTTTTGATCATCAACCAGATATTTTTAAAGATTCGGGTAATATATCGATCAAGCATTTATTGAAATTTATCCAGTTGGGAGCATGCGGTATGGCGAGTGACCTCTTGAAAGAACTGCGTAGGATAGGTGCATGCTAAAAGAGGCACTTAAACAAATTTAAAAGCTTAAAACACTAAATGCTCCAATAGCTCATTTTCGTATCTTGGCACCAGTCCACGTAGAGAAGAACACAGAATCTAATGTCAGCTTTGGTCTGGGAGTGCCATCCAATGCACGATCCATGAAAGTCGGCTGTGGGCCGAACTACTCTGGGGTGACCAGGGTGGACAGCGGTCTCTGCGATCCAAAGACCTTGACCGTGTTTACAGCGCGCGGGATGAACCACGTTTTGGTCGATCCACCAAAAAGGATGCGGCGCGGTGCAGTCTCTGTGTCCCGATCGAATATGGCAGAACGCGCTAACCGTTCCCGCACCGCAACGAAATCACATCCGCGCAGGCTGCCAGATCGCCACCACAGCAATCCGACAGAAGGAACATGACGAGGTCGTTCACCGATCCGAGGTTGGCGGCATAGCGTATCTCTCGTTGATGGCGTGTCGCTGTCAGCAGACCCGCGCCTTTTAGGATTGAGAGATGGCCCGATAGCGTCGAGGGCTTCGCCTCGAGCCGCCGCGCGATTTCGAGCGCAGGCACGCCCTCCGGCCCGGCTTTGACGAGCAGTCGAAAGACCGAGAGCCGCGTTTCATGCGCTAGGGCGGCGAAGGCGTCGAGGGCAGCATTTTGTTCCATATTTCGTCATTGCCCGAAATGTCGAAGCTTGACAAGCTCCCGGCAAGTTCGTAGCTCGATATCAATTCGGCATTTCCCGAAATGATGCCGCGTGGCACTGCCCGCCGGAGAGCTTGGAAAGGCGTATTCAGAATGAACGCCCCGATTTCACTGCGTGACATACGCGAAGCGGCAGAACGCCTACAGGGCGTTGCGACGCGCACACCAGTGCTGGAAAACCCAGACGTAAACGAGAGGCTCGGCGGACGGCTCTTGCTCAAATGCGAGAACCTGCAGCGCAGCGGCGCGTTCAAGCTGCGCGGGGCCTATGTTCGGATGTCGCAAATGAGTGCCGAGGAATTGGCGCGCGGCGTGATCAGCTATTCCTCTGGCAATCACGCGCTGGGGCTTGCGCGCTCAGCGGCGCTGCTGAGATCGTCGGCGGTGATCGTTATGCCGGAAGATGCAGCGCAAGCGAAGATGGCGGCGATCCGTGCCCTCGGAGCGCAGATCGTCACTTATGACCGCGACCGCGAAGAAAGCGCCGAGGTGATCGCGCGGATCGTGGCGGAGACGCGCCGGATCGAGGTGCCCACAGGCGGTCATCCACAGGTGATGGCGGGTGCGGGCACGGTGGCGCTGCTCGAACTGGCGCCGGAATGCGCCCTTTATGCCGCCGAGCCGGAGCTTTTCGACGATACACGGCGCTCGCTTGCCGCCGGGGAGCGGGTTTCAAACCCGACCGGACGGCGCACGATCTGCGATGCGATCATGACGCCCAGCCCCAACCCGATGACCTTTGAAGTGAATCGCGCACATCTCAAGGGCGGGCTTGCGGTGAGCGATGCACAAGTGCGCGCGGCGATGCGCTTTGCCTTCACCCATTTCAAGCTGGTCACCGAGCCCGGCGCGGTGGTTGGGCTGGCCGCGATCCTCGCGGGACAGGTGCCGATCAAAGGGCAGACCGTCGCGACCGTGATCACTGGCGGCAATATCGACGCGGCGCGGTTCGCGCGGCTCTTGGAGGCCGGGGATGACTGAGTTCGACTTTGATATGCCCATCGACCGCCGCACTGTGCCCGCCCTGAAGACGCACCGCATCGTATTGGGCGAGAACGGGGTCGGTCTGTTCCCCGGTGGCGTGGCCGACATGGACTTTCGCGCGCCCCCTTGCGTTCTGGACGCGATCGCGCGCCGCGCCGCGCATGGTGTCTTCGGCTACGAGGCGGTTCCCGACGGGCTGATGCCGGCGTTGACCGACTGGCTGGCGCGGCGCCACGGCTGGCAGCTGGAGGCCGCACAGATATTGCGCGCGCCCAATGTGCTCAACAGCCTCGCGATGGCAGTCAACCTGTTCAGCGACCCCGGCGAAGGCATTGTGATCCAGCCGCCGGTCTTCTTCGATTTCGCCGATATCATCCGCGAGAACGGGCGCCGGATCGTTGAAAACCCGTTGGTCTTGCGCGACGGGCGTTACGAGATGGATTTTGAAGGGTTGGCGCGGCTGGCACAGGACCCAGCGACGCGGATGATATTGCTGTGCAACCCGCACAACCCGGTCGGTCGGGTCTGGACGCGCGACGAGTTGGCCCGGTTGGGCGCAATTTGCCGCGCCTACGACGTGCTCGTTGTCTCAGACGAGATTCATGCCGACTTCACCTTCACCGGTCATCCTTACACGCCCTTCGCGACCTTGTCCGAGGCCGATGCGCAGAACAGCATCAGCTGCCTGTCACCGGCCAAAAGCTTCAACATCGCGTCGTGCTGTTCTGCCTTCGCGGTGGTGCCAGACCCCGAGCACCGCAGCCGGTTTCAGGCCGAGAACTCGCGGCTGACGGTGAACAAGAACAACGCCTTCGCTTCGGTCGCGATGGAAGCGGCGTGGCGTGACGGCGTGGCATGGCTCGATGCCGCGCTCGACTACATCGCGGGCAACCTTGCGCTGGTGCGCGAGCGGCTCTCGGACGGGCCGGTGCGGCTGATCGAGCCGGACGGCACCTTCCTGCTCTGGCTTGATTTCCGCGCGCTCGGGCTTGCGCCGGAAGACCTGCATCTTTTTCTGCGCAGCCAGGCGGGTTGGGCGATCACGCGCGGCACCTCCTTCGGATCACAGGGCGCCGGGTTCGGTCGCCTCAATATCGCTTGCCCCCGCGCCCGACTGGCAAGTGCGCTC